>CAWUNZ010000265.1:0-5008 GCA_963923445.1 uncultured bacterium
CTCCGTCCTCGGCCAACGGGATGGTCATGTAACAAGGGGAACCACAAGCGACAATCGGCTGCTGCGAGGCGGGAGTCGCGACTGTCACTAGGCCGGCGCCCCCGCGAAGGCAGGCCCGGCCGGATAGCACCGCGGCACCAGCCATTCCCCGGCTGCCGGCAACCACCAGAACCCGGCCAAAATCACCCTTATGGGCCTCAGGGCGCCGGGACGGGATGGCTGGAAGGGATTCGATGATTCGAGTCACGGGTCAATGGATTCTTGGGGTATCAGTTATCCTTGGGCTTTTCGGCAGGTTCCGGCTGCTTCTCAGCGGCGGGAGCGTCGGGGGCCTTTGCCGCCGGCTTGGCCGGGGAGTAGTCCGCGGAGGCCTTGGTATCGAGCGGACTGCCCAGGTGGGCCAAGGCGCCGGAGAGGGCCACTTTGAGTTGCGGTTCCGCTTGGTCGCGGGCCGCGCGAACACGGTTCACCTGCTCGGTGGTGATCAGCTTGGCGTTCTTGCGCGCGTGGCGTGTCAGGCCATCGGCCGCGGCCATCCGCAAAGGCAATGGAGCCGCGGGATTGCTCGCGATGGTGGCCAGGCGCGCCTGCGCTACCCCACCGGGAAGTTGAGCCAACGCGGCAACAACACCGAGAGCGCCCTCAGGGGGAAGATCGGTCCGGCCGCTGGCGGCGTCCAGCGCGCCCGCCGCCATGCGGATGTCGTAGCCGGCAATCTCGCCACTGGCCATGCGGCCCAACAGCACGGCAGCCTTCACGGTGAGGATTTTTTTCTCGTCATCGGTGAGGGCGGCTGAATCAGCCAAGTTCCATGAAGCCAATTCCAGACGCATCAGCCCGGGATTGGTCGCGACACCCTCGCCGAGAACCTTCACGGATGCTTGCCCGGACAAATGCCTCTCCAGTTTTTGCTGCCTGGACAGCACCAGGTCGTTGCGTTCAGCCCGGAGAATGGCCTGCACCTTCTCAATGCGGGCGATCTCTTCTTGCGCGTGCCGGCCCAGCAAGTTGATCGCGTTCATTTCCTCGACCTGCTTGGCCTGATATTCGCGCAGGTCCTTGAGGCGGGCGTTGTAGTTGTTCTGCTGCTCCTCGGTGAGTTTTCCCTTGTTCTCCTTGCGGTACTGGGCGTAGCTATCCTCCAACTCGGCGCGCTCAGCGGCCTGCGCCTTCATGAGTTCGTCGCGTTCGCGAAGATACCGGCGTACAGATTCCTCCTGCTCGCCCCTGCGCGAGGAGAGCGAATGGTACCGGAACGAGATCTGGGCAAGCGATACAGGAGTGGCCGCGGGTATCACGACGACCGGCAGGCGGGAGGCCACGGAATCCGCTGACAGTTGGGCCAAGGCGCCTGCCAAATCAGGATCTGGAATGTTGCTGTCCAAAACGATCAAGTCGATGTCGGCGGCGGAGCGGACCCGGCGGACCAGTTCGCGGGTCGTGTCGAGAGTTTCCACCACCCGCCCGTTCGCCTCGAGCGCCTTGGTCACTTCCTCGCGGATGACCGGACTGGCCATGGCCACAACGGCCCGCCCCTTTTTTCCAGAAGCCAGGTTCGAGGCCGCCAGGAACTGGGTCAAGGTGTCGACTACCTTGCCGGCAACGGCATTCGAAGGTGGCTTGGGAAGGCGGACTATCGCCTCGATGGCGGCCATGCGCACCCGGCGGTCGCCGTGGTCGAGGGCCAGTTGGTACAGGTTCAGGGGACCGCTGTCGGCGCGGGCCGCGAAGGTTTCAAGCAGGTGCCGGGCCATGCCCGGCTTGTCGAGTTCCATGGCCAGCCGCAGAAGGGCCTCCAGCGTTCCGACATCCTGCCCCGCCAGAAGAGCCATGAGGTCGGGCCTGGCCGCGGCCAAGGGGGCGCTGGCCGGAACCGGGGGCGACTGCATCAGGAAGGCCAGGAGGATCTGCCGGGCCCGTGGATCATTGGACCTGAGCGCCACCGCGGCACGGGCGCACTTCTCGCCCCAGTAGGCCTCGGCCTCATCTCGGCGCACCAAGGCCGTTTTGGCGCCTTCAGCCATGCCGGCCACAAGGCCCTTGGCAGTCCAGCGCCACACCTGCAAATTTTCAGGATCGGAGAAAGGATATTTCCGCCTCAGGAACAATTCCGCCAACTGGGTCAGGCGCTTGGCGGAATCGGGCAATCTGTCGATGTCGGTCTTGAGCAACCGACCCAACAGCCTGCGGGCCAGCACCTTCATGGTGACGCCGGACTTGTCGTCAGCCAGCACCATCCACAGGGCCGGCTCGATGGTGCCGAGGTCTTGTCCTATCTCGGCGCGCGCCTCAAGCACGGCCAGCACCTGCTGCCGCCAAAGCGGATCGGGCATGTTCAGCGCGCCGATCAGGGCGGGAATGGTGTCGGCGCCAAGTTCAAGAAGGGCCCGGGTGACAATGCGACGGTCGCCCTCCTCCTGCGTGCGGACAGCGACATCAAGAAGCAGAGCCGTGCCTCGGCCACCCAGCTTCCTCAGCCCCTCGATCGCCTGGGCGTAGCTCGATGGCTCAATGACCAGTTCCGCGAGCTTCACAAGATTTTCGGTGGCGTTGTTGTCGCGGATCACCTCCGCGAGCATTTCCTCGTATTCCTTCACCGCGGCCTTCAGCCGCTCTCCCCGGCCCTTGTCGAGCTTAACCACCTCGCGGGTGAGCCTGTCGAGACCGTTGAACTGGAGGCGGTACTCACCCGTGATGACCGGGGAAAGCTCGGCTGGCCGCTTGTCGGCCTCCATGGCCTTGGCGGCGGCGACAAACTTCATGAAATACCGGGCCGCAAGGTCGTGCTGGCCCAATTCACGCTGGTAGGCGAAAGCCTCCGCCAGGCCACCCACCGTGGCGGGCAGTTCGCCCAGCGCCTTGGGAAGGTCGTCGCTGTCGTCCGCCTCCTTCGGTTGCGCCTTGCCGGGCTTGTCGTCCTGGGCGACAACCGCGACCGACCCGTGCGCGATCAACGCGCCAGAAAGCGCCAGCGCGCCGCCCCAATGCCTGAAACGCATCATGGTCGTTCCCCTCACCCGAGGTCCCGCTCGCATGCCACAAGGTCTTCCAAGGTTTCGCGGCGCCGCGCCAGGCGATGGGTTGCACCCGACACGATCACCTCGGCGGCGCGCGGCCTGCTGTTGTAATTGCTGGCCATCGACATGCCGTAGGCTCCGGCGGAGAAAGTCGCCAGAAGGTCGCCGCGGTGAAGGGGTGGAAGCCGTCGCTGCTTGGCCAGGAAATCGCCCGACTCGCAGACCGGGCCCACCACATCAACCGGTTCCGTGCCGGGAATCTCCGCCTCGTAATCCTCGGGTGGGGCCGGAATTCCCGCGGCGGGCGACACGGGCCAAATGCGGTGGAATGAGTCGTAAAGCGTGGGACGAATCAGGTCGTTCATGGCGGCGTCCTGAATGACAAACTTCTTGCCGCCCGATTCCTTTCCGTAAATGACCCGACTGACGAGGATTCCCGAGTTGCCGGCGATGAAACGCCCCGGCTCCAGCACCAGCGAGCAGCCAAGCTTTCGCACCGCGGGCACAATGACATCGGCAAACGCCTGCGCCGGCTGCGCCTCGCTCCTGCGGTAGTTGATGCCGAATCCACCACCCATATTGAGGATATCGATATGGTGCCCTTGGGCCCGCAGGGCTGGAATGAGGGTCTCGGCCCGGGCGATGCCCTGCCGATAGGGTTCCACTGACAATATTGGGGAACCCAGGTGCATATGAAGGCCCCGGACCTTGAGATTGGGGTGCCCCACCACTCCCTTGGCGACATCGAGCACCGTCTCGATATCGAGGCCGAACTTCACGCCCTTGACGCTTGTGTCGGTCTTGGCGTGGGTTTTGGGTGGAAGGTCGGGGTTCACGCGAAGCGCCGCGGGTGCCACCACGCCCAACCGGCGCGCTGAATCGCCCAGCGCGTGCAACTCCTCCTCGCTTTCGACATTGAAGAGGAAAACGCCCGCCCTGAGGGCCCTTTCCTGTTCCGCATCGGTCTTGCCCACGCCGGCGAACACGATTTTCCGGCCAGGCGCCCCCGCGAGGATGGCGCGGTGAAGTTCACCGGCGCTTGTCACATCGAAACCACTGCCATGCCGGCACATGATCTTGCAGATGCCGAGGTTGCCATTCGTTTTCACGCTGTAGCAGATGAGCGGATTGGCGTCGGCGAAGGCCTTCTGGATGCTCGTGAGGTGGTGGACCAGGGTCGCCTCGCTGTAGACATACAGCGGAGTTCCGTACACCTTGGCCAGTTCCGAAACCGGAACTTCCTCGCAATGCAGCACACGGTCGCGATAGTGAAAGTGATCCATCCGGATTTTCCCGCCACCAAACGCCAATAATCAGCGCGCCGCCAGACGCGCCTGCCAAGCCGCAAGCGCCGACGCCACCGGACCGGGGCCTGTCGACCCTTCGGTACGGAATGCCGCCAGCGCCTTTTCCACTCCCAACACCTCATATACCCCCGGCGCGAGGCCGGGGACGATCAAGTCGAACTTGTCGGCGGGCAATTCCGCCAGCCGGCACCGGTTCTCCTCGCAGAGACGGACCAATTTGCCCACACTCTCATGGGCCGTCCTCATCGGCATCCCTTGCCGAACAAGGTGTTCCAGCAGGGTGGTGGCGTCGAGGAAGCCTTCCTCCAGCCGGGCCTTGATGCGGTCGCGCCTCAACTTGCTGGATGCCACCATCGGGGCGGCCACCGCCAGCGACCTTTCGATGGTGTCGACGGCGTCAAACACCGCTTCCTTGTCCTCCTGCAGGTCGCGGTTGTAGGCCAGGGGCAACCCCTTGATAAGCACCAGCAACCGTTGCAACGACGCGTTCACCCGCGCGGTTCGCCCTCTCATGAGTTCAAGAACATCCGGATTCTTCTTTTGGGGCATCAGGCTCGAGCCGGTGCAAAAGGCGTCGGAAAGTTCCAGAAACCCGAATTCGGTCGTGGCCCAGATCACCCATTCCTCGGCCCAACCACCCAAATGCGTGGCGAGCAAGGTCAGGGCGAAGACGAACTCCACCAG
>CAWUNZ010000266.1:0-4991 GCA_963923445.1 uncultured bacterium
CTGATTGCTATCGCTGTGCCCACCACCGGATTGGCGATGGATCCCATGAATGAGGAATCGGCTGATTTCGTTGCCAGGCGGATTGTGGAGACTTTTGCCAAGGAAATTCAGGAGAGAAACATTCCAACCATTCGCCTTGAGTGCCGGCGATTCAATGGTGAGGCTCACACGATGAATCAATCGTTCGGTCGGAAGCTGGGCCTACAAATGCGCCGACTTGTCCCTGGCACGAAGGTTTCGGTGAACTCTTCCGACATGATTATCATTAAATTTTTCCGAGATTTTGGTGATGACAAACGCAAATCGATCGTGCAGGTGCACGCCGTGTTGGTTGCTGATGGGAGGCCTGTCGCGGAGAAGAAGCTTGATGATGCTACACTCGGTCAATTAAGCGATTACATGTTCGTTGCGCAATATGGAGAAGACAAAGGGGATTTACCGCCTCCGCGAACAGTGGTGGCGGTGAGTGCTCCCACGGAGATGATGGAGGATTTTCGCAAGCATGCGGCTGACCTGCAGGCTCCCATCCAATTTGTGGGAACCAAAGTGACCGAAAAGGAGCGGATGTCGACAAGAAGCGTGGTAGTGCACCGGAATGGCAAGCCGTACTACGAGCTTTCCATGTATGTTCGTGGGGATGGAGGTGACTGGAACCAAGTGGAATTTTCCGGCATCGCCACGGACTTGCGCGGGAATGTGAGTATTTCGCCGAACAAGGAGTACAAGCTGAAGGTGAAAAATATCACCTCCCACCCCATGGGATTCCGCCTGGATATCGACGGCTTGGGTTGGGAGCAGTTCCGGGACAAGGCCTGCTTCTCCAATAGTGACAAGGTGATCATGGTTTGTGATCCGGGTGAATCCCATGAATTTGAAGGCTGGCTTAAAAATGACAAGAGCAAGTGGCCGTTCAAGACGGAGTTGCCTGGTGACTTCGGGCTAAGAAAGGGCCTTGCTGATATCGGAAGAATCCAGATTCAGGCCGTGTGGGGATGCCCACCCAAAAAAGTCGCTGCTATGGAATCAACGGAAGGGGCGTATTTCGCACAGTCCAAGGGGAGTGCCAATCGAATTCAAACGGTCGTGCCCAAGCAAGGGGACAAAGTGATCCATAGGCGGATCATTACCGACACGCGAGACTTGGTTTGGGAAAGCCTGAAGGAGGCTGATGCTCGGAGTCTATGCTGGTTCCATCTGGTTCCTGAATAGAAGTTGGTTTGAGCAGTTTTTTTTCATGAATCGGCCCTCGTTTCAACGAGGGCCGATTGCTTTTTAGGTTGGGCGTTAATCCGTCAGGGTTGGCGATTGGACAGCAAGCGGAATCAAACATCTCGCCCACCTGTGGAAAGTTTCAAAAACCAAATTCATTTTTCGGGAATATTCAGCCAGCCTCGTTGAATTGACTGCCATGGTTTTGTTTTGTCGAACCCGTGGCCATTTCAGTGATTGAACTGTTGGACAGAGGTGGTTTAACCAGGAGGTGTCTCATGTTTCTGAAATTGATGTTTGGATGGGTGACTCGGGGCGCAGAATCCGTCAAGGCTGCCAAGGGAAAAGCCAGGCTTTCCCTGGAGGCCCTCGAGGGCAGGCTGGTGCCAGCGGCGTCGGTAATCGCTCCCCAGTGGTTCCAGAAGGCCACGGTTCCAGCAGTGACAGTGGCGGTTTCAAATCTGCCACGCAGCCAGTGGATTGTGGAACTGAAAGATGCCCACACCAACACGCTTAGGACGGTCAACGATGCCGCCAAGTATTTCAAAACACCGGCGGCGCGGATCGATGTGGTTCGCGGTTTGGGAGAGAAAGGAGTTTTTCTCGTTCAGGGTTTCGGGAACACCGACGCGGTGAAGACTGCCATTCAGCGATTGCCGGGAGTAAAAAGCGTGGCCCAGAATACGATGATTCAGGCCAAAACCCTCAGTGCTGACCCGAGATTTCAGGAACTTTGGGGCCTTGATAACCAAGGGCAGGTCATCAATGGCGTACCTGGTGTTCCGGATGCTGACATCGACTTCCCAGAGGCCATTGCTCGAGCGACAATCCAGAAACAGATTGTTGTCGGAGTTGTAGACACTGGAATTGATTACAATCATCCTGATCTCAAGGACAGCATGTGGGTGAACCCAGGTGAAATCGCCGGGAACAATCGCGATGATGACGGCAATGGGTTTGTTGATGATGTCTATGGGTACGATTTCATCAACAATGACAGCGACCCTATGGATGATTTTGGTTTCATGGACACTTATCATGGGACCCATGTGGCAGGCACAATCGCGGCAACCATTAATAACTCCGTAGGCGTCGCTGGAATCGCCTCAAATGCAGCGAAGCTTATGGCCCTTAAGATTTTCAACGGGGATGGCTACACAAGCACTCTTAGTATTATCACGGCTATGAATTATTCGGCAATGATGCGCGATCGCGGAATAGATATTCGCGTGCTTAACAACAGTTGGGGCGGTGGTGACTATGATTCACTCGAGGCTGATGCCATCAAGAATGTCTCTGACGCCGGGATCATGTTTGTCGCGGCAGCCGGAAATGATGCCAATGACAACGATGAAAATCCATTCTATCCGGCAAACTATGGATTCGCCGGAATGGTTTCCGTAGCCGCATCAGATAATCGGGATGAATTGGCCGATTTCAGTAACTATGGCGGCACGACAGTTCATCTTGCTGCTCCTGGCGTTGACATCCTCAGCACCCAGCAAGGAGGTAGATACCAATACTTGTCTGGCACCAGCATGGCTGCGCCGCATGTCACGGGGGCCTTGGCATTGGCCTGGTCTGCTCATCCGGATGTTCCCATGACGGAACTTCGCGACAAATTATTTGCCAGTGTCGACCGGATCTCATCGCTGGCCGGCTTGGTATCCACTGGTGGCAGGCTGAATGTGAATAACCTTCTGACGGCGCTTGGGGATGTGGAGCAGCCCCAGCCGGTTGTCCCGGCAGCTCCATCCAATGTTCGACCAGACAATGTCTGGTCAAGCAAGGCGGACATCGCCTGGGATGACAACAGCAATAATGAAACAGGCTTCCGTATCTTGGTGAGTGCTGATGGTGGCACAACTTGGAACGAAGTCGGGGTGACAGGGCCGGATGCCACCCGCTTCCGGGCCCAAGGATTGGACCCTGAACGCAGCTATACCTTTGGCGTCCAGGCGATTGGCAGTGGAGGCAACAGCGCCCTGGCGCGTTCCCGGACTTTCGTGACCGCCCCTCCCGCTCCCACGGATGTTCGTTCTGAAAACACCTGGGCTCGCACCGTGGACATTGCCTGGAACGATGTGTCGCGAACCGAAACCGGTTTCCGTGTCTATGTCAGCACAAATGGGGGGGCTTCATGGAGCTTGGTTGGGACCGCGGCTGCCAACTCCCAGCGCCTCCGGGTGACCGACTTGTCGCCATCGACAACCTACCAGTTCGTGGTGCGCGCGTCGGGTGCCGAGGGCCTATCCGAGTTGAGCAATGTCGCGACGATCACGACAAGGTCCGAAATCCCCGCCCCACCCTCGGGTGTCAGAGCGGATAATGTCTGGTCCGACAAGGTGGATGTGGCTTGGAACGATAACAGCGCCAATGAGACAGGGTTCCGGGTTTACTACCGTACTGCTGGTTCATCCAATTGGGTTTTGGCGGGAGCGACGGGAGCCAACGCCACCCGCTTCCGAGTGCAGGGCCTTCAGGCGGGCGTGACCTATGTGTTCGGCGTGCAGGCCATGAATGGAAACCAAGCTGGGGATGTGGTTTCCTCAGGGTCGGTCACCACACCGGTACCGACCCCTGACTTCTCCAGGATGTCGATCTCGGATGTGGGGCGCACTTCATTCCGACTGAACTGGCGCTTCAATGGATCCACGCCCGACCATTTCGAGGTTCACATCGAGGCCAGGGGTACCTGGCGGCTTTCGGAAAATGTTCCACGGGACCGCTCCTCGGCCTTGATCGAGTTTGAACAACGAAACGGACCCCGGTTGCGAGCCGGTGAATCGTACCGGGTGCGCATCCGCGCGGTTGATGCCGCCGGGCGAGCAACCTCCGACTGGTCGGAAACCTTGACCGTCCGGATGGCGCGCTGAGAACCTAGGTTAGCGATTTGGTAATTCCGTGGGCGGGTAAGGCAAGTTGCCTTTCCCGCCCCTGAAGCTTATAAGAAATGAGTTATTTGAACATGTCTGGATGTTTGGAAACCGGTTTTTCTGAATATCGATGATGGAATCAACCAATGTCCACGCTCGATCCTAACGACTCGTTTCATGAATTGATCGCGGGCTTGAATCGAAACGATCAGGAAGCGGCAAAGCGGCTTTATGAACGATATATCACCAGTGTCATTCGCTTGGCCTCAAGAAACCTTGACCCCAGGCTCGGCGCCAGGGTGGATGCCGAGAGTCTGGCGCATTCGGTGATGGAATCTTTTTTTGATGGGCATCAAAACCGTGAAATCGAGGTGGATAGCTGGGCCGCTTTGTACGGTTTTCTTAGCAAAGTAACCATTCGCAAGGCATTGAACCGCAACAGGCTTCACCACCAAAAAAAACGCAATGATCGTGTGGACGCGCAAGGAAACAAGCGTGGGGCGCCGGTTTCCTTGGAGGAGCACCTTGCTGCCAATCCCGAAGCAGGTCCGGCGGAAATTGCGGAAATCAATGACTTGATTGAGGTCGCCAAAGGGAGGCTGGATGGCGATCATCGGAAAATCATTGAGGTTTTTCTGCAAAACGGTTCCAAGGAAGACACGGCTGAGCAAACGGAATTTTCAACCCGCACGGTGGAGAGAGTTTTGGAGAAGTTCAAGAGAATCATCTCAGAATTGGAGAGCGAATAATCTCATCTGATCGAAACGGGCTTGAATCACTTTTACTACACCCGTCTTTCAACCAAAAGAAGCAATGGCTTTGGCGTATATAGTACTTCGGTTTCTTGGATTGTTCTAAATGAAGTGATTTTAGAATGGAAACTAGCCCAACAATATTGGTTTGCAA
>CAWUNZ010000267.1:0-4980 GCA_963923445.1 uncultured bacterium
TTTCTGAATAGAGCTGATTGGCCATATGGTTCTGGCGATGCGGAAGGCGCATGATTCAGAATCAGTGCCCTTGGTGATTAATTCATGGGGTTTGGTGCGGTATTAATGATGGTTTCGGCGCCGCGTAAAGCGATCCGCCCCAAACAGAAATCATTTCTTTTCGGATGTGACTTAAAACCGGGTTTTTGTTCCACCCGTGACTGGTAACGATCAGATCGCATGACCGATACCTCTGATCTGGCCTAGACCACAAGTTTCGGTCATTGCGACTGTTGTTCAACGCAACAATGTGCCTCATGTTTATGATGAGCATGGGAATAGATGTTTTGGAGTATTGGGACTTATGGACCTGTTTCAACCACCCTCCCGCGACCAGATTGAGACTTTTATTAACCCGGTGCCCGGGCGGTCTTACATCATTGAAATTGTTTGCCCTGAATTTACCACCGTTTGCCCCAAGACAGGGCATCCTGATTTTGGCACGCTGATTTTTACTTACACGCCTGATCAACTTTGCGTGGAACTTAAATCACTGAAGCTGTACCTGCAGAGGTACCGCAATCAAGGGATATTTTATGAGGTGGTGACCAACAAAATTCTCGATGATTTTGTGGCCGTTGTGAAGCCATTGCGGTGTGAACTGGTCGGCAAATACACTCCGCGGGGTGGAATCAGCACGAATGTGACCGTCACATATAAACCTGGGACCATGTGAAAAAGGAGACTAAGTGCCGGTTGAGCAAGCCTTCCGCGAGCAATTGCTCGACCGGTATCTGGCTAACCTTCCTTATCCCCCTTACCCCGTTCAGGAGGAGGCTCTGCTGGCATGGTTTGGCGGCGAGCCGGGTGGCGTTCTGGTCTGCGCACCGACTGGCACGGGAAAAACCCTGATCGCTGAGGCGGCGCTTTTTGAGGCTCTTCACGCAGGAACCAGAGCCTATTACACAACACCGCTCATTGCTCTAACCGATCAGAAATTTCATGAAATTCAAAGACGGGCTCAGGCTTGGGGATTTTCCCCGGATTCGGTTGGATTGGTCACGGGAAATCGCAAGGTGAACCCAGGGGCTCCCGTCCTTGTGGTGGTTGCTGAGATCCTGCTCAATCGGTTGTTGAATCCATCTGAATTTCCGATGGAAGGCGTCACATCCGTGGTGATGGATGAATTCCATAACTTTGCCGATCAAGAGCGGGGAATCGTTTGGGAATTGTCATTGGCTTACCTTCCTCCCTCGGCCCGGTTGCTCCTTCTCTCAGCGACTGTTGGTAATTCCCGAGAATTCCTTAACTGGCTCGATCGTTGCCACGGTCGGCGGCTGGAATTGGTTGAAAGTTTCGATCGTAAGGTGCCATTGAGTTATCACTGGGTCCCCGATGAATTCCTGCCAGAGCATTTGGAGTGGATGGCAAAGGGGGAGGGCGATTCCCGGAAAACACCGGCCTTGGTTTTTTGCTTCAACCGCGACCAATGCTGGAGCGTGGCTGAAGTTCTCAAGGGCCACGACCTGATGGCTCCCGGAACACGCGGGCCGTTACTTGCGGAATTGGAAAAGCACAGTTTGCGTTTTGGCGCCGGCCCTCGCCTGGCGCAGTTGCTCAGGCGGGGAATTGGAATCCACCACGCGGGTTTATTGCCGCGTTACCGACGGATTGTGGAGGATTTGTTCGAGAAAAAACTCCTATCGGTCGCTGTTTGCACCGAGACATTGGCGGCTGGCATCAACCTCCCCGCAAGGTCGGTTGTTCTCACCAGTCTGGCAAAGGGCCCTGCCGGCAAACAGAAACTGATTGATGCCAGCACGGCCCAACAAATATTCGGTCGCGCTGGAAGACCCCAATTCGATGACAAGGGACATGTCTTTTGTCTGGCCCATGAGGAGGATGTCCGCCTGCTTCGCTGGAAACGCCAGTACGATGCTATACCAGAGGACACCAAGGATCCGGCCTTGATCCGTAAACGCAAGGAGTTGCGAAGGAAAAAACCGGAAAGGAACGACAAGTACCTTCATTGGACCGAGAACCAGTTTACGGCCCTGCAGGCCGCAGCCCCGGTCAGGCTTTACAGCAAAGGACCTTTGCCATGGAGGTTGCTTGCCCACCTATTAAGCCTTTCCCCCGATGTCAGCCGTGTCAGAACCGTTATCCGTAAGCGGTTGCTTGATTCATCCCGCGTCAGGGCGGGTGAAACTCTGTTGGAACGGATGCTTGTGACCCTCCATTTAGCGGGTTACGTGCGGTTGGATCCTGCTCCGCCCGCCGAGGCCACAATGACCGCGGGCACCAAGGTTGAATATCAGGCCAGTGCGGCGCACGCCCAGCCATCTCTGGCTAGGTTACTTGCCTTCCGGAGCGTGAATCCGTTATTGGCTGACTGGCTGTGTCCCAAGTTGGTTCTGGCCGAAGACCATGAAAGATTGCAACTGCTGGAAGGGTTGTTGGGAATGCCGATTGCCCTTGTTCGATCGACTCGGGTTCCCGGGCCCGAGCATCTTCCTCCCGGCAAGCTTCAAAACGAATTCCTGGACCCTGAACTCCTGAGGCGGGGGTTGATTGCTGCTCCCAAGCCGCCGGGCGAGGAGGATGAAGACGAAGACGATGATCCAAGATTCAGGGAAAGGCCTCCCTGTCTGGCTGATCGGGCGCGGATGCTTTTTGAGGATATTCACCCGGGAGTGGGTGAACTCGAGTTGTCCGGAACATGGGCCGCTGGAGAAATACTTCATCGCTATCAGGGCAATTTCGAGGTCTACATTCGAAACCGGGAACTCTTAAGGCAGGAAGGGATCATATTCAGGCATCTGCTCCGTTTGGTTTTGTTGTGCGGTGAATTTTCGAGAGTTCCTCCCGACCCCGAACCGAGCGCAGTGGAAAACTGGGTATCCTGGCTGGGAGAGTTGGCACAAAAAGTCACAGAAATATGCTTGAAAATTGACCCCCAAAGCACGCAGGAGAATGCCAAAGGTTTGGATGATTCAGGGGCGGCATCAGGAGGGAAAGTACCCGTCGCCCCTCAGGCACAAATCAAGGGTGCAGTGGCGCCCGGGTCCGAAAAGCCGTCTCCATCAAGACCTGAATTTGGCGCTGGGCTGGGCGAGGAACTTGATTAACCCATTCGCCTTGTTGCCATGATGCGATCCATGTTAAGCCACCCCGACTTTGTAAAGATCGGCGGGGAACGAAGATGTGGGAAAGATGGTTGAACGGATGGACCGCGCGCGGATGGATTCTTGCCGCCATGTCCGCGTTTTTGGTCGTCTTGGCTTCCCAATACTTGATCAAAATATCAGACACGAGGCGATCCAACCGTTCTGCGATTCAACGGTGGCAGCCCCAATTGCTTGGCCTGGACCAAGGCGAGGATATTAGCAAAACCTACCAATATCCCAACCCGCCCATCATGTCAGTACTTCTGTTGCCTTTGGCTCGGCTACCTTCGGTAACCATGGCCATCACCTGGTACTTGGCCAAATGCCTCATGGCCTTGATTGTCATGGCTTGGTCTTTCCGTCTTGTTGACCCCGAGAAAAAACTGCCTTGGTGGATACTTGGGGCGATCGTCTTATTGGCGATCCGGCCCATCGTTGGCGACCTCCAGCATGGAAATGTCAATTTGTTCATTTTTTTTATCGTGATGGCTGGGCTCATGCTTGTCGCTTATGGAATGTCGATCTTCGGGGGGATACTGCTTGCTTTGGCTGTCTGTTGCAAAGTCACGCCGTTACTTTTTGTTCCTTATTTCATCTGGAAAAAAGATTGGCGATTTCTCGCGGGATGGCTTGTGGGGATGCTTCTTTTTCTTTGGCCGGGAGTTGTACCCTCCATGGTGCTTGGTTTCGAGGAAAATCAGAGAAATCTCCTTTCGTGGTATCGCGAAATGGTTCATCCATTTGTGGTGGAGGGCAAGGTCACGAGCGAGCACCCCAACCAGTCGCTTCCCGGTCTTGTTTTTCGTCTCATGACGGAAAGCCCGTCCTTTGTTGAGTATCCAGAGGGTGTGTTCACTCCTTCGGAATTTCATAACTTTGTTGCCTTGCCTTCTCGTGCGGCCAAGGCGATCACACAGGCCGCCATGGTGGTTTTCGGTCTATTGATCCTGTGGGTTTGCACCCCAAGGACCGAGAGGAATCCCACGGATAATCGATTGACTCTATGGCCCCGTCTCGCGGCGGAATGGAGTTTGATCTTGGTCGGCATGCTTTTGCTAAGCGAGAGAACTTGGAAACACCATGCGGTGACTCTCGCATTGCCTTGGGCGGTGATCGTCTCTAACGCCTGGACAACCCATCGAACCGGGGTGCGCTGGACATGCATCCTTGTTTCTGCGGTTTCGCTAGTGGGAATGTGGTCTACGAGTACAGGGCTGCTGGATGACCGTGCTGCAAAGTTAGGTCAGGTTTATGGAGGATACACAGTCGCATTTCTGGCAATGACCGCCGGCTTGGTGGTTTGCCTTCGGGCCATGACTGCCGATCATGTCCCCACCGCAGCGGTTGACCCACCTTCTGGATAAATTGAATCGGTCCAATGTTTACTGATCATTCCTGAGGATTCGCTGCAATTCCGCTTCCTCCCCGGCGCTTAGCGGGCGAACAAGATCTAATTCCAAATGGAATTCTCCCGAGTCCACGGAGACATCCACCGATCTGGCGGTACGGGGAGGCAAAGCCCTAAGGACCTTGCGCCTTAATTCCCGGGCCATGACTTGAATCTGATCGAGGCAAACGCAAGCCTTTCCTTCAGCTATGGCCTCCAGATGGTCTTTGGCCGCTGTCGCATGGTTGTCGTGGTTAGGTAATAGATCGATGGCCTCATTGAGCACAATTTTGGCGCGGCTGATATTTCCTTGGTGGGCCAGAAATAAACCCCAAGCGGTGAGAGCCTTACCCGTGATTTCCGGATGGGCGGCTTCTCGGGCCCATTCAATAGCTTTCTGATAATAGTGAGTTGCTTCATCCAAACGATTTCGGTCGGACAGAAATC
>CAWUNZ010000268.1:0-4946 GCA_963923445.1 uncultured bacterium
CCCTGCTCGGTGAGGAACAGTTGCCTGTGGTGCGCGAAATCCTGCTCCCGGGTGTCGCGGGTGACCAGGGTCAGGAAGTGCGCCGATTCGCCGGAGGCCTTGGGCCTGAGCACTCGGCCAAGCCTCTGCGCCTCCTCCTGCCTGGAGCCGAACGAACCCGACACCTGGATCAGGACATTCGCGTCGGGCAGGTCGAGGGCGAAGTTGCCAACCTTGGAAAGGATCAGGTGGCGTATCTCCCCGGTGCGGAATTTGCCGTAGATGTCCTCCCGCTCGTCGTTCGGGGTGGCGCCCGTGATCATCGGGATGTCGAAGCGCTTGCGCAGCCGACGCAACTGGCCCAGGTACTGGCCGATGATGATGACCCGGTGGTCCCGGTGGCGCTCGAGCAGCGAGGCGACGACATCATCCTTGGCCACATTGTCGCTGGCCAGGCGGAACTTGGCGCGCCACTCGGCCACGGCGTACTCCACCCGGTGCTCCGCCGGCATGCCCACGCGCACCTCGGTGCAGGCCGCCTCGGCGATCCAGCCCTTGCCCTCCAGCTCGCGCCAGGGGACATCGTACTTCTTGGGGCCCACAAGGCTGAACACATCGCCCTCGCGGCCGTCCTCGCGCACCAGGGTGGCGGTGAGGCCGAGGCGGCGGCGCGCCTGGATCTGCGCCGTGACGCGGAACACCGGCGCGGGCAGCAGGTGCACCTCGTCGTACACCACCAGGCCCCAGTCCATCTTGTCGAAGAGCGGGAAATGAGGAAATTCCCCGTCCTTCTCGTCGCGGTACGACAGGATCTGGTAGGTGGCCACGGTGACGGGCTTGATCTCCTTCGTCTCGCCCGTGTACTCGCCCACCTGCGACTCATCAAGATCCGTCTTGTCGAGGATCTCGCGTCTCCACTGCTTCACCGCGGTCACCCCGGTGGTCAGCACGAGGGTGTGCCGGCCCATCATGGTCATGGCGGCGATGCCCACCACGGTCTTGCCCGCCCCGCAGGGCAGCACGATCACGCCGCTGCCTCCGGAAGCGTCGCCGCCCGCGTAGAAAACCGCCGCGGCGTCCTTCTGGTAGTCGCGGGGCGCGAAGGGCAGGCCCTGCCTGCTGGTCTCCCTCATCGCCATGGGCAGGGGTGCCCCGTCGGTGTAACCGGCGACATCCTGCGCCGGGTAGCCGAGGTGGATGAGGGCCTGCTTCAGCACGCCCCGGTGCGCCGGGTCCACCAGTCGCGAACCGGGGGCGATCGGCTCGCCCAACAGTTCGCGAATCTTGGGCTGGCGCGCCAATTCATCCAGGAGCGACTTGTCAGGAGTGACCAGCTTGAGCCAACCCAGGCCCGGAACCGAGGGGGTGAATTCCTGCCCCGTCTTCTCCGTGATCGCCGCCAGTTCCGCGCCCGTGGCCCGCTCGAGGCGGATCCGGCCGTATCGGCTCACGATCTCCTTGATGTCCAGAAGCAGGTTCGAGGGGATCGCGAACTTCGCGTGCTTCCTGAGCGCCTCGATCATGGCGTCGGCGCCAAGGCCCGCTGCCGCGGCGTTCCACAGCGATAGCGGCGTCAGCCGGTAAGTGTGGATATGTTCCGGGCTTTTCACCAGCTCGGAGAACGGGGCGATGGCGTCCCTCGCCTGTTCGTAGCGCGGGTTGTCCACCTCGACAAGGATCGTGCGGTCGCCTTGGACAATCAGCGGATTGAGCGGATCGTGCTGCATGCCGGTCCCGTGGTGGGGTTGTGTCGTCCCTGACTCCGGGACAAAGTTCCCGGACAGTTCAGTCTAGGAACTGGCACGAAAGCGGAACAAGGGGCGGAAGCTTCCCGTGGCTTTATTCAAGGCGGAGGATGTCCCCCGCCGCCAGCCCGGGAAGGGTGACCGTGAAGGAATCGCCCTCCCTTTTCACGGGAACGGGCCCTGCCCAGGCGCTGGTGGCCTTGGAAACGGCGCGGGGCAGCCTCAAGGAAATTTCCACGCGCTCCTCCACGGGCTTGCCGTAATTCGCCACTGGCACCACAAACGCCTTCTCCGATTCCAGCACCCGCCCATCGGCCAGCCTGCCCGGCACCAACACCTCGGGCGCCACTCCCGCGACCTTGAGAGCCTCGGAAACGAGCGCCATCGCACCGGGGTCGTACGCCGTGGGCAGCTTGTGGCTGGAAGGCCCCCGGTCGGGCACGGAGGCCGGTTGCGCCGCTGTCCACAGGCAAGCCATTCCCGGCAATGCCGCCACTGTCAGTACCCGGCCCTTGCCCAATTCCCGCGCGCACACCGCCGGGCTGTCATCCCCTTGGAACCGGGCCACCACCAAGGTGTTTTCGTCGGGTTCCATCCTCTCATGGCAACCAACCACCGGCATCAGCCACCCCGGTCCCGCCACCGCATCCAGCGTGGCAAGGCCGGCCAAGCCCCGGCGGGGCAGGGCGAAGGTATCCTTCTCGGTCGTCAAGCGGGCCTTGAGCCCCAACAGCTTGTCGAATGAGGCTTGGGTTTTGCGGTAGGGATCGAATCGCCCGGCGCCCGCGGTGGCCAGTAGCACGCCCCCCTCGCGGACCCAGCCTTCCAACCGTTGCGCCAAGTCTCCCGGCAGGCAGTCGCCCACCAGGAACAGCAGCTTGACACCCTTCAGCTTGGCCGGGGTGCAATCGGCTTCCGTCATCAGGTCCGGCGATCGGCCCTGATGCACAAGTGCCGTGTACAGGCCCAAGCGGTCGAGGTGGTGGGTCAGGCGCGCCTTGGAAAATTCCGGCCGGGTCCACGCCTGCTCGCCGCCATCCTTCATGATTCCGGCCAGGTCCCATCGCTCGGTGGATTCGCTCATCAGAATCACCACGGGCGAGGCCACCGGCTTGCTTTCCGGCAATATGTCCTCCACCAGGCCGACGGCATGGGCGACATCGCGAACGGCGCGGAAGCGATCGGCGTTGCGGTGGTCGACATGGTTGCCGGCCATGGTCTCGTTCAGGCCGGTGCCCCCGAAATCGAGTCGGGTGGCGCCATGGGCGATGTGGCTGATGGCGGAGCGGATGAAATCGTCGTCCGTGTTGCCGGGATCCTGCGCCAGGTTGAAGGGCCTGACGACGGCATTCTTCTGGCCACGGAGCGCCATGGAGGCGAACTCGCTGGCGAACCCGTTGACCAGGGGCCCCGCCTGGCCGCAACGCCAGAAACCGTCGCCCGTCCGGACAAAATCGGCGGCTCCGCCCCGGGGCAGGCAACCCATGCCGGCAAGGGTGGGGATGTAAAACGGATCCAAGGGAGCGGTGATGCCCACATGGGTGTCCCGGCCCAATTCAAGCCTCACCTTCGCGGCGGCGAGGCGAGCCTGCCTGAGCGCGATCTCCTCGTAGAACAGCAGCGAATCCACATAAAGCCTTGGGGCCCCGGCGGCGGCCTCGGCGCTGCTGTCGGGCCGCATGTGCAAGCGGTCGAACGAACCCCATGAGCCCAGCCAATAGTCGCGGTTGGTCACCTTGCCGCGGTTGGCCTCAAGCCAATCCACCCACAGGCGGTTCAGCGCCCGGGCGGGCGTGCCACGCCTGCCCGCGGCGCGGTCCTTGGCGGCCTCCTCATCCAGGAGGGGCAACAGCCAGGCTGAAGGCGCGCTGTTTTCAGCCAACTCGTACCAGATGGTGGCGTCAGCCAGACCCTGCCGCTTGAGGTCCTGGCGCACCTTGCTGATGGTGGTCGCCTGGGCGGCCTCGGCGCCGTTGGTGATCACTTGGCCGGGATGGATGTTGCGGCCGGCCTTGCGCAGCGCCGCCACCGCCGCCTCGCGATCTTTCGCGGCGCCCGCGCCGCCGAAGAGGCGCGCGTGCAACTCGGCATACTTCGAACCGTAATCGCCCTCGGCCCACGACGGAATGTTTTCTCCCAGGCATAACTGGGCCGCCGGCACCCTGCCGGGGGCGGGTGACGCGTCGAGAACTTGGAAGATCCGCGCCAATGCCTGCTCCGGTGTCACCGGTTCTTCTCCCAGCCCGGGGTAGGGGGGAAGGTACACGCGGGCGGTGCGTTTTCCACGGAAGCTGAATGCCGGGCCGGAGGAACCAACGGCCCGCACCTCGACATCAAAACCTTGTTCCGGCCCGGTGAACGAGGTCATGCCCGGGTGGCAGGTGTCCTGCCCGGCAAGGGGCGCCCAAGCGCTCCACTTGCCCGGCTCAATGTCCCTTGCCAGCACCCCTTCCACCATTCCCAAGGGGGCGCGGTTGAACTGGTGGCTGGCGGAAAAAATCGCCAATGTGTCGGCGGAATGTCGGAAACGAGCCTCCCAGCGGGCCCCTGCCAATTCGCGGATCAACTCAAGCATCGGATACTGGGGAGCCTGCCTGGAAAGTCTGGCGCGCCAGGCGTCCGCCGTGTCGTGGGTGAGCACAATCGCGTCCACCGATCGGGGGGCGGCGGTTCCGGGAAGGCCCTCGAAAGCCTCTCCCTCCAACACAATCAGCGCCTTGCCGGCTTCGAGTCCTGAAACAACAAAACGCTCCTCGACCAACGGGTCCGTCCCTTGGGCTGTCTCCCGGCGGATACCGGCGTTCGTATCGCCGGGGCCGTACACCGGGTTGAGCCTGCGCCCGGCGACAAACCGTTGCTCCTTCCCGGACTGCTCGACGCGCACCACGAAGGGGGCGTCGCAACCCTCGGCGTGCTCACGCCTTACCCAAAGCGCATGGGTGCCGGCCTTGGCAATGGTCACCGTGGCGGTCGCCTTGCCCGATTGGTCAGACGGCAACAACGCCACCCGCTCGCCTGAAACATGGCCGAACCCCGCCTGGTCCGCCACCAGGTTGCCTCCACCCACCCGGACAGCTTTCCAACCGCCCTCCAATGTCATCGACTCGGCTTCCAGCACGATGCCCGTGGTGGGGAGCGGTTCGGCACCCGCCGTCATGAGAATCCAAGGCAATAGCAGCGGCATCATGCGTCCGACCCCCCATCCATTAGGCGGAATATCGT
>CAWUNZ010000269.1:0-4922 GCA_963923445.1 uncultured bacterium
TCCTCTACGTCTCGTGGGCTCGGAGATGTGTATAAGAGACAGTCCACGACCCATGCCAATTGGCGGACCTGCTCGCCAGTGAGGAACTGGGCTTCGTCCACCAAAACGCAATGAGGGCTGAGCGTTGCCAGCGTTCGGGTGAAATCGGTCTCGTTTGAAAAACCCAAAGCAGGGGCTCGTAATCCGATTCGCGAGCCCACCTCCCCTGAAACGGCACCGTCGGGAAGATAGGTGAACAGAATCCTGGTCATCCCCCGCTCGGCATAGTTATACGCCGCCTGAAGAAGCGATGTCGACTTCCCGGCGTTCATGGTGGAGTAGTAGAAGTAAAGCTTCGCCATGCGAGAACTATACGCCCCACCTGCGAGGCAAGGCAATCAGGCGGCCGTCAACGGATAAACCCGAACGGTTCCCCCCTGAAATGCCACCGCCAGCTTTTTCCCGTCTGCGGATTGGGCCAAATCGCGGGAGTTTTCCGGCAACTTATGGGCAAACATCTCGTTCGACTGGTCTGGCTTCCAAAACCATAGCATTCCCCCGTTCCCGCCAGCGGCACCGGTGATGAAGCCGGCCTTGTTCCAGGCAACTCCCCACATGGTTCCCTGAAATGCCTCCTTGGGCTTGAGTTCCAGCCGGACTTTGCCAGTTGTCCAATCGGCAAGAATGATCAGGGGATTACCAACACCCGCGAAGGCATTCGAAACATTCGTGATCCCGGCGCATGCGAGCTTGGTTCCATCGGGCGAAAAAGCCCAGGATCTCACGCCGCCAATATCCGCCCTAAACCCGGAGTCATACTTGTGAAGGCCAGGCAAAACGAACTCAGTGACGAGCTTTCCGTCCGGTTCCCATACCTTCACCCTTCCCTTGTGGTCAGCGCTCAGGACTTTCCCGCCATCAGGACTGAAAGCCACCTGGTAAACATGGCAATCGTGCGCCTGCCATGCCTTTTCCTCAGTCAATTCAATGGCATTCCTGATGCTGACGCGCCCATCATTCCCACCGGAAATGATTTTCCCGCCATGGAAACCCATCGACCGAACCCAACCGTCATGCGCCCGGATTTGCCTTGATGGTTCCGGCTGGCCTGAAGCGATGGGCCAGGAAATAATTTGACCGTCATAACCACCGGTTAAAAGAGTTTTCCCGTCGTCAGTGAAGGTCATGGCCCGAACCCAACTCGAGTGGCCGGCCAAGTCGACTTTTTTCGAATCCGAGAGATCCCACCTCTGAAGGGAGTTATCCTGCGAGGCCGTGATCAGCCATTTGCCGGAGGGATCGAAGCGGCAAGCCAGCAGGGGACTGGAATGTTTGAGTTCAACTGACGGTTTAAGCGTTGCCAGTTGATATCCCGGTATGGGTGTGGCAACGGGAGGTGCTTCAGCCTTGGGTTTGTCAGGTGTTTTTGACTGCGTCATGCCAAAATTTCCCCGATGGGCGAACCGGCCGGATCGATCATCGGTATCGGACGCTGGTCGATGTAGAACTTTTTGGCCGGGTCCAACCCAAGCGCGCGGAAATAGGTGGCAAAGAGGTGACCGCCGTTCACCTGCCTGTCCACGACCGCTGTTCCCGTGGCGTTGGTCTTGCCCACCACCGCGCCACCCACGATTCCCTGGCCGCCCAGAACGATGGACCAAGCCTTCGACCAGTGGTCCCGCCCATAGTTCCTGTTGATGTTCGGGGTCCTTCCGAATTCGGAAACAACCATCACCAAGGTGCTGGAAAGCAGTCCCCTGGTGTGGAGGTCATCGATCAGGGTTGCGAATGTCCGGTCGAATTCACCCATGCGCTCAATGTGAAAGTCGAAGTTCTCATGGTGGGTGTCGTAGTTGGTGTGGGTCACCTTGACAAACGGCGCCCCGCCTTCAAGAAGCCGACGAGCCAATAGGCAATGCCTGCCGAAATCATGCCGACCGTAGCTGTCCGCCACTTTTCCAGGCTCATTGGCAACATCAAAGAGCTTTTTCTTTGCCATCATCTGGCGGGCCTGGTCATGGGTCTGAGTGTAGGCCTCGGTTTCAGCGGAATTCCTCGCAGCCATGAACCTCGCGTCGGCCTTGCGACGCATGGCGTGGCGAACATCGTCGCGAGCCATGGAAAGGCCCCCCGGCAGGTCAATATTCGCGGGCGGCTTGCCATCGCTGATGCTGACCGACCCGAAGCGGGGACCGAGGAAAGCAGCGTCCGCCGCGCTGGATCCGCCTCCGCCTCCGGGCTGCACATGGAGGTATCCGGGTAGCGGATTCTCTGGGTCCGCGACCATCTTGGCAACCAAGGCACCCAAATGGGGATAGTTGACGGAAGGTTCCTGCCGCCTCCCGGTGTGCATGATGTAACTACCCTTGCCGTGGTCATCTTCAGCGGTGTTGATTCCGCGCACCAAGGCCAGCCGATGCATTTGGCGGGAGGTGTGGGGAAGAAGTTCGCACACATGAGTCCCGGGCACGGAAGTTGGAATGGCTCTGAACGGTCCGCCGGTGGGTGCGCCCGGCTTGGGGTCCCAAGTTTCCAGTTGGCTCACGCCACCGGCCAAAAACACCATCAACACCCGCTTGTTCTGCTTGACCAAGGGATTGGCCAAGGCCATGCCCGAGAACATCGAGGCGCCCATGGCGCCCATCATCGCGCGCCTGCCCAAGACATGCTCGGGGGAACCGCATCCGCGAACCTTGGTCATGATGAACTCCTTGCGCGGAACATCGAATCTCAAGAGATAAAACGGAATTCTGCGGAAGTCAGCAACGCCCAGATCAGGTCACTGATGACCGACGCCTTGTCGCCCGATTGAAGCGCCGCGGCAATCTCGGTTCTTTCCTGGCTGTCGGGGAACCGGCAAAACATCGACAAATAGAGTTCATCGGCCATGGCATCCGCCCCCTTGGCTTCCATGAGGCGGCTGGCCAGATTGCCAGGCCTCGCGACAAGGAGCGCCATGGTCTGGGCGTGATTCGACATGAAAAGGGATTGCTCAAGTCTTGGTTCGAACAAATAAGGATTACCTGCTGGCTGAGCCAGCATTCCCACAAAGGGCTTGGCCGCGCCTTCGCGTTTGGCATGCAAGGCCACCGGCGTCGCCTTGGCTCCCAAGGCTTTGATTTCTGCCTCGTCAAACCCAGTGGAAGACAAGACTGCATACCCCATTTGTTCGGGCGAAAGCGGGCGGAGGCGGGCGATCAACAATCGTTTTTCCGCATCCTTCAATTGATGCTTGGAAACCGAGGAGCGTTGGTACGCATTGCTAAGCATGACTTGCCGGATAACGGGTTTGAGACTGAACCGGCTGTCAATGACCAAATCGGTAAGGGATTCCAACAATGGTTCGTTGTCCGCCGGATTGTCTGGATGAATCTGGTCCAGAGGGTGGACCAGGCCTTTCCCGTTAAGTTGGGCCCACAGACGATTGGCAAGGTTTCTTGCCATCGGCCGGCGGCCAGCTTCAGCCAAGTCCTTTCCCAGCAGGAGCCGGCGACTGTACTTGGGAACCCCGCGAACCTCCTTGGTTGGGGCGGACACATAAAGTTGATCCTTGGAGACCATCGGATCTGTTTTTTCCGCCCCGCCGGGCAGGCCCGGCGACCTCTTTTTAGTTACTTTCTTGGGGTCAAAGACTGACTGGAAAGTCACCTCGCCATCGGCTTTTTCACCGATTACTTTTTTCTTCAGCTTCGGGTCATCGAACAAATAAGTCCGATTGAAATAAGCCATCAAGCCATGAAAATGTTCCTGCTTGTATGCCTCGACCCGCGGGTGGTCATGGCATTGGGAACACTGGAGATTGGCCCCGAGGAACAAACGACTGATGTCCCTGACAACAAGTGTCGGTTCCATGTCGCGGTCGAGAAGGAAGCGGGCTTTGGCTCTCTGGGCCGGATCGACACCATCGGCTGAAACGATTTCCGTGATGACAGTATCTATCGGCTTATCGGAAGCCAAGGATTCCCGAAGGTAGGCCATCCAAGCGGCAACTTCGACATTCTTGCCCTGCCTTCGTTCCATCCACCATGAGTCAAGAACTTGAGCCCAATACCAGGAAAAATCGGGACTAGAAAGCAGGCGATCAACGGCCTTGAGTCTTTTGTCCGCCTCCTTCGAAGCCAAGAAGTCCCGGACTTCCGTTGAGGTTGGCGTTCTGCCAATCACATCGAGCGTGATTCTCCTCAGGAAAGTCTGGTCATCGCACAACGGGCTTGCCAAGTTCTTAATTTCGGGTTCGCCTTGAAGCGCGGCCGCATCAAGACTTTTTGCAAGTGGTTCTTTGGCAAGAATTTGGGAATTCGCAAAAGCAGAAGCCATCAAGACCGCAAGAATGCTAACCTGGATTCTCATGGTTCCTGTCCCGGGGAAAGCTTTTGAGGGAAGGCTTGTTGTGGCAGGAATTTAAGCTTGCCCTACCTTCTCATGAATGTCAACAACGGATCAGGCCAGCCCCCGCTCGACTGCCACGCTCATAACATGGAGGTAATTCGTTCTCATTCCTCCGTATGAGGCCTTGCCTTGCAATGGCAACAAAGGGCAACTCTCGAATCGCTCGAATCTATCCGCGCAGCACAGGGTCGTTATCCATTACCGACCGCCCCTCCTTTGGGGCTCTAGAATTCCCCAATAACCACCAATGATGTGAGGGAACCGACCCGGAGTGACATGATAATGGGGCCCTCGCGCGGGATCCTCGTGCAGGTTGAAGGCATTGAGGGGGTGATCCTTGTCATCCTTGGCCAATCGCCCGGCTGACTCATAGGGACCATAAACGGGAAACCCGTCAAAGGCGAAGCCGATTAAAGGCGAATGCCCGCCGCCGTCATCCACCCAGGGAGTGTTCACACAGACTGGATATTTATGATAATGATACTCCTGCATGGGACTTGGATGACCGCAGCACCGGTCCAGGCGCCAAACGGCATCAGCCTCGGCTATGTGGT
>CAWUNZ010000270.1:0-4890 GCA_963923445.1 uncultured bacterium
ACCGGTGATGAGTGGCAAGCCGGTGGAACCCTGCTCGGTCTGGTCCATCCAGGCAAGGGCGATTTCGAGGGGAGTGGCGGGCAGGTCATCGGGGATGACCGGCTTGTCGCCGCCGGCGGACTCGGCGAGCTTCAGGATCGTGTCGTGGCCGACCTGGTTGGCCAGGCGCAGGCGAAGAAGCCACTCGGCCTCGGGGCGCTTCTGCCTTTGCTGTTGGCGCACCTCCTCGAACCGGGTCCAGCGGACTTCCTGCCCCTTCTCGTCGAAGACCTGGAAGCGCAGCGGATCGCGCTCCGCGGGATGGATGTTGGCCAACTGGAACAGGCTTCGGTTGACATTCGTCTCGTCGGACTGGTTGATCTTGTGCTGGAGGTAGAAGCCGATGTTGTAGCGCAGGTCGGGATTGAAGCGGTTGCGCTTCTCACCCTCGGCGAGCATTTGGCACCCAAGCGACAGGTAATAAAGCTTTTCCCGCGGCCTGTCGAGCTCGGCGTACACGTTGTAGGCGAAGTTCCAGCTCTGGAAGAGCCAGGGGGTGATGAAGTGCGGCTGGAGCTTGGTCAGGGACCGGGTCAGCAGCTCCATCTCGTTCCAGCGGTTCTTCTTCTGCAACTCGGTGACATTGAACCAGAGGTAGCTGACCGCCAGCCCGCGGGAACCGGTGAGGGCCAGCTCGAGCGCGCGGCCGGCAACCTCGACATTGCCGATCTCATCCTCGAGCAGGGCCAGCTTGCGCGCCTGGGGCTTCACAACGCCCTCGCGCCACAGCCAGGCCACGCTCAGCAGGGCCAGAACCGCCACCAGGTATATCGCCTCTCGCCTCAGCATCGCTCAGCCTCCCCGCGCCGACTTCCGGACACACCCTGACGGATCAGGTGGGACCGGCGACTTCGCGCCAGCGCAGCAGGTGGTACCCCAGCAGCAGCCAGGGCAGGATGTAAAAAATGGTCACGATGGCGTTGCCCGCCAGGTCGCCGCCGCCGATGGCGAATCCGTTGCCCACATACTCGGGGTAGTAGGCAAGCCGATCCACCTCGGGAAGGAACCGGGCCAGGCCCCCCAGCAACTCGCGGACAACCTTGTCGCTCTGCTGGATCAGCGTGTTGAGCGCGGTGTCCTCCAGCGGCTTGGCGGCGACGGAATTGTCGATGATGCGCTTGATGTTCTCGAGCGGTCCGCCACCGGCGGACTTGCCTTCCACCAACTCACGAACGAACTCCTGCACATGGGCCAGCATCATGAGCACCATGCCCATCAGCAGCGAGATGACCGTGCTCAACTCGGTGGACATGACCAAAGTGACGCTGATGACGAGGAGCAATCTCAGCCACAGGGCGAAGGAGGCGAGGAAGAAGTTGCCGGCGAACCTGAGGGGTTGGGCGCCCACGCGGGCGTCATCGGCGCGGAAGTAGAAGTCGTATCGGGCCATGCCCACATACTGGGTCGATTCCTTGCAGGTGACAGTGACGGTGAGCGCGGGTTTCTGCGGATCGCCCTTTTGGGCGTTGGCGAACAGGCCGCCGGGCACCTCCACCGACCCGGTCGAGTAGTCGAAGAATGTGACCGACCCGGCGGGTTGGAAGTAACCGTGATCGGCGGCGATCTGGTCGGGGCTCAGACCCGGGTTCTTCTCGCGGGCCTTGCGGAGTTCCTCGGCGTCGTAATTGCGGGTGGTCATCACCAGGCCGATGCCGACACCCCGGTTCTCGAATCCCTTGGTGGTGCGGTAGATATCGAAGGTGAACTCGGCCTGAACCTTGTCGCGGCTGCCCAGGTAGGCGGGCACGGTCGGATAGGTCCAGACCGCCTGCGGAGTCACCAGGCCCGTGGGGCCCTGGGTGGGACCGGAAATGTAACCCCGATATTCCCATTCGCGACCGACATTGTCGCCCTTGGCCTCGCTGGTGGTGTTCTTGAAGGCGATGATCCCGAAGAGCGGCTCACGGGCCTTCAGGCTCTCATCGGCCGCGTCAGGCGAGACTCCCCGGATGATGTAGAGCAGCCCGGCGGCGGTCAGGGCCAGCAGCACGAGGGTCATCAGGGCCATGGTGCCGGCAAGGCGCCCCAGCAGGATCTCCACCCGTTCCACCGGCTTGGTGACGATCAGGAACAGCGACTGGGTGCGGATATCCGCCGGCAGGCCCGAAGCCGCCAGCAGGGCTCCCACCAGCATCAGTACCACCGTCATGGCGTAAAACACCACCGCCACATAGGTGCGAAGCTCATCGGTCGGCTTCGAGGGAATGAACCACGAACCGAATAGGACAATGAGCAGCAGTCCGGTGAAGGCGTAAAGCACGCGCTTGCGGATCGCTTCCTTGAAGCTCAGGTTGGCGATGGCCAGGATACGCCTTGTGCTTAAGCGCGGGAGGTTGGCCACGAAGGGCGCCGCCACCAGAAGAATGGAGGCAAGGCCCGACAAGGCCAGCGGCAGGTTGGCCCACTCGGGCCGGGGCACCAGGGGCGCGTTGGCGCTGATGACGGCATCAGCCTGCAGAAATAGCGGACGGAACAAGGCAAAAAGGCTGGCCAAATCCAGCAGGAGCATCGGCGCCGCCAATACCAGGAGGCCCAGCACCACAGCACGGGCGCCGCCTGAAAGCCTGCCGATGGCGCGAAAACCACCACGCAACAGCCAGAAAAACACGCAAAGGGAGCAAAGCGCCCCGACGGTGAGCAGATAGCTGACTATGTTGGCCGGGCTGAGCACCTGGGCCAGTTCGAGGGGATCCCGCTCGAGGGACAGCGCCGCCCATGGAAGGATGGTGTTCATGGTGGTCACCGGGCCTGGGCTGTCTTGTCGTCCGCCAGGAAGCGCCTGCCGGGACGAGCCTTGGACTCCGCCACGACCTTGAGGAAGTAGTCCTCGAGGGTGGTGGTCGGGTGGCCGAAGCTGTCGAGGGTGCCGCCGTGCTTGCGGATGACTTCCGCGAGATCGCCCTTGAGGGCGTCAGTGAGCTTGATGTTGCTGGCGCGCAACTCGAGGCGGTCGGCATCTTCCAGCAGGGTGCTCACCTTGCCGTAAGCCTGAAGGTCACCCTCGTGGAGAATCGCGATCCGGTCGCAGATATCCTGCACATCCTCAAGGCGGTGACTGCACATGATGACCGTCTTGCCCTCGTCGCGCAGTTGGCGGATGAGGTCTTTCATCCAGTAGGCGCCCAACGGGTCGAGGCCGGAGGTGGGCTCATCCAGAATGACGAGCTTGGGGTTGTTGATGAGGGCCTGGGCAAGACCGATGCGCTGGCGCATGCCCTTGCTATATTCCCGCAGCTGACGCTTGCGGTCTCGCTGGAGCCCGACGCGTTCGATCAATTCCGCGGCGCGACGGCGGCGCTCGGCGGGTTCGATGTCGAACAGGCGACCATAGAAATCGAGGGTCTCCTCGGCGGTGAGGAACCGGTAGAGGTACGATTCCTCGGGCAGGTAGCCGATGTATTCGTTCTTGCGCACATCGGTCGTCGGCTTGCCAAGCACCAGCGCCTCACCCTCGGTGGGGTAAAGCAAGCCGAGCAAAAGCTTGATGGTGGTTGTCTTGCCGGAGCCGTTGGGCCCCAAAAGGCCGAAGATCTCACCTTCCTCGACATGAATGTCGAGGGCCCTGAGCGCCGTCTTTTTTTTCCGACCCCAGAAGTCGAGGAAGATCTTGGTGAGCTTCCGCGTCTCGACCACCTTGTTGCTCATGCGACGGCCATCCAGCGTGATGGGATAAATGCAACAGGCCCACCCGGGCTACGATCGGGAGAGCTGGGAGGTTCGGGGACCATGGACGATTGGAAAGTCCTCGGAACTCCAATTCATAAGCCATCTTAGTTTGGCCAACTGTCCATTCAAGCACCGGATGCGCGGCTTCATGGGTTCCACACAAAACATCTCCCGATGGTGACGGTCAGGGAGACTTCAGCTGCACCAACTCGGTCTGGGTTCTCACAAACAACGCTCCACCGCTCACCGCCGGCGTGGCCAAGGCCATGCCACCAAGGGAATGACGGGCCAGAGGCTTGGAGGGTGAGGAAGGATCGAGCACCAAAACCTCGGCATCTTCGGTCAGCGCCACCAGACGGTCGCCGGCCATGACGGGTGAAGCGGTGAATTGAACTGACTTTCCCAACGGCGCCTTGTCGGTAGTGGCCTTGCCGTTGGCCGCGTCCAGGGTGGTCAGGTAGCCACGGTCGAGCAGCACATGCAGTCGGTTTCCAGCCAAAACGGGCGATGGATGGTAAGAACCGGCGGTTCCGTTGCGCCAGACGACATAATCGTTGGAACTTTCCCCCAACTTCAGGGTGATGTCGCCCCGGGAACCGGGTCGGATGGCGAAGACCGGCTTGCGCACATCCATGACATAGCCCGAACTGACAAACAGCAGCGGTTTGCCGTCGATCACCCCGGCCGACGGGGTGGGAATCGCGATGATCGACATTCCTCCCAGTTCCCAAAGCAGTTCGCCGCGGGTGTCATAGGAACGCACCTTGCCCTTGCCGGCGGTGACGATCTCGGTTCCGGCAGGATGCACCCAAACAAAGGGCGTGGCCCAGTTGCTTTTCTCGTTTCTGATGCGCTTCCAAAGGGTGTTGCCCGTGCGGGCGTCGATGGCCCAAACCAGCGATTCCTCCTCGGAATCCATGGCCAGGTAGACAACCCCCTCATGAAGCACCGGAGATGCCGCCGGTCCCCAGCCCATTTCGGTTTTGCGAACGGGCAGGTCGAATTGCCATAGCACCTTCCCGGCATGATCCAGCGCGGCGATTCCCCTGTTGCCGAACATCGCGATCACCCTTTCGGCATCGGCGCAGGGGGTTTCGGATGCGAAGGTGTTCTTGATGTGAATTGTTGAACGGGCTTCGCCCGTGAACACCGGGACACGCCACAGGGACTTCCCCGTGGCCGCAT
>CAWUNZ010000271.1:0-4890 GCA_963923445.1 uncultured bacterium
CTCCCGGCCCGTTCGCCGGCAAGTTTTACGGATCGGGCCAGGAGGCGCTCAATGTCGACTCCGTGTCCGGCCCGGGAACCTTCCAGCCCGGCATGAAGATTGAAGCGGGTTGGAAGTTCAACGATGGCACCACGCTCACCGTGAACGGATTGTGGCTGGCCCAGGCCAGTTACACATCCGCTGCCACGCTGGCGCCAGCAGGCCTCCAAGTGGGCAGCAATTACGCCAACTCATATCTGTACTCGCCCGTGTACAACTTCCTTCCCGATTACGCCGGCCCGTTTTTCGATGTTTACAATCCCAGCGGCCAGGCAGCGGGAATCGCCTCGATTCAGGAAGGGATCAACCAGGCTGGTGGCACCGGCTACGGCATCTGGAACGCCGCGGAGGTGATGACCCAGGAATTCACCCAACGGCTGCAGACATACAACATTGATATCCGAGTGCCCGTGTACGAGAATGAGACCTACCGACTCTCGGGCATCGTGGGCGCCCGCATGTTCTGGATCTGGGAACGGTACAAATGGCGTACGATCGACTACAGCATCTACGGTCAGGCTGGCGGCCTGGACCAGGCGATCTACACCAACATCGTCTCCAACCGCATGTATGGCGCGCACCTTGCCTGCCAGAACGAATGGTACCTGGGCCACGGCTTCGCCTTCAGCTTCACCCCTGATGCCGCCCTCATGGTCGACGTGGTGAAGACCAGGGCCAAGTATCAGACTGGTTCCAAGTATGTAGGCCCCGTCTCCAAGCGTGCGCGCAGCATGTACACGATCGTGCCGGAAGTTGACGCGAACTTCGGCATCTCCTGGTACCCGGTGGAAGGGATCGAACTGAAGATCGGGTACGATGTGATGGCGTTGTTCAACACCATCAGCTCCCGGCACCCGATCGACTTCAACTTCGGCTCGGTTGACCCGGCCTACGAGAGCCAGTTCCGCATCATCAACGGGTTCACCGCGGGCATCGCCCTGGTGTTCTGAGAATCAACCTGCCACCTTGCTGGTTGAACCGCGCGCCGGCGGCCCGCCTTCCCTCGAGGCGACCGCCGGCGCCGGTGCTTTTCCCCGCCTTCCTTATTCCGTATAAATTGACATGTAAGTCTGGGTGCGATTCCGGCCCGGGCTGGCGTGATTGCCGGCCCCAAGTCCTGGTCGCGGCCCCCCAACCTTGAATCAGGTGAACCATGGCCGAAGAAACGACCGCAAAAAACCCCGAGAACGGCATCATTCCGGGTTGGAGCCTTCTTTCCCGCTGCTTCCGTCTGGCCCTTTCCCCCGGACAAATCGCCCTCGCGGCGTTGGGAGTCCTGAGCACCGCCACGGCTTGGTGGTTGCTGGGATTGGTTTTCGGCGGCCTCTTCGGTTCCACGCCACCCGGCATGGGTGCCAGCGAAGCAACGCGCGCCGCGGCAGCGGCCACCAAGGACGCCGAAGCCCGCAAGGCTGAATGGGAGGAGCGCAAGCGCGCCGCTGGAAGCTGGAACCTGATGCATGAGATGTCCGGCTTGGGCTCGCCGGAATCGTACTTCGACCTGGTCGATGTGGCCGATTCGTATGAGGAATACCAGATACTTATCGCGGCGGGCCTGGGTGCCACCTCCGACCCGAAGGCCAAGGATTCGACCCAAGGATTAGGCGAACAGGGTCGAGAGCTTGCCAGCAAGTTTGAAAAGGCCGCGCGCGACAGCAAGTTGGCCCCATTGGGAGAGGCCCGCGTGGCCCAAATCGCCGGGCGCATCGGCCAACCCAAGCCCAGCGCCGCGATCAACACCTGGCCTTGGTTTGAAAATCGAGGGCCCAATTCCCTTCTCATCCTGATGGGCCGGGAAAAGATCGGGGCCAAGGGATCGATCATCGACTGGCTGCTCAAGGAACAGGCCCCTGTCCTTGTTGAACCGTTGGTCAAGTTGCTCAAGCCAGTCACCTACTTGTTCCACCCCGACGCGCGGTTCGCCCACCGCGCCTACCTGCTGGCCGTGATCATCTCGACCATTCTGATCTGGTCGTTTTTCGGGGGAGCGATCACCCGGATGGCGGCGATGGAACTGGCCCGGCACGAATCGGTGCAGGTCGGCGAGGCGCTGAAGTTTTCGAAGTCAAGGGTTCGCGACCTGGTGCTGGCACCCCTTGTCCCGATGCTTCTTGTCGCGGGAATGATGATTCTTGCTGCGGTTTTCGGAATCCTCTACATGATCCCGGTTTTGGGCGACGCCTTGTTTGGCGGCCTGGGCTGGGTGTTTCCCCTGGCAGGCGGCTTGGCGATGACCTTCCTGCTGGTCGGCCTGATCAGTTGGCCGCTCATGGTCGCGATCGTGGGGACCGACTCGGAGGATTATGTCCAGGCTACCGCCCGGGGCATCAGCTACCTCTACCAGCGCCCCCGCGCCATTTTCCAATTCTCCGCCGGGGCGCTGCTGCTTGGAGCGGCTTCCATTTTCACGGTGGGAGTGTTCTCCTCGATGTCGGTTTACCTTGCCAAGTGGAGCGTGGCCCAGACACCCGGCCTTTCCTACGCCAGCGGGGGCAAGAAACCCGCGGCCCTGTTTGTGACCGCCCCGACGACCTTCGGCTGGCGCGCCCTCCTGCTGGATGGCGCCACCACCGAGTCCGGCGCGCCCGTGGTCATCAACGGTCAGGTGGATGACGCCCGATTGAAGGCGTTCTCGAAGGACATCAAGCTGGGTTACGCGGGAACCGTTCTCAACAGCGCCTGGCTTTACGCCGCCGTGCTGCTGGTTGTGGGATTTGGTTACTCGTTCTTCTGGTCGGCCGCCACGGCGCTGTACCTGTGGCTGAGGCACGACATCGACGGGCTGGAAACCTCGGAGGTTTACCTGGAAGACGAGGATTTCAACGCTCCGCCGGCCACGCAGGAGGCCACCGTTTCGGCCACACCCTGTTCCACCCCGGAACCGGCCAAGCCCGGAACGCTTCCCCTTTCCGTGGTTGATGCCCCTGCATCCGCCATCAAGCCGGGTGACGGCCCCGCCGCCGGCTAAGTTCCAACGCGTTCGGGAGTGCCTCCGCCATGTCGCGCCCCGTGCTGCTTTTCACCGGCGCCTGGACCGACCTTCCCGTGGAGGAGGTCGCGGCCCTCGCCGGGTCATGGCAGTACCAAGGGCTGGAACTGGCCACATGGGGCCGTCATTTCGAAACACAACGCTCCCTGGCCGATCCGGACTACGGTCCGGGGCTGATGGAAACCCTCCAACGGCACGGCCTGCCCCATCTGGTTCTTTCGTGCCACCGGTCCGGCACGGCGGTGTGCGACCCTCCCAGCGCCGGCCTGAGGCGATTGTTGCCTGATTATGTCTGGGGCGACGGCGACCCCGAGGGCGTGCGCCAGCGCGCGGCGGAGGAGGTGCTGGAAACGGCACGCGCCGCCGCCGCCTTGGGAGTGTCGGTGATTTCCGGCTTTACCGGATCCCCGATATGGGCGCGCGCCTTCGGATACCCCCGGCTCACCACCGCCGAGGTGCGCGAGGGGCTTGGTGAATTCGCCAAAAGGTGGCGGCCGATTCTCGACGAGTTCCGCGACCTCGGCCTTCGCTTCGCCCTGGAAGTCCACCCCGGGCAAATCGCCTTTGACATCGCCAGCGCCGAGATGGCCCTGGAAGCCGTCGATGGTTGCCCTGAATTCGGGTTCACCCTCGATCCGGCCCACCTGGCCTGGCAGGGCATTGATCCATGTGCCTTTGTGCGGAGGTTCCCCGACCGCATCTACCATGTCCACGCGCGCGACATCGTCATCCGCCAGGACGGGGGGCGTGGTTTCCTCAACGGCTACCTGCCGTCGGGGCATCCCGGCCGAGGTTGGGACTTCCGGTCCCTGGGCCGCGGCCACCTCGATTGGGAGGAGTTGATCCGGGCCCTCAACCACGCGGCGTACCATGGCCCGCTTTCAGTCGAGGCGGTTGATCCTTACCTCGACAGGGGAACAGCCGCGGAGGAGGCCTTGCCGTTCCTGCGCCGGTTCGACACGCTCACGGAACCAGCCTCACGCCATGAGTCCGGTGGACAGGAGTCGGCGCCTTGATCCTGCTGATCGACAACTACGATTCGTTCACCTGGAACCTGGTGCAGCGGTTGGGCGAGATCGACCCGACGGTCGACCTGCGCGTGGTCCGCAACGACAAGATCACCCCGGAGCAGATCGAGGCGGACCTTCCCGAGCGGATCATCATCTCCCCGGGGCCGTGCACCCCCAAGGAAGCCGGCATCTCGTGCGATGTGCTGGCCCGGTTTGGCGGTCGAGTGCCCATTCTGGGCGTGTGCCTGGGGCACCAGTGCATCGGGCAGGTCTTCGGAGGGGAAGTGATCCGCAACTGGCGGGTGATGCACGGCAAGGTGAGCCCGATCCACCACGATGGCAGCGGCGTTTTCGCCGGATTGTCGAACCCGTTCGAGGCCACCCGCTACCACAGCCTCGTGATCAAGAAAGAAACCTTTCACCATCCGGATTTTGTCGTTTGCGCCTGGACGGACGAGGGGGAGATCATGGGGGTCCGCCACAAGACCTGGCCCCTGTTCGGCGTGCAATTCCACCCCGAGAGTTTCCTCACGCACGAGGGGCCCAAGCTGTTGGGCAACTTCCTCAAGTGGCCGGTTTCCGCCCGCCAAGGCTGACCCCGGATCCGTTTTGCCAGCCCCCGACATTGAATGAAGGTGATGCCAAACCCATGTTTCCCCGGGGTGACAGTTCGCAACGATTGAAGCCAGCGCCAGGGGCGGCTGCAATTCCGTGACAAACGCTAAGGAAATGAGGGGTGAATCCCCGATCCTCTTCCGCCAAGAGCTTGGCAAGCAAACCCGAATGCCAACATGGCGAAGCATCGGAGGCTGTCTCTTATACACATCTCCGAGCCCACGAGACGTAGAGGAA
>CAWUNZ010000272.1:0-4883 GCA_963923445.1 uncultured bacterium
CTTGTGCAACTCATCCGGTTGGCCGCCTCGCGCACCTTCTGCACGGCGGGAACCAACAGGCCGATCAGCACGGCGATGATGGCGATGACAACCAACAACTCGATGAGGGTGAAACCGTTTCGGCGGAGATAAGATGTCATGAATTCTCCTCCCCGGAAGAAGTGAGTTGGGCGGAGAGAAAAATATCCTTTTCCGACAAGTGTGAATTGTCAATACATAAAAACAGATCAGTGTGATTTTTCATCAAGCCCGGACCGGTTCAGTGGGCGTGTGAACCCTGTCACGCAGGCAAGTTTTCACCAAAGAACCTCAGCCAATTGCCGCTGGCGATCGCCTCCATGTCGGAAAGGGAATATCCGCGCTGCCTCAGGATGGGCTCAAGCTTGGGAAGGTCGGCGATGGTGTCGAGGTCGCCCGGGCTTTGCTCCGCGCCGAACCCCCCGTCGAGATCGGTGCCCAGCCCCACATGGCGGCAATTGCCGGAAATCTGGCAGATGCGGTCGATATGGTCGGCGACATGCTTTAGGCCGACACCGGATTCGGCAACCGTTGTCTGGCCCCGAATCCATCCCGGAACCAGCATCCACGCGTCGAACGCCGCGCCGATGACCGCGCCACGCGCCACCAGGCGGCGGATCTGGTCATCGGTGAGCTGGCGCTGATCCGGAACCAGCGCCCGGCAATTGTGGTGGCTGGCCAGCACAGGCCCGTCGAACAGATCCATGGCCTCATCGAAAGCCTGATCAGCGAGGTGGGTGACATCGAGCACCATGCCCACACGGCGCATCTCGCGCAGAAGATCGGGCCCCAAGGGCATCAGGCCGCCGGGTGTTGCCGTGCCGTGAGAATAGGTGCTGATGCCGTAATGGGCCGGGCCCACCACGCGCAGCCCCCACCGCCACCAGGCTTCGACCTGCCGGGGATGAACGATCGGATCGGCCCCTTCCATCGACAAGATGTAACCCAACGGAGTGCCGGCCTTGGCCACGCCCCCCTTCCATGCCGCGGCCATTTCAGCCAATTGGGCCTTGGTGGTGATGAGCCTGAGAATGCCTTCCTCCTGCAAGGCCTCGTAATAGGCCAACTGGCCACGCGCCGAGCCATGGGCCCCGGCCATGTCCTCATAGCGGTTAAAACCCTGCACCTGAAAACCCGGGGCCTGATCGGATCGGTGCAGCCGGGCCAGAAGCGTGGCGATTCCCAGTCCCACCCCTCCGCGCCTGAGCGCCGGGTAGGAAACCGTATTGGCCCCGCGCGCCTTGCCCTTGAGATTGAGGGCCTTTTCGCGTTCCCGGATGGCGGCGACCTCCAGCTTGAGGTCGCGGTTCCAGTCCACCCCATTCCAGGCCAGGTCGAGATGGGCATCGAAATACAGCATCGGTAGCCTCCAGAACGGTCAAAATGGGCTGGGCGGACCAAGAACAAGCGGATACATTGATTGTTTACGCATCGGTCAACCGGAGAGTGTCATCATGCCCCGCAAGCGTCCTCTCAACAAGCAGCAATTGAAGGACCGCATGGCCAAGAAGGCGAAGCGCAAGGCCGGCAACAAGATCACCTTGGGCATCAACCCCCAAAAAATGAAGAAGGTTCTGGCCTGATTCGTCCGGCCGAAACCTGAAATTGAACGCAAGGGCCCGGGTTTTCCCGGGCCCTTGCGCATTATTGAGTATTCGCGCGGCATCGAGTTCAAAGAGGGGAATCCCCAAGTCGAAGCCGGGCATGGAACTTCTTTGGTGGGCAAGAAAAAGGCCCTGAATTCGACCCCGGTCAGGCCGCCTCCTGCTGGGTGAGGCAATGGATGGTGCCCAACCCCCAGACCAGGTCCACGGCATGAATGCCCACCACTTCCCGGGTGGGAAACAACTCCGCCAAAATGCCCAAGGCGACCCGGTCAGCCGGATCATTGAAGGTGGGAACCAGAACCGCATGGTTGGCGATGTAGAAATTGGCATAGCTGGCCGGCAGGCGCTGATTGTCGAACACCACCGGCCGAGGCATCGGCAGGGGAATGACCTCAATCTTCCGACCACGGGCGTCTGTCATGGCGGACAGGCGCTCGATGTTTTCCTTGAGGGGGGCGTAATTGTCGTCGGCGGGGTCGGTTTCGCGCGCGCACACCACCCTGCCGGGAGCCACAAACCGGGCCAGGTCATCCACATGGCCGTGCGTGTCGTCCCCCGCCACGCCGCGTCCCAGCCAAAGCACCTTGGTCACACCCAAATGCTCGGCCAGCACCGCCTCGTAATCGTGGCGCGCCATGCCGGGGTTACGCTCCTGAACCTCCGACAACAGGCATTCCTCCGTGGTTAATAGAGTTCCTTCGCCATCGACATCGATCGCCCCCCCCTCCAACACGATTCTTTTCCCCAGTCGTCTTGGTTTTTCCATGTTGAGGCCCGTGAACGAGGCCATCACCTCGCCCACGCGGGCATCCTTCCTGCAGTTGGGGTACTTGGCCCAACCGTTGAAACGCCAGTTGACCAAGGCCTTGGAGCGGTCGTTTCCCACCACGGTCGCGGCGCCGGAATCGCGGAGCCAAACCCTGTCGGTTGCCGCGGAAATCAGGTCCACCATCGACAAATCGACCGCCGCGCGCGTCAGGCATTCTTGAACTTTTCCGGCCTTGCCGACGGGAACGATCACCCTGGTCCGCTCCCCCTTGGCCAGGTGCCGGATGATCTCGCACCAAACCCATGGGATCGGGTCGAACTTGCCGGGCCAATCGGCCTTCTGGTGGGGCCAGGCCACCCAGGTGGCCCCATGAGGCTCCCATTCGGCGGGCATGCGTCGGCTCATTCGCTCCGTCTCCCTGAAAAATGAAGTATAGTAAAATCACTTCACTTCATTCCGGTCTCCCGTCGGCGCGTTGGGCCCGTATTGATGCAGTACCTGTCGCCGTTCATCCTTCGCAACGGCCACACTCAAACGCTCATGGCGCATCTGCTCGCGGGGCCGGCGCCGTTTGTGCCCACGCGCAGGCACCGGGTGGACCTGGGCGATGGCGACGCGCTGGTGGTTCACGACAGCGCGCCCGTGCTTTGGAAGACCGGCGATCCGACCGCCATGCTGGTGCATGGGCTGACAGGATCGCACAAGTCGCCCATGATCGCCCGGATTGCCGGCAAGTTGTACCGGCGGGGTTTCCGCGTGGGGCGCATCGACCTGCGCGGGGCGGGTGCCGGGTTTTCGCTGGCCCGCAAGATGTACCATGTCGGCCGATCCGACGACCTGCTCAAAGCCTGCCGGCTGCTTGCGGACCTCTCCTCCCAATCCCCCATGCTGCTGATCGGCTTGTCGCTGGGCGCGAACATCGTGCTCAAGCTGCTGGCCGAGCCTGAGAGCAACACATTGCCGTTGCTGGCCGCGTGGGTGGTATGCCCACCGGTGGATCCCGCCCGGTGCGTGGCCAAGTTGCAAACGCGAGCGGGAAGGCTTTACGACCGGCAGTTCGTCAAGGCGTTGGTGGCGGAATACGAGGCCAGGCGCGAATGTTTCCCAGAGTTGCCGGACCTGTTTTTAAAACCGTCCATGACCCTCAGGGATTTCGACGAGGTGTGCACAGCACCCGCCAATGGTTACCGCAATGCCGATCACTACTACGAAGCCAACACCACCACGAACATGATTCCCGGCATCACCACCCCCGTGACGGTGGTGGCATGCGATGATGACCCGGTGGTGGATATCTCCCCCCTGCGCCAGATCGAGTCGCGCATTCCCAAGGGCCACCCCGTGAATCTGGTGATCCACAAGCACGGCGGCCATCTGGGACTGATGGATCTGAACTTGGGTGGGTTGCGCAGCCGGATCGATGACGCCGTCATTCGCTGGGCCATCGACCAAACTTCCGGAATCTGACTGGATAGGTGACGACATTCCCCATGGGCCGGTAATCCATTTGTGATTCGTTCAGGTCAATCCGCCACCAATTATCAATAATTAACGATCAAACACGCCTCAGCAGCCCTCGTTTTTGGTTCAGGGCTGGACATTTGGGGGCATTCCGGGGAAAAGTCGGGCCTGACCGGGACCATGCCACCCCAATAATGATGCAAGGGAGTGGGCCGGAGACCGCTGAGCCATGGAACTGCGGAAGGTTCTCGATTACCTCGAAGACAGGCTCGAGGCCTCGGAGGTCGCCGAGGTGGGCGCCGCCCTGCGCGGACGCCCGGAAGGTCGCGCCCTTCTGGAACGGATCCGCAAGCTGGCCAAGCCGGGCGTCGTGGATGGTCGCGATATCGACGCCAATCTGGTTGCCGCCTATCTGGATGGAACGCTGTCCGAGCAGGCTGTCCGCGACCTGGAGCGCGAGACCCAGCAAAACGACGCGTTGCTGGCCGAGATCATCGGCGCCCATGCCTGCCTCCCCCGGGAAGCACCCCAGGGCGACGGGCTGGCCTGGGGCCAACGGGCCGGGCTCAATATTCCACGCCTGCTTCGCGCCGCCGGTCAGCGAAACATGACCCGTGTCCTGCCTGCTCCGGCAACCAGGAAGTCCGAAAAAAACGCATCGCGATTGCCAGCCACTCGCGACCGAATCCGGGGAATCGCGATCACCCTCGCCGCCGGGCTTGTTCTGCTCCTGATGGCTTGGGCTGGATTCGTCTGGGAATCGGGCATGGTTGTGGCACCAACCATGCCTGAGGAACCCGCTGCCGAACCGATCGCGGTGAAACCCGTTCCCGTGGCGCCCGCCGCCCCTGCGGTAAAACCCGCTCCGGTGAACCCGATGCCGGCACCCGCCGCCCCGCAACCCATGCCTGCACCGGTGGTGGAACTGAGGCCGCAATTGCCCATGCCCATCGAGGCGGACACGACAACCCGCCAAAAGGCCTGCGCGGCACCGACTCGTGGCGGCGTTCTGTTGGCCAAGGAGGGCG
>CAWUNZ010000273.1:0-4877 GCA_963923445.1 uncultured bacterium
CCCCGAAGGACCATCCCAAGCCTCCGGCAATCCGGACTCCCGGGAAACACCCGCCTCCGCACCGCGGAACGAGGGCCAGTCCGCAGCGGGAACTCGGGATACCAAACCTGCCAAAATGGATGCCGCCAACCATTTGCGCCAACGGGCCATGAGCGTCCCTCCTCGTGTGAGTCCAATGAATTCGGTTATTGAACAGGGCCTTGTTTCCAGGAAACGCGGGCGCCCGTGAAGTCGGTCAGGCGCACCTGGTATTGCCAGTTCTTCTCCCAGCTTTGGGCTTTCTGGTTTTGGCAAACCTTCAACAAAATCTCGTTCATGCCGGGCTTGAGAACCACGATCGCCTGATGCTGGTCCGGATGCATGCCATGATGGTATTCGTTCTTGCCGTAGACTTCCTTACCGTTGACAAACACCTTGAGGGCGGTGATTGATCCGGCCCGCAGCACGACTCGCTGCTCCCCCGCCGACTCGATCCGGGTGTAGGCATAGGCCACCACCGATTTCTCGTCCGCCAACTCCTTGTTCAGGTTCACCAATCCCGCGGGGTCGGCGGTCTTCACCTGCTTCCACTTGAGCGGCCCCTTGGGGCCAGCGACCTCACCGGCAAGGTCCAGTTTGTCCTCGGGGGGAAACTTCACGCCGTATCCGGTGGCCTCGGGAACGGGAAAAGGCCCGATCACCGACCAGTCCATGATGTAACCGAAATGAGCGGCGAGGTCGGTCTTGATGCCGGCCTTGCCCAAGTCCTTCGCGATCTGGTCAACCTGGTCGCGGTCGCAGGCCACCTTAAACAAGGCCTTCATCGCCTCGACACGCGTGGGACCCTCGGCCGGAGCCTTGGCGATGGCGGCGGCAATGGCCTGCCGGCGGATTTCCGGGCTGGGGTCGTCGGTGGCCTTGGCGAGAAAGGCGTCGGCCCGGGCGGGATCTTTCCTTCGAACAAGTTCGAGGGCGCAGGCGCGCGCCATCCGGCCTCCCTTGCGGTCCTCCAAAAACTGCTCGATCTCGCGCGAGGGGATCGCGTCGGCTCCGGCCTTCTCAACGATGGCATCCAACGCCGGACGCAGCCAATTGGCGGAAACCGGATCTTCATCGTCCATGGCCCCCAGGGCGGGCGCCAACGCGGCGGGTCCATGGCCCACCAGTTCTTTCCACGCGCTGGCAGCCTGGGCGTTTCCCTTGCCACCGGCGCCAATCCCCCTCAGGGCCGCGATGGAACCCGGCAGGTCGGCCCGGGCATTCCCCAGAATCAGGGCCAAGGAACAAGCCAAAAGCCGATTTCGCATGACATTTCCCCGGAATGATGAATTCGTCGCCATCTCCATGGCACGGATTCTCCGGGCAACGGGCGGCCATGTAAAGCCCCGAGCGATTCTTGGAAAATTCATGAAATCATCGCAAGGCATCCAGGTGTTTCACATACATTAAAATTCAATCCTCTGGAGTTCCTCCCATGAATCAACACCTGACAATCCGCCTGACCTTGGGACTGACCGTCTTAGCCGTGCTTGGCGCGGCGTTCGGCGTTTCGCGGGCGATCGTCGCCAGCAACGCCGCCGCTGAAAAACCAACCATCGTTGTTGACGCCGCCGAAGGCGCCAACCCTTGGACCAGTCTGCAGGTCAACAACAATCCGGCCGATTTCCGCTTCGCTGTCATCAGTGACCGAACCGGTGGTCATCGCGAAAAGGTGTTCTCGCAGGCGGTCGACCGCATCAACCTGCTCCAACCCGAGTTCGTGATGTCGGTGGGCGACCTGATCGAGGGTTACACCACCAAGCCGGAAGTGATCGCCCAGCAGTGGGATGAGTTTGTCGGCTATGTCAAGCGCCTGCAAATGCCCTTCTTCTATGTGCCGGGCAATCACGACATCACGAACCAGGAGATGCTGAAGGCTTACAAGGAACGGTTCGGCCGCCCGCATTACCACTTCGTCTACCGCGACACCTTGTTCCTCTCGGTGAATTCAGAGGATACCCCGGGCAAGGGAACCCATATCACTCCCGAGCAATTGGCCTATTTCAAGAAGGTGGCCGAGGCCAACCCCTCCCCCCGCTGGACTTTCATCTTCCTGCACAAGCCGATGTGGGTTGGGAAGGAGGTCGAGACCAACGGCTGGGCCGAACTAGAAAAGGCCTTGGGTGACAGGCAGTTCACCGTGTTCTGCGGCCACGAACATGTTTACGAGAAATTCGTCCGCAACGGCCGCAACTATTACCAACTGGCCACCACGGGTGGCGGCAGTCGGCTACGCGGCATTCAATACGGCGAATTCGACCAGATCGCCTGGGTGACCATGAAAGGCAACCGGCCCATCATCGGCAACATCGCCTTGGATGGAGTTCTCCCCGAAAACCTCCGCCATCCGGAAAGCACGGAAAAAGGCTACGGCTCAGACACACCCACCACCAAGGTACGGCCCAAGAGCCATCCGGTGACGGGTGTGATCACGCTCGACGGCAAGCCGCTCGAGTATGCCGTGGCTGTTTTTCACAAGATATCCGATGACGGCAAGGCAGGCCCCGGAGGCGACGGCCTCTCCGATGACCAAGGTGCCTACGCGGTTTCCAGCTTCGGAAAATTCGACGGGCTGCCGGCGGGCAAATATCAAGTTTCGGTTTCCTGCCGCCCCCTCGACAAAAACAGGATCCGCGGTGAAAACATCCTGCCGGCTCGTTACCTCAAACCAGCGACCAGCGAACTTCGGCTTGAGGTGAAGGAAGGTGCCAATACCTTCAACCTCGAGCTGAAATCCCGCTAACGAAGGCTCCAGACTTTCGGTCCTGCGGGGACCTCCGGGGCGGGTGCGGCCACCCCAGAGGCATGATTGCCGCCCGCGTTTCGCGGGCCGATGGTGTCGATGCGAGCCGGGCCAAACCCTTCCGCCTTGGGCGGGTTGTAATCGACAGGCTCAATCGTCAATCGGGTCGATCGACCACCCGCCGGGGGGGTAACTCCCGAAGCGGAGACGGGAATCAGCCCGGTCGCGCTTGCCCCGGCGGCGAGAGGTCCCGTTGGCACAACAACCCTTGAAACTGGCTGGCCGGATGGCAGGCTGTTCAACGGCGCAACGGGTCCATTTTGTCCAGGAATTGCCGCGGGGTTTGTCGCCTGGCCCGGAGCTACTCCCAAGGCAGGAGGGGTTCCGGCGGCTCCCGGATTGACCGTCTGAAGCTGACCGCCGGCGCCGGGCGCCATCGTATGCCTTGATTGCTGGATGTTGATTTCGCTGTTGAGCGTTAACGGGCCTGTGTCGCCGAACAAGGGAAACTCGCCGCCGGCATCGTATTTCAGCTTCAACTGCACGCGCGTGATATCCGGCCTGTAGGTTCCCCAGGGAAGAAATAAGGTGTACCCCTCGCCGACAGGGTCCTTGCGCTTGAGTTTCTTCAAGGTCACGGGGTCCAGTTGCCAGTTTTCCAACAACACGGGCTGGCCACCCGGACCCTTGGTCAGGTCGTACAAGTCAACCGTGAGATTTCCTTCCGCTTCAATCGGCGTGTCCACTTCCTCCCCAAAGAGGTAGAACCTTCCGGCCAGTCCGGGGATGGGTGCACCGCCATGAACCGGGTCGGCCACATGAACCACCTCGTTTTTCCATGTGCTCACGAGCTGGCAGGGCATGCGCCCGGCCTTGTGGATTTTGCGCACATGCTTGGCGGGTTTCTTGGCCTGCGCTTCCTTGTCCACAGGAAGGGTGGTGCACCCCTGGGCCAGAAGCATCGCCGGCACAAGCAAGAGGGCTTTTTTCAACGCTTGCCGGATGGCCATGACGCGGTCTCCTGTTGCCCTGTCTGCTGGACAGGTTGGATGGGTGCGCTCATGGGTGCGGAATTCACAGGTGCGGGGTTCGTCACAAGGGGCTTGGCCTGAGCCAGAGGCACCACCGCCGCAGTGGGGATGAATGCCTGGGTTTGCTGGATGGCCGATTGTTGCTGAGGCAGACCGCCTCGGGACATCGGCCCGGGAACGGGCTGCGCAGGCTGTGGCAGGGTCGCCGGCGGCAGGGTTGGCTGAGGCTGGACAGGCACTCCAGGCTTGCCCGAGTCGGACCCGCCATTGGCGGGAAGGCCCGGGGGAACCGACAAGATTCCGGGCGGGGGAACCGTGCCATCTTCCTCAACTTGGCCGTTTTGGTTCGGCATCACCGGAGGCAGCAGGCCCTGACCGGTATGCATGCGGGAGACATCGCCAAGAACCCAATCCATTTTCTTGGCTTCCTCGTTCAGAATGCGGGCCGCGTCCCATTTGTTGCGCACAATGTGCGGAGTGAGAATCAGCAGCAATTCCCGCTTTTCCTTGGTCTGCGTGCGGAAACGGAACGCCGCTCCCACATAGGGCAGGTCTCCGAACCACGGAATCTTGTTCTCGCTCTTGATGTCCGTCTTCTGGATCAGGCCGCCCAAGGCAACCGTCTCGCCATCCATCGCCACGACCGTTGTCTCGATGATCTGCTGGTCGATGGCGGTGGCGAACTGCGTGGAACCGTTGGTTCCGGAGGTGCCGATCGGGATGGTCGTGGGCGCCGGCTTGGAAATCTGCGGGGACAACCGCATGATCACGCGCCCATCAGGAGTGATTTTCGGCGTGACAAGCAGTTCCACGCCCACCGCCTGGTACTGGATGTTGTTGTTGATGACGCCCGTGGCCGTCACATTGCTTCCCAAAAGGAGCGGGTAGTTTTGGCCCACGAACACACGCGCCTGCTGGTTATCCAGCGTGGTCACCTGCGGGCGGCTGAGGACATCGATGCGCCCCTGAGTCTTCAGGGCGCGGATCAGCAGGTTGAAGCTGTCAGCGGCGGCACTGAAAACGAAACCGCCGACTCCGTTGGCGCCCACCCGCCCGGTGCCGAGCGCGTTGATCCCCTGGAAACC
>CAWUNZ010000274.1:0-4870 GCA_963923445.1 uncultured bacterium
ATCTTCATCGACACCACCTACACATCAAGATACCTGGGCAGGCAGATCGCTATCGGCCTCGATTGGCTTGACGAATACGCGGGTTTCCCCCTCCCTCTCAAGTCCGAGGCGACCGACATGCTGGCCCGTTGGGCTGACTACATCCGCGTGAATGGCTACTATGCGGACAATCCGGAAAGCAATTATGGTGCCGGCGCCTATGCCAGCTCCGTCATGACGGGATTGGCGCTGAAGGGTCGCTCTTCCGAGGGACAACGGTTGCTCGACGAGGCCCTGAGCTGGCGGCGGAACAACCTGTTGCCAATGCTCAGTGAGGAGACCAACAGCCTCAAGGGAGGTTTTTGGGTTGAGGGATGGAGTTACGGATTCCATTCGGCGCAGGCCCTGATCATCGCGGGGGGAGCCTTGGAAAACGCCGGCCTTATTTCCGCCCAACCCGAGCGGCACTGGGCTTCGGAGGTGGTGCGCCAACTGGTGAGCGCCCAACCGGCCAAGGATCAGGTGCACAACGCCGGCGACTGGTACATGTGGCCCACCCGGTTCATTGATAAAAGCCTGTTCTATGTCCTCGGAGCCTACGCTGACGATCCGGATGCGCGATCCTACGCCAACCATATCGTGCAAAACTACCTTGTTGGTGACTTTTTTCACGAGGATGGCGCCGATATTAACGCCAAACAGCCCGACACCGCTGACGCGATTGACCTTCTTTTCCACGATCCCGGCCAGCAAGCCTCGTTCTGGTCCGCCCTGCCGCTGGAGCATTATTCGACCGGAGCCGGCCTGGTGACGGCCCGGTCGGATTGGGGTCCCACACCAACCTGGGTGTCGTTGCAGATGGGTAATTTGCTCCACGCCGACCATCAGACCTATTCCCCCGGGCAACTCCAGATTCAGCGCGGCGACGACGAACTTCTCGCGAATGCCCTCGCCCCAACCCTGGGAGGCGACAACAACCTCAACCCGACCGAACAAAGCGCCTACGGCAACCTGGTGGCGATCAGTGACAACAACGAGGGGGCCCAACGCGCGCCGTTTTGCATGGGGGTTTCATACGGCAATCCTGGTGTCTTTATCCGTTCGTTCGAGGCCTCGGATGACCATGTGTATGTCGATGGCGACTACCGGGCGGCATACAACCCTGATCCGGACTCCGGTTTTGTTAACCCCGCCAATGAATTGACACGGCAGGTTGTTTATCTCCGCCCCGACTATGTCATTGTTTATGACCGTTTTGCCACAAGGAATGAGGCCTACGCCAAGCAGTTGCGCTGGAATTTTCTCAGTCCCCCCACCGTCAACGCCAATTCCTTCGTGGAGACCCGTGGAGAAAGCAGGCTGTTCGGCCAAACTTTTTCAACAACCCCGATCAGGACCAGCGTTTCCACGATTTTCGTGCCCACAAGCAACACTCCCGTTCCCATTAGCCGATTGACCACGGAGAACTTGTCCCCGACATCCGTCATGCGCTGCGTGACAGCCTTCCAGGTGGCCGAAGCCTCCAAGACAGCCGCTGACCCCGTCAGCCACATCCTGAGTGATGATGATCGGTTGGAAGGGGTTTTGATGGGCGAGCAGTTGGTCCTCTTTGGCCGTGACGGTTCAGTTGACCTTGATACCCCGGTGAGTTACCGGTTGAACAAATCCGGCACGGTTCAAAACCTCATCACCAACCTTTCGCCTTGGCAAAACTACCTTGTGACGGTGGACGATGGTCCGCCACAATCCGTGACAGCGAGCCCTCAGGGTACTATCCGGTTCACAACCGTTTCAGAAAGTTCAAGCGCGGTTCGAATATCACGCCTTCCTTAGCACCAGGAGTTAAAAGGCTGCTTGTGAAAAACGAGCATTCTCGACATGCCAAGGCGCATGGCGGAAGCTATTTGCAAGGGTAGGTATCACGCAAACGGTTTGATTAACAAAAGAGTCATCTCAATGTCATGGGTTCGGTCATCTTGAACCGGGTCAAGGAACCTGAAAGGCCCCACGGGATGGCCGCTGCCATGAAAATCATCTTTGACGCGTCAGGCTTCCGGTTGGCTCCCTTCATCGTGTCTTCCATGCCCACACCCGGTAGCCCTCGTCCGCCATCCCCATTCCCTGATAAAAGGCCTGCGCCCTGCCGTTGTGCTCTTCCACATAAAGGCGCACCAGCACAACCGGCCCGGAATCGGCCTTGGCCATTTCCATCACCTGGCGAAACAAGGCGCGCATCACGCCCCTTCTGCGGAACGCCTGTTCGACATAAACACTTTGAATCCACCAGACCCAGCCATCGCGCCAATCACTCCATTCCCGGGTGAGCATCAACTGCCCAACGGGATCCCCATCAGGGTTTTCCCTCGCCAGGAGATAGCGAACTTCAGGAGCCTTTGACAATCCGCGTGCAACGCCAGAAAGAACGGTGCCTTGGTCGAGTTCAAGGTTTTCCGTTTCCTTGGCCAACAGGATGTTAAACCTGGCAATCGTGGGTGCTTCAGCAGAAGTCGCTGGGGTGATATGCCAACCCTCGGAAGAACCAGCAGCCCCATTGCCAATCATTTTTGTTTCGACCATTTCGCCCCCAGTTCATTCCAACCCGACCCGTCCCCAACGGGAAGTGACCGAAGCATGGGCGACCTTTCGATCACCTGACGGAACATGGCAAGGATCGCCTCCGTCATCTGCCAAAGCGCCCGCCTGAACCCCGCCTTGTCAGCCAAAGTCACCATTTCTCGATAGGAAATTCCGCCCGCAGCCTGGCTCATGGATGCGCTGCATTCCCAGCCGTTGGTTGAGCGCGTCAGGCGCATGTCTTCGAGAACAGACCGGACATGGATAGGCAGGTAACGCCTGTTCTCCACAAGCACGGCTTGAAGCAGGCCGGCGTCCTTCTCATCCCAACCTTCGGTGAACAGACGCGACAACCGGCCCTTGGCCTTGCCCACCCGCATGAAATGGGGCTGGACGGCCTCGACGGGAGTCTGCGCGAGATCAGCGAACAATGACTGCCAATCCAGCCCCAGTTCGTTGATCCCAATTTCATGGAAAGTGACAAGATCCTGTACCGGCCGGTTACGGGCAGTATATTTGCCATCCACAAGGGACAGATCGATTCCCGGCTGGACCGACTTGATCAGTGAATCACTCACGATATGAACCAGCGTTCCCAGCACATACGCAAGCGGCCTCTCCCCCGGCCCGAAAAAATCCCGGGCATCCTCGGCCGCCAAAGCCATGTAGTCGGGGAGATGGTCCCAAGGAACGCTGAACCTGGAAAGACCTCCTGCCCATCCGAAAACCAGGTGGGACCGACCATAAAATAAGTCATACACCTGCCGAGGCGTGTATTCCGCGCCGCCAAAGGCCAACTTCCACGGCCGTACCTTGCCGCCGGTGATCGGGCTTTTGGTGACAGGCACGGTGCCGTAACCGACTTCCTTTCCGGTATCCTCACAAACGGCTTCCGGCATGGTCTGGATATCGCAACCAAGGTAAGCGCCGGCAAGGTAGCTTGCGCGGTTCCTGGCCATGACCGGGGCGATGGGTAGCCGATGGGCGGTGGCGGCCTTGGCGGCAAGCACGGCGTACAAGGTGTGGCCGATGATTCCACTCATGGCTGGTCCCCGCGAGTCAATCAGCGCCGGGGTTGGCAGCCCGCTTGTCGAGTTCCTTTGGGCGGGCATCCTTGAATTTGTCGAGTGCCGCCCGAAGCAGCCCATGTGATGCCGCTGCGGGACCGGAAAGCCCCGAGGCATCGAGCGGGGCGCGCTCATCGGGGTCTTTCTGAAGATCGTAAAACCGCCCACCTCGGTAGAGCTTGTGGGAATGGTTGAAGGCGTATTCGGTCACCTTGGTGTCGTTGTTCTGCCTTGGTGAATACCAAATGTGGAGCCACTGCCGAGGGTGACCCTTTTCGCCCAGAATCTGGGGCAGGAAGCTCACGCCGTCAGTATCCCCGGGGACCGGCACGCCTGCCGCCTCGCACATCGTCGGCAGGAAGTCAACGCTTCCGACGAGGTCGGAATTGACTCCTCCGGGGCGGGTCCGGGCCGGCCAGCTTGCGATCAATGGCACATGCGTGCCGGTGTCCTTGGTCGTGCCCTTCCCACCCTTGACATTCATCCCCTTGAACCGGCTGGTGGTGCCCTTGCCGGTGCCGTTGTCCCCCACGAACAAAATGAGCGTGTTATCCCGGATTCCTTCTGCGGCAAGCGCGGCGGCAAGCTTGCCGACCAGCTTGTCCATGTACGCCACCATGTCGGCGAAATGCGTCGGCTTGCGATTCACGGCCTCGCCCTTGGCCTTGGGATCCCAGTCCGGGCTGTCCGGCGTGGGCTGGTAGGGATCGTGGGTGAGCATCATCGGATAGTAGAGAAAAAAGGGCCGGCTTTTATTGCGGCGGACAAAATCAATGGCGAAGTCATTCACCAGATCAGGTCCGTATTCGCCATTGTTGAAGTCGATTTCCTTACCATCGCGTTCGAGGCCGGGGTTGGCGTAGCGCGGCGGGCGGCGGGTGTGCTGCCAGAGGAACGACTCGCCAAAGCCGAAGTGCCGGGGCGAGTCGATTTCACGCCCCAACTGCCACTTGCCACATATCGCCGTGGTGTAGCCTGCCTTGGACAAATGGTGGGCGAAGGTTGTCTCTCCGCGCAGGAGGGTGCCGAAATGGATGTAATTGCGGATATTTGACTTGCCAGTCATCAGTTGCGCGCGAGTCGGTGTGCACAATGGCTGGACATGGCAATGCTCAAAGCGGAGACCACCCGAGGCAAGTTTGTCCAGGTTGGGCGTGCGGTACGACTGTCCGCCGTTGGCCGTGACGCACTCGAAACCGAAATCGTCGGCAAGGATCAGCACAATATTGGGCTTGGCGCCCGCCGCGGGC
>CAWUNZ010000275.1:0-4847 GCA_963923445.1 uncultured bacterium
CAACTGCGTGGTGGACATCCAGACATCCATCCAGCCCTTCGGCACCGGGGTGAAGGAAATGGTGCTTGTCGGCACCGCCAGCCGGCATCCGGCCTTGGGCGACCCCGAGCGTCCCTTCACCTCCGAACTCACCGGCGAGGAACTCTGGAACCTGACCCAGCTTGGCTTCCAGCCGCTCAGGCTGCTTATGGCCAGCAGTGTGGTCTCCATGGGCATCGGCGGTGGCATCAAGGCCTTTTTCAGCTCGTTCTCCCGCGGCGAGGTCAACTCCATGACCCGCCTCGTGTACGAGGCCCGCGAAAACTGCCTCTCCCATGTCCGCAAGGAGGCCACCGAGATCGGCGCCGACGGCGTGCTTGATGTGAAGCTGTTTGTCCACGACATGACCGGGGGCATGCTCGAGGTTCTGGCCATCGGCACCGCCTTCAAGCGCAACCCCGCCGTGCGCACCGCCTCGGCCCAGTTGCCTCCGCAGGCGGTCATCCGCGACCGCGGCACCTTCTTCTCCTCCGACATGGCCGATTCCGCCCAGTCACTGCGCGGCGCCAGTTCGGGCGGGGGCGAATGATGCCCGACCTTTCCGTCAGCCTTGGCCGTCTCCGCCTGCCCAACCCCGTGCTCGTCGCCTCGGGAACCTTCGGCTACGCCAAGGAAATGGAAGGCGTGACCGACCTCGCCCGCCTGGGTGGCATCGTCCCCAAGACCGTGACCATGGCCCCCCGCGCCGGCAACCCGCCCCCGCGCACGGTCGAGACCGCCAGCGGCATGCTCAACGCCATCGGCCTCGACAACGACGGCCTCGACCACTTTCTCGACCACCATTTGCCCTACCTGAGGACGGTGGGTTGCCCGATCATCCTCAACATCGCGGCCAAGGCAGAGGACGAGTTTCCCGTCATGGCCCGGAAGGCCCGCGGCCTTGCCGGCCTCGCCGCCCTGGAACTCAACCTGTCGTGCCCCAATGTCGCCGGCGGTATCGATTTCGCCACCAATCCCGAGGCCTGCGCCCGCGTGGTGCGCTCCTCCCGCGACGCCTGCCCCGACCTGCCGATTTTGGCCAAGCTCACCCCGCTGGTGACCGACCTGGTGGCGGTGGCGCGCGCCGCCGCGGAGGCCGGCGCCGATGCCGTGAGCCTCACCAACACCTTCCCGGGCATCGTGCTCGACTGGCGTCGCCGGCGGCCGTACCTGGGCAATGGCGCCGGCGGCCTTTCCGGGCCGGCGATCAAGCCTTTGTCGCTCCGCTGCGTCTGGAATGTGGCGCGCGCCGTGCCGGGGTTGCCCATCGTCGGCATCGGCGGTGTCGCCACCATCGACGATGTCATGGATTATCTGGTGGCCGGAGCCTCGGCGGTGCAGATGGGCACGGTGAATTTCTACGACCCGGGCGCCGCCATCCGCGCCATCGAGGCGCTTCCCGGGGCGCTGGAAACACTGGGCGTTTCATCCGCGCGGGAGGCCGTGGGTGCCGCGGCGGGCTGGAAACCTCAGGGCTAGGTGATCAGGATCCGGCGCGCGGGTTTCTGATTGAAAAGATAAAATCAAAAGAGCCTCAAACGGTGGCCCGAAGCGCCAGAGTGAGCGGGTCCATTCCCACCACTCACTCCGCCTTCGGCTTCGTTCGAGGCTCTTGTTGCCCCGCAATCCGCTTCGATGAACTTTCCAAGGGAGTTGAGTCGTCGCGGGCTTCAACCGTTGAGGCGGCGGTGCTCCCAATGATGCGGATTCGTGTCATCCATTCTCACCGCGATCCCCGTTCGGCCTGCTCGGCCAGGCGCCGCCTCAGCGCCGCCAGCTTGTCCACATCCACCCCTTCAGGCGGGTTCTCGATAAGCATGTCGATGTCGGCCAGGGCCCCGGTGAAATCGCCGGCCCGTGCCCGCAGCATCGCGCGCGCCCCCCGTTCCACGCCGCTTTCGGGGTCGATCACCAGGAGGGCGTCGTAGTGGCGCAACTGCCCGCCCTCGTCGTCCACGCGCCCGGCGGACCCGGCCAGGTTGCGCGCCATGCGGGCCAGCATGGCCTTCCGGGTCATCGCCTTGAGGGAGTCCTTGGGTAGGGTTGATCCCGGCGGGAGGCCCGCCAGCTTGGGCAGGTCGGCTTCCGGCAGGCGCTTGCCCCGCTCATAGACATCCACGAACACCGGCTTGTCCTTGTCGCGGTTCCAGCGCACCACGAAGTGCCCGGGCAGGCCCACGCCGTCGAGCTTCAGGCCCAGCCGCCAGCCGATCTCCAGGTAGAGCATGGCCAAGGTCAGCGGCATTCCCTCGCGGTCATCGAGCAGCGAGGCGAGGTCGCTGTTGGAATGATGGTGATACTCGGCTCTCGCCCCGTGGAAGCCGAGTTCCTCGAACAGAAACGCGTCGAGCCGGGCGGCGGGGTCGGCGGCGCCCTTGGCGGCCTCACCGGCGCGCTTGGCCAGGCGGGCGATCTCGTCAAGCCGCTCGTCGATGTCGATGTCGTCGCGGTCGATGCGTGCCAGGAGCAAGGCCCCCTTGGCCAGCCAGCCGGGGCCTTCGGGCGACTTCAGGTGCGCGGCGATGGCATCGAGCGCGGCGCGGTGCCGCGTGGCGTTGGCGAGGTCCTTGAGGCGCTTGGCCCGTGCTTCCAGTTCGCGGGCCTCCTCGCGCAAGGCATCGGCGGCCATCGGGCCCAGCTTGGCCAGGTTGTCGAGCGCCGCCGAGTCCGGCACCCGGTCGCCCACGGCCTTGGCCACCTTGGCGCGGTCGGCGGCGGTGGGCATGGCGGCCGGGGTTTCCTTGCCGACTCGGAACGACTGGAATTCGGCGACGGTGTCGCGGAACTTGGCCAGGCCGGCGCTGCCGCCGCGGAGTTCGCGATCCGCCTCGTTGAACACCACGGTTTCGTTCACCCGGCAGATGATCCTGTCCTTTTCCACGCGCACCGACAGCCAGTTCCAATCTCCCTGCCGGTACGCCTTCGAAGACGCCTGGGCCAGGATCTTCCATGAATACACATCCGGCCCGTCGAAGCGCGTGAGCCTCAAGCCGCCGCCGGAGGGGTAGAAGCCGTAGTGCCGATCCTTGCCATCGGCGCAGAAGACGAGGCCCGCGGCGCCCGATTCATTCTCGAGTTTCACCCGGACGGAGATCTCGCAAGGCAGGTCCGGCATGGGGTCGGTGCGCAGGCACAGGGCCCGGTTGCCAAATCCCTGCGCGCCACCCTCGGCCCTGATGGTGCCTCCCGAGCGTGTCCAGCGGGCGTCGGTGAGCGCCCGCCAACGGTCCGGGTCGAGCTTGCCAAGGGTGAGCCAGGCGGCCAGGCGGACGGGGGTGGGTTTTTCCACCAGCGGCTTGATCCGCTCGGCGGGCACGGCGAAACCGAGGTTGGGCGTGACCAGCGACTTGCTGGTGATGACGCCGACGACTTTTCCGTCGCGGTCGAGAAGCGGGCCGCCGCTGTTGCCGGGTTCCACGGGCATGGCCACCTGCAGCATCGCGCGGCCGTCGATCTCGCGGCGGCCGGAAAGCACCCCGGCCACCACGCTGAAGGTGAGGCCGCGGGGGTTGCCGAGCGCCACCACGGGCGCCCCATCGGCCACCTTGGTTGAGTCGCCAAGGGCCAAAATCGTCGGCGGCTTGCCCTTGGGCGCCTCCAGGCGCAGCAGGGCCAGGTCGGCATCGCGGTCCACCGCCTCCACGGCCACCACCTTGCGCGTGGCGCCCCCGGAATCCTCCAGGATGAAGTCGCGGCCGTCGCCGATGACATGGTGGTTGGTCACCGCCAAGTCCGGCTTAATGAGGAACCCGGTGCCCAGCGATTGGAACTTGCCGTCGCGACCTTGGGAGCGCACGGCCAGAAGCGCGGGCTTGGCCTCGCGCGCGAGGCGCTCGGCCAACATGTCCGCCGGGGCGTCGGCCCCGAGGACTGTCAGGACCAGCCAGGCGATCATGTCGTCACTCCCGTGGGATCAGGCTTCCTTCTTGAGGTAGGTCCGCTCGATGTAGGTGGTGTCCACCTTGCCTTCGCGGAAGGCGATGTCGTTGAAGATGTCGCGGAGAATCGGGATGGTCGTCTTGATTCCCTCGACATGGAACTCGGCCAGGGCCCGGCGCATGGTGTCGATGGCCTGGTCGCGCGTGGGGCGGTAAACCAGCAGCTTGGCGACCAGGGAGTCGTAGTTCGGCGGCACGCGGTAGCCGGCGGAGACATGCGTGTCGAGGCGGATGCCGGGGCCTCCCGGGGGCCTCCAGGCGGTGATGAGCCCGGGAGAGGGGCGAAAGCCCGCGGCCGGGTCCTCCGCGTTGATACGGACCTCGATGGCGGATCCCCTTTGGGGGATTTGGTCCTGGGTGAAGGGGAGTTTCTCGCCCGCGGCGATCCGGATCTGCTGCTGCACCAGGTCGATGCCGGTCACCAGTTCGGTGACGGGGTGCTCCACCTGGATGCGGGCGTTGACCTCGATGAAGTAGAACCGGTTGTTCTTGTCGACGAGGAACTCGCAGGTTCCCGCCGAATAGTACCCGGCGGTCTTCACCAGGCGCACGGCGGCGTTGCACAGCTCCTGGCGCACGCTGTCGGGAAGGTTCGGCCCGGGCGACTCCTCCACCAGCTTCTGGTGGCGGCGCTGAAGCGAACAATCGCGCTCCCACAGGTGGACCACATTCCCGTGGCGGTCGCCCAGCACCTGCACCTCCACATGCCGGGGGTGCTCGATGTACTTCTCGAGGTAGACCGAACCGTCCTTGAAGGCGCTCTCCGCCTCCTGCCTGGCCGACGACAGGCCGGTCTTGAGGCTGATGTCGTTGTGCGCCACGCGCATGCCGCGCCCGCCGCCGCCGGCGGCGGCTTTGATGAGCACGGGGTAGCCCATCTCGTGGGCCAGC
>CAWUNZ010000276.1:0-4755 GCA_963923445.1 uncultured bacterium
TGGTGGCAGCGGTTATGACACCATTACCGTGACCACTGATACCGACTTCAATATCGCTGATGGCCTCATTAAGCGTGTGGGAACGGGTGATGCCACTATTATCGGCATCGAAAACGGTGTTTTCCGCGGGGGAGCCAAGGCCAATAAGTTTGATGTCTCTGGATGGACCAAGGCAGGCCAGATTAATGGTGATTTGTCACCTCCTAAACAAAACGACACGATTATCAGTTCAGGAAGTGGCGCGTTCCTGTTGTCTGGCACGGCTCTCAAGAGGGCTGGAACAGTGGACCTTGTTCTTGGTGGGATCGAATCGGCAGAACTGACGGGTGGTGCCGGCGACGATCTCTTTGATGTTTCGGGGTGGGCGGGAACTGGAAAGATCACTGGTGGCTTGGGAATCGACACCCTTGTCGCATCCAATGATGCCGACATGCTTTTGTCCGATATTGCTCTGTCACGAACGGCAGGTAGGACAAGCCTTGGATCGATGACTTTGGCAGGGCTGGAAAGCGCTCAGCTCACAGGTGGCGTTTCCGCTAATAAATTCACTCTCTCCGGGTGGTCTGGAGATGCCAGCATCGCGGGTAACGGAGGAACGGGTGATTCTCTCGTTCTGACTGCTGATGCGAACTATACACTCGAAGCCTCGAAGATAACCCGTACCACGACGGGCAAGAGTGTTTCCATGGCTGGAATCGCCAATGTGAGCTTGTCCGGCGGTGCGTCCGCCAACCGGTTCACTGTGAATGGTTGGACCGGGCCTGTTTCGATTGCTGGCGGCGGTGGTGTTGACACGATTGCCTACGCGGGATCTGGTGATGTGTCAGTTAGCCCGACGGTGTTTACCGCTGGCGGCGCCGTTGTGAACCTTTCAGCCGTGACTTTGGTTGACATTGCCTTGGGGAATGACAACAGCACGGTAAGCGTCAATGGCTGGACCGGAGGCGGTACCATTGCCGCCGGCGATGGTACTGACACGCTGTCGGTGACCACGGCCACAGCGATGACTCTGTCCGATACCAGCGTGACTCCGGTAACGGCAACGGGAGCCAAGTCCATTGCCATCTCGGGATTCGACACCGCGGCGATCACTGGAACTTCCGCGATCCAAACCTACACAGTGTCTGGTTGGTCGAAGGGTGGTTCAATCAATGCCGGTGGATCTTTGCCTGACAGGTTGGTGGATACCGGTTCCGGCACATTCATCCTCCAAGGCAACACCTACACCCGTCCGGATGGTTCTGTCTGGACCCTCACCGGCGTCGGCCCGAACCTGACCGGCAGCAGTGGAAATGATGCGCTTACCATCTCGGGTTGGACCGGAAGCACCGGGGCCTCTCTCGGGTTCAGCGGTGTCGGCGGATCCGACACGATCAGCATCGCTGCTGATGCGAACTTTGCCTACACGGCATCGGGTGCCAACGGTTCCCTTGCAATCGGTGCAGCAACCTTGGCAATCAATGGCACTGCTGCCATCAGTTCCTTGAACCTGACGGGTGGCACAGGCAACAACACTTTCAATCTTTCCGGATGGGCCAAGGCCGCCACGGTGGACGGAAAGGATGGAAACGACACGCTGATTTACTCAGGTGACACGGATTTCCTTCTGGGAGCCTCCACCCTGAGGGTGGGCAAAGGATCGGCGGTATCCACAATCGGTTTCAGTTCCGTTGAGGCGGCGAACCTGACCGGCGGCGCCTCGGCGAACAATTTCAATGTCAACGGATTCTTGGGGGCACTGTCCCTGGACGGTGGAGCGGGATCGGACATCTATAACCTGCAACTGCCCGACAATGTCACCTTGGCATGGATCGTCGCCGACACGGGCCGTTCGGGAACCGATGTCATCAATGCCAAGGGTACCAATAGTGCTCCAGTTGTGACCAACACGACCACAATGAAACGAATCGTTTATATGCAGGTGGTTGTAACCTTCTCTGGAATCGAAACGGTTTCATCGGGAACGGGCAACTTCTAGGAATTCGCGTCTTTCATCAACTGCCAGCATAGGTGGAGTGTTGCAACTAATTTTGCCACCGGTTCCCGAAAAAGCCGCTCTTCTTTATCTGCAGTTGGGCGCGCCGCCAAGGCTGGTGAGGCACCTTCAAGTTGTGCATGCGTCGGCTTTGATGCTTGTTGACGGTTTGGCCCGCTGTTTTCCTGATTTGGCGTTCGATCGTCAAAGGGTTCTCCTCGGAGCGGCCATCCACGACCTTGGCAAGGTTTTGCATCCCGAAGAAATTCAAGGGCCTGGCCACCTGCATGAAATCAACGGGCCTGGGTTGTTGGAACAGCATGGCTTGGAAGCGTCGCTCGCCAGATTTGCCCGCACTCATGCCGAGTGGGAGGGGGAAGGCATCGAGGACCTTTTGGTGGCCTTGGCCGACATGGTATGGAAAGGGCATAGGCATGACGCCCTTGAGCAAGCTGTCTGCCGGGCGATCACGGCGCAGTCCGGTGTCAGTGATTGGCAGGCTTGGTCGGTCATCGATGAGCTGGCGGAGGCGATATGCCTCAAGTTATCCGGGTGGATTTGATGGTAAACCGCCAAGTCTCATTTCTTGGATTCCGATTCCAGCTTGGTGCGGACCCTCACGGCGGTGCCGTTGACCAGAGCTGAAGGGTCGCCATTCGCCGCCGCCAACTTCGAGATGGTTGGCATGGCATCCTTTGCGGCGCCGCCCATTTTTTCAAATACCAATAGGGCAAAAAAGCGCGCGCCTATTTGTGGCCGCGTGAAGAGTTTCTCCATTTCAGGTACCGCCGACGGTCCCATGGCAGCGATCGCGTCGACGACAGCCTGGTTGTGGCGGGCCTTGAGGAAGGCTTCGGTGAAGTTCTCAATGGTGTCGGTCGGCGGGTTGACGGGTTCTCCCACATGATTGAGAAGGTCCGGAATGAGCGGGATTCCTTCCTTGCCCAGCGAACCGCAAGCCTTGATGCTGGCCTTCAGGATGGCTGCTGGTCGTTGTTCCGGGCCCAGTGCTCGACGCAGCGTCGGAATCGCCGGAGCAGCCTTTGGGCCTGCCTGTGCAATGAAATCGAGGATGGCCAAGGCTGTCGATTCCTTGGCCGGATTGGGCAGCGCTGCGAACAATTCCGATTGCATTTTTGACAAGGTCGGCGCCTGACGATCCGGTTGGGCCATCAGTGCCAGCCCGGCCTGAATCATCACGGCGGTGTCAGGATCATCAAGGGCGCGGATGGCCAATGGCACGACTGATTTTGCGTCGGGTCCAATCCTTGCGGCTATCGAAAAAACCTTGGCGCGGACCGCCGGTTGTTTCCCATTGAGCATGGACTCCAAAACCTTCATGTCTTCCGCGGAGCCAGGCGGGGGATTCATGGAATCGATTCCCGCGCTTGCGGCATTCGAAACCAGCGGATCAGCGTCTCCCACGGCCTCGATCAATGCCGCAAGTGATTTTGGATCACGGCTGATCTTGGCCAAGGCGACAACCGCTGACCCTCTGACGGAAGCGTGCTGTGATGTCGCACCCTCCCTGACAACGGCGATTTCCGACTCGGCCGCCTTTCCCATCATGCCGATCGCGGTGATCGCAGCGGTGGCCACTTCAGGGGTTGATGGCTGTTTTGCCAATGGAACCAAGGCATTCAATGCCGGTTTGGCGTCCGGGCCTAAACTGCCGATTAACTGGCAAGCTTTCACCCGCGAGGCGTCTCCGGTTTGACCAAGAGCTTTCAGCAGTGCCGGAAGATCAGCCGCGCCTATTTTTCCAATTGATTCGATCTCGGTTGTCGCTGCTTTGCGAACATCACCCTGATTGGAATCAAGGGCCTTGAGCAGGGAAGCCAAGGCATCGGCGCGGTTGCCTTTCCCGTATTGGGCAACCATACGGATCCCGGCGGAGGCGACCTTGGGATCGGCATCGGTGATGAATTTCTTGGCCAACTCCATGCCGTTCTTGGGCTCCAAGCGGGCCTGGGCCAATGCCTCGGCCACCACCGGTCTGAGTTCACCGACTTTGGTGTCCGCTTCCAGGGCGAACACGGTGACCAAACCGGCGGGAAGGGGATTGAGGTTGCGAACCCATGAAGTCAGGCGTTCACGGATTTCGGGGCTGGCAGTTTCCTTTGAACCCACCGAAAGCGCCTTGCGGGCAAAGGCTGGGGGACATGGCTTCATGGCTTCCAGGCTTTCAATGCAAGCAAGCACCACTTTCTGGTCCTTGTCATCCATGAGCTTGAGGAAATCAGGATCATCGGCGGGTTTATCCGCGAGGTGGGCGCCAAGGGCGCTTGCCACCGCCGCGCGTGTCGAGGCTTTGGAATCTGTTGAGTACTGACGGCATAGGGCAAGGAACGCGCTTGTCATTCCCGGTTCCTTGGTCGTGGCGATGCGGGTTGCTGAGGCGATGTTGCCCGCGGCCAAGGCTTCTTTGAAATTGGTCTCAAATTTTGAGGCGGCTTGTTCCGTTTTTCTGGCATTGAGCTTGGCCTTCGCGGCGGGTGTGTCCTTCGGCACCTCGGGTTCCCGGAGTTTGGTGACCACGGGCTTGGGGTTTGCCAGTCCGGACCCAAAGAAGATCGCCACGGCCACAATCATGCCGAGAAACGCACCGCCAATGGCAAGCACGACAGTCGGAATACCCTTGGCTTTGCCCGAGGCGGGCTTGCTTTCAAACGCTGGCATTTTTCTTCCGCCGGTAATGATGCCGCCTGATTGGTTCAGGCGATTAATTCATGCACCACTTTGCCATGAATATCGGTCAAACGGAAGTCCCGTCCAGCGTG
>CAWUNZ010000277.1:0-4745 GCA_963923445.1 uncultured bacterium
CCGTTCCAGGTTTCGTTCGACCATTCCACGAACACCTTGCGCCCGGGCTCAAGGGTGTCGCGCACCAGCGTGGCATACCGGCGAACAAAGTCGTCATCGGCCATGTGCGGCATGTTGACCCAGGCGTTGGCGTCGACCTCGTTGCATAGCTCGACCATGTATTCAGGAGCCACCCCGTTGCGAAAATCACCGCTCTGCTGAGTGGCGTAATCGTAGGGCCTGCGGTCCGACCAGGACACGATGTCGGTGGAATTGGTCTCGGCCCAATCCATGAATCGGATGGTGTCGAAAGGGTCGAGCCTTTCCAAGAACTTCGGATGAAACGGCGATGCCGTCGAACCGGGCGCCCACGCCTGGTTGGCCGTCCCCGGCATCCAGACATGGATATCCCGGATGGGGTCGGAAGCGCTCATGGAGGATATGGAAAGATGGATGCCGTCCGGGTTGGGAACCACCTGCAGGTTGGCAAACCGGGTGCCATCGGCCAAGGTTCCGGTTGCCGAAACCGTGGCGGCGAAGCCCCACTCCAGGGTGCCGGTTCCCTTCCACTCGGCCCGGTAGGTCCCAGCGGGATAGCGCGTGCCGATGTCCCTGAACATCAGCGTGCCAAGCCTTTGCTGAATCAACTGGCCTTGGGTGTTGGTCCATTGGTTCAGGGCCGTCGGCCAACCCTTGGCATCGACATGGACGGGCCCGCCGCCCTCCCATGATTCCGAACTCGTGGCGGTGTTGTAGGCATGGCTGATCCATGGCCTCGATGTTTTGAACGCGTCAGCGAAGGTCCAGGCGGAACTCCAATCCACCACCGACTCGACATTCATGCCGATCCCCGGCATACCGGCGGGCACCAGGCGACCTTCAAGAAACTCAAGGCTAGGTTTGGCCGGTTGTCGGCCGCCAGACAACTTGAACCGGTTCGGGGACATGATGCCCGGCTCCATGCAACAAGAATGGCCAGCCGGAACCCAAGTAGGCTCGGCCGGCTGAAATAAAGGTCACGATTCACACGAAGTCAAAAAAATCCGTTAGATTCTCTTTTCCGCATGCGATTTACCGGGAAACAACCCATGCCCTCCATCAAACCCATCGGCATCATCGGCCTCGGCCTCATGGGCACAGCCATGGGCAAGCGGTTACTCGAACAAGGCCAAAAGGTGATTGTTTGGAACCGCACCAAGGACAAGGCGGCGGACCTTCTGGCCCTGGGTGCCACCTGGAGCGATCATCCCCTTGCCCAATGTGACAGGGTGATCATCAGCCTCTTCACGAGCGGGGTGGTCTCGGAGGTCATCGGTTTGATGGCTGCCGACCTTCGGCCCGGCCATTTGCTCATCGACACCACCACCGGCGAACCGGATGAGGTTGTCGCCTTGGCGAAATCATTGGACCAACGGGAAGTTCGCTACCTCGACGCGCCCATCTCCGGATCGAGTGAGCAAACCTACCGAGGGGATGCAAGCGTGATGGTGGGCGCCAACGCCAAGGACTTTGGCGCCTGCGCGGACATCTGGGCCCTGCTGGGAGGGCGTGTCCACCACTGCGGGCCTGTCGGATCGGCATCCAAGATGAAACTGGTCACCAACCTGGTTTTGGGGCTCAACCGCGCGGCCCTCGCCGAGGGCTTGGGTTTCGCGAAGGCGATTGGCGTCGATCCCGCCGCGGCGTTGGATGTGCTACGAACCAGCGCCGCGCAATCACGCGTGATGGATGTCAAGGGACGGAAAATGCTGGACGGCGACTTCAGCGTCCAAGCCCGGCTGACCCAGCACCGCAAGGATGTGGACATCATCCTTGGCGAAGGAGCCAAGGCAGGCTTGCCGCTTCCCCTTTCCTCCCTGCATGTGGAACTCCTGCGCAAGGCTGAAGCCGAAGGCTGGGGGACGCTCGACAACAGTTCGATCGCGCGATTGTGGGGAGTGGGAAAGCCATGACTGCCCCGGCGCGCGCGGCCGTGCTTGCCGCGGCCTTTTTGGGCATGGTGTTCGACGGACTGGAACTGGGCCTGATGCCCGTGGCATCGCTTGCCGTCTCACGCTCCCTCATGGGCGATGGCTACACCCCCGAATGGGGTGGCATTTGGTTCGCCCGCTTCACCGCCGCCTTGATGCTCGGCGCGGCGATCGGGGGAATCGCCTTGGGCGACCTGGGCGACCGGGTGGGCCGGTCCCGGGCCATGGGAATCAGCATCCTTTCTTACTCCTTGTTTGCCGCCATGGGTTCATGGGCCTCGACCCAGGAACAGATGCTGTTGCTGCGCTTCCTGGTCGGTCTGGGTGTGGGTGGCATGTGGCCCAACGGCATCGCCCTTGTGGCAGAATGCTGGCCCAAGGCGTCCAAGCCGCTGGTCAGCGGGGTCATGGCCGCTGGACTCAACGCCGGCATCTTCCTGTTGTCGCAACTGGCGCTGCAATGGCCGATCACGCCTGAAGCGTGGCGATGGGTGTTTCAGTTGGCCGGGGCGCCGGCCCTGTTGGGCGTGCTTGTCCTGCTGCTCCTTCCGGAATCACCACGGTGGCTAGAAAACCGCGGAGCCGAAAAAAGCCGGGCGGTGCCGATCGTCGGTTTGTTCAAGCCGGAAATGATTTGGCTCACATGCGTGGGCATCACCCTGAGCGGCATTCCCATGGTGGGGGCATGGTCGGCCAGCAAATGGATGATTCCCTGGGCCGACGACATTTCCAAGGGCATCGACCCCGGCTACAAGGCCGTCATTCAGGGATGGTGGTCTGTCGGAGCGATCCTTGGGAGCCTGGCGGGGGCCCAGTTGGCGCACCTCCTGGGAAGGCGCCTCAGCTATTTCCTGATCAGCCTCGCGGCGCTGGGAAGCACCATGGCCATGTTCCAACTCACGGCGCCCTTGCAGGCTGCGTTTCCAAAAGTGGTCTTCCTGCAAGGGTTGGCCTCCACCCTGTTTTTCGGTTGGCTGGCCGTTTATCTGCCCGAGTTGTTTCCAACCCGGGTCCGTGCCGCGGGAAGCGGACTCGCTTACAACTCTGGCCGCTTCGCCACCGCGTTCGGCGTTCTCGCGTCGGGCTGGGTGTTCGCTTCCTTGGGAGGAGACTATCCACGCGCCGGGACCGCCATGGCCTGGATCTACGGCTTGGGCCTGCTGGCCATCTGGCTGGCTCCCGCCAACCCATCCGTCAGGGAACGGTGAATCCCTCGATTTCCCGGATCAATTCCTGCAAAAACCGCGCGGCTGGCGCGCCGTCCACCACCCTGTGGTCGAATGTCAGGCTGAGCGGCAGCATCGGCCGGAAGCAGGCCTTGTCCCCATCGGCCGGAACGGCTTGCTGGTGAATGCCACCCAGGCCTAAAATAGCTGTTTGCGGATAGTTGATAACCGGATTGAAATGATCGATCCCGAAGGTTCCAAGGCTGCTCAGGGTGAACACGCCACCCTGCATGTCCGCCGGTTTCAACCGGCCGGATCGCGACCGGGCCACCAAGTCCCGCGACTGTTCGGCGACTTTGCCCAAGGGCTGTCGGGCCAGGTCCCGGATCACCGGAACCATCAGCCCCTCCGGCGCGTCCACCGCCAGGCCGACATCGATTTTGTCGTCATCGGGAAACAGCAGGTGTGTCTCCATCCAGCGCGCGGCCAGCAACCGGTGCCGGGGAAGGGATCGCCCCAGCAGGTGAAGGACCATGTCGTTGAGTGTCGCCGCACGCTCCCCTTCCCTTTTCTTCAAAATCGCGCGCGCCGCCTGCAAGGCCGTGGCATCGGCCCGCGCGGTGAGGGTCACCGGCACCGTGTGCTGTCTGCTGGTGACCATGTTGCGGGCAATGGTCCGGCGAACGGGGGTGATGGGAAGAGTATCCCCCCCCGCCGGCGCCGGGGCACCATCAATCAGCAAGGCCTGAATGTCCCGTTCCCGGACTCGGCCGCCCTTTCCGGTTCCCGTTATTCCCTCCATCGAAACGCCTTGGACCTTGGCCAATCGTCGGGCGCGGGGAGTGACTGGCACGGATGTTCCCGATGGCGATGGGGTAGGCGGCGAACCGGCGGATGCCAGGTCATGGGAACCAATGAGGCCCCCGGGCCATGACGGCTTCACTGCCGCAAGGTCGATTCCCATCCGCCTTGCCTGGCGACGCACCGACGGGGGAGCGGGGACCATGGGAATGATCCCGGGTAACGATTCCGACGGGGAGGAGGCGCCCTGCGCCCGGGACGGCCATCGGGGTGACTCCCCCTCGGCGCACAGCATTCCGATCAATTGACCCACCGGTACCACCTGGCCTGGCCCGGGGGCGTCGGGAGCCAGGTGCAAAATCCCCTCACCGATGGATTCAATCTCCTGGGTCGCCTTCTCGCCTTCCAGCGTGAACAGGGCCTGGCCGGATTTCACGACAAGGCCGGGCTGAACCAGCCAACCGGAGAAAACCCCCTCTTCCATTGACCATCCCAGGCGGGGAATCCGGATTTCCACGCCCATTGTCATTCCTCCAAAAGGCCGCGGATGGCCGTCACCACCTCGGGCAATCCGGGAAGCACCGCGGCTTCCAGCACCGGGCTGTAGGGGGTCGGAACGGGCGCGCCCGTCAGGCGATGGACCGGAGCGTCCAAGTCGTTGAAACCTTCCCTTGCCACCAGAGCCGCCACCTCGGCGGCAAAGCCGCAGGGGCCCGCCGGTTCATCCACCACCAGCAGCCGGCCGGTCTTGGCCACCGAGCGGAGGATGGCGCCGGAATCGAGGGGCACCACCGTCCTGGGGTCGATCACCTCGACCTGAATCCCTTCC
>CAWUNZ010000278.1:0-4741 GCA_963923445.1 uncultured bacterium
TATGGCGGTTTTGCCCTTTGGAGCGACCGAGCCACACAACCTGCATCTCCCATACGGCATCGACTGCTTTCAGGTCGAGGCGATTGCTGATCGGGCATGCGCCCGCGCCTGGGAACGCGGCGCCAAGGCTCTTTTGCTTCCCACCATTCCAGTGGGGGTGAACACCAACTATTTCAAGATTCCCGGTGCCATCGCCCTGAGTTTCAACCCCACAACGCTATTAGCCATCATCCGTGACATCACGGATTCGCTTGCCCGGCAAGGAATTGATCGACTTCTGCTCCTGAATGGCCATGGGGGCAATGAACTCAAACCCCTGGTCCGGGAACTCCACGCTGATTCGAAGGTTTTCACGGCTGTATGCGATTGGTTTCGGTTGGGAACCGACTTGATTCAGGAAATCATGGACCAACCCGGGGAGCATGCAGACGAGACGGAAACCAGTCTGGCCATGGCCTTGGTTCCTGAATTGGTCCAGTTTGAAAAGGCCGACAAGGGGACATTGGCCAAAAGTCCGATTGAGGCCATCAACAAGGGATGGTTTTCAATCACCCGGCCTTGGCATCTGTTGACCAGCAACACAGGTGCTGGTGATCCATCGAAATCATCAGCGGACAAAGGCAACAGGTTGCTCGATGCCTTGGTTGAGCGGCTTGGCGGGGCCATCCACCAAATGGCAACCGCTCCCCGTTCGGAGCGGTTTCCCTACGCCTGATGCCTTTCCGCGAGTTTATTTGCCAGCGGCGCTCGCCAATTCCTCGAAATGGCCTTCCGCGTCGCGGTTTTGTGATTGCTTGGCGGCAGTCAGTCCCTTTTCCGCCAGGGCCTTGGCGGATGCGTTTTGTTTGGCGCCCAAAAGGGCTTCGACGCCGGACGCGAGGCTTTTGAGATCTGGCGGTGACAATTCAACTATCGCTTCAACTTTGGCGACAGCCTCCCCTGTTCGCCCTAGTTTCAAGAGCGACTGGGCCATTCGGGCGAGGAATTCGCCTGAACGGCTTTCATCGGCGCCCATTTCATGCTTGTGTCCCTTTTCCAGGGTTTCAAGCGCGGCGGCATGGTCTCCCTTGCCGGTGTGGTGCCGGGCCAGGTGAAGGTGGGCGGCGGCATGGCGGGGGGCGTCGGAGCGGGTCGCGATCGCCTCGGCCCAGCGAACGACCAGCGCGTCATCACCCACTCGCTGCGCCGCGGCAAAAGCCGCGATCAATTCACCGCTGGCGACGGACTCCACAGCCGTGGCCGCCAAGGATTCCGCAGTCCATCCGGCGGGTGCTTCAGTCTTAGGGGTCGCGGCGGGCGCAACGGATCCCAAGGCCGGAAGGCCAAGCTTGGCTCGAAGGGAGTCGAACGAATACCCGATCTCTCTTGGGCTTTCGCCCATGTCCTCAATGAAGCGGGTCTTGGCGGACAATCGGACCCGGGATCCAGCGTCTTTGGCCGCTTCGGCGGGGGATTTTCCACCCAGTGACTTCGCTGGACGGTTGATCCAGGTTTCCTCGAAGAATTTTTTGTATTCGGTCAACTGCCGCGCCAAGGCGTCGGCTTCGCCCTTTTCACCAGCCCCCTTGAGGGCCACAAGCATGACCTCCCGGCCTGGATCCCGGAATGAACCCATGGGCCGCAGGGGCGCATCGGTGGGTTTCAATTGCAGGGAGTCAACGAATTCGCCCCGAAGGCCTTCCATGGCTTCCGCGTCACACCCGTGGACACGACAAAGGGGGCCCTGTATCTCGAGTGTCGCGATGACGCGATGGTAGTCAGGGGCTTCTGAACCCGCGAGCACCGTCTTCTTTTCAAGGAGAAGAGCGCGGAACCCGTTTTGTTGTTCCTCCTCGGTTTGGCGCAGAGGTAGGAGGCGGTTTTCCTGGGCCATTTTGTTGATCAGGGCCTGCATGGGCTCCACACGGCGAAGCACCAGCAAGAACTCATGCTCGAGCAGGTCGGCTTGGTTTTCCATGCCGTATCCGCACCGGAGGATCTCACCAAGGAGACAGGCGGCTTCCTTGCGTCCATCGTCGGTCTCAAGGTTGAGGTAGCGTTCAAGGTGCTCAAGCGCCTTGGCGTTGTCGCCCACCCAAGCCATGGCAACGGCAGCATTATGGGCCGCGGCGCTGTCGGTGGAATCTTGTGCGGCCAAAGCCGTGAAAAGGCGGGCAAGATCACCAAGCCGGGAGGAGCCATGCTCGCGGGCGAGCTTGTCCCAAGCGGCCTTTCGCTTGCTGCCGGGGGGAGGGCTTAGCAGGCTAGGTTCCTTGCGAAGGCACGCGGGCAACCGACCGTTCTCGCCAAAAGTGCTTTCAAACGCTTCCTTGAGGGTGGCCTCTTGCGGAGCCAATCGCATGGCCATCCTCAAGGCTGCCCGGGCCGCCAAGGGCCTGTTCAATTGCATTTCGATTTCGAACAGGAACGCGTGAACATCGGCCAGGTGTTCCTTGGCCTCAAGCGCGTAGCCGTCGGCAGCCTTGCGGGCAAGAATGGCGGCTCCGGGAAACTCGCCTTCCTGATGCCTCCAGCGCGCGCGCATGAAATGGGCCGGACCGAAATTCGCCGCCTTGGCCAGAGCGTCATCAAGAGCCTTCTCCGCGTCTTCGCGGCGACCGGCGGCATCGAGCATCATGGCCTTGCGGATGAGAATTTCGGGGTGACCGGGGTTCGATGCGGCGGCAGCATCGATGGTCCTAAGGGCTGCCTCCTGCTGTCCGCCCCGGAATTGGGAAAAGGCGCGCTCGATGGCCGGGTAGATGGCTTGGCAGCAGAAACGAAACTTCTTTCCACTGCCGCACGGGCAGGAAGCGTACGGATCGACCATGTGGTCCTCGCTGTTTTCCGACGGCGATTGCGCGCGCCCGCCCCAGAACACTCGGGGGACCGGGGGGATCAAAACCGCGGGTCTCTCGTCCCAAGCATATCGGCCCGCATATCTTGTGCAAGGAACCGGCCTTTGGGTCGGTCGGCTGGTTGACACCCTGTCAAGCGGTGGTAATGTGAAGAAGTGCCGTCGGGCAGCAGCGGGCGTATAGCTCAGTTGGCTAGAGCGCAGCTCTGATAAAGCTGAGGTCCTTGGTTCGAATCCAAGTACGCCCAGTCCGTTCACCGCCCGGTGCCAAGGGGATGTAGCTCAGCTGGGAGAGCGCGTGCTTTGCAAGCACGATGTCGGGGGTTCGATCCCCCCCATCTCCATCTAGGTTGGTCACTGTAACGTGACCATACCGCTAAAGACCCGCTGGCTTACCCCAGCGGGTTCTTGCGTTTTTACCCAATAAATTCGAAGGTTCGCGAGCCAGTCAACTTCTCACGCGGCCAAACCTCGGGACGCGCTTGGTGACTATTACGCACTCAAAAGGCTCAAGTCGGGGTAAAAGGCTCTAAATCGCGGGACTCACCCCCAACGAGTCCCGTGCCTTTGCACCATGTAAAAACATGGAGACTCGCGACTTTGTCAGCTATCGAATTTTTAGCGAAAATGGCCTACGGCAGTGACATGAAAAACACGGGCCAGCGCGTCACGCAACATGTTGTTGATACAGACGCTTTTTGAGGCTTCCAAGAAAAATGTTTTAACTGGAGTAAAGATTTGGCCGAGAATCGCGAATAGAGACAGAGACGTCGAGAATCGAAGGATTTCCTGATATGTCCAATTCGGACCAGCCCCCAAGCGACTCCTCCTTGGCGTCTCGGACTGGCAACACGACGAGTCCCACGAATCAGACCACTCAGCAGGAGCATTGGCCGCTGAAGCGGATTCCATTTCAACCGGCCCTCTCATGGTCTTTCTTAGCGTCGATCTTGCTGATCGACCTTGCGCTGATCGCGATCGCACAGTTCGTGGTCTTTCGGGACTCCAATCGCTGGGCTCCTTGGCTCGTGGCCGTTTACCAGGCAACGCAGGGATTGATCGACTTTACGCTGATGCTAGGCCTTTCTCTTCAGGTGCTCATCATTGGGTTCCTCTTGATCGGTATCGGTCGGCTTCGCCCCAGGGAGCTGGGACTAGACATCGCAAAGGTACCTGTTGGGGTTGCTTGTACCTTCGCCGCATGGCTCGCCGCCCAGTTGGTCACGCTGCTGGTTTGTGTTGTAGCGGGGGAGCCGATTGCCCTGAACCCGGAGTGGAGTTTTGGTTCCTGGACTCGGCCGGCAGGCAAATGGATTGCCCAACTCTTCGGAAACGCGGCCTTTGAGGAAGTCCTCTACCGAGGATTTTTGTTTCCCCAGTGCGTCTGGCTCGCATCCAGTTGGTTTCGGGGTAGGTCGGACCAGTGGCGGATCGCGATCGCGCTATTGATTTCCCAAGGCTGCTTTGCATTGGGCCATATCTCGTTCAACTTCGTGGGCGGGGGGTGGAGCGGTCAATGGTTATTGATCTATCAGTTTTTGATGGGCCTCGCTTTCTGTGGCATTTACATCCGGACCGGCAACCTCTTCATGGCGATCGGATTCCATGCACTCGCGAACAATCCCGGGACGCTGCTGAGCGGGGGAACCATCGCTGAAATCCTGCCGATAGCCATCATCCACCTGTTTATCCTCGCCATGCTAATCGGCAGGCCAAAATCCTGATGGGGCTCTTTGTCGCGGTCACGCTGGGCTGGCTTTTTGTCCGGGGCGATTTATCCAAGCAGACAACCAGACGGACTTCATTTATCGGTATGCGAGACAAGTCTCAACCACGCCGCCATTACCTACGCCGAATCGCCGTTATTGCCTAAAAGGAGATAGCGATTGTATTGAATCTGTCTCT
>CAWUNZ010000279.1:0-4713 GCA_963923445.1 uncultured bacterium
GCCATGGGCAAGAGTCCCATCAGGGCTATGGCGCATGGCAGACGGAACACGGCCGACTCTCCCCCGAAACAGCAATCAACATGTGTGTCTAAGTTTAACCATAGTCCAAAGTTTCAAATCAGCAATCCATTCATTAAAATTTGATGAGCGCAAATTCATCCGAAACTGTGGCGCTATTGGTGGGTTAAAACATAGGAACCCGCCAAGGCATTGCGGGAGGCCCTGCCGACGGGTTCGACCTCCCTTCCCGCGACTGAAAGGATCTCTCTGATGTTCCGCAGCCTCGTTCTCGGTCTCGCAGCCCTTGCACTTGTCGTTGGCGGTCTTGTCGCCGAGGAGCACAAGGGCAAGCTCAAGAAGATCGACACCAGCGCCAAGAAGCTGACCATTGAAACCAAGGACGGCGAAAAGACCGTCGATTACGCCGACAACCTCAAGATCGTCGGCAAGGACAAGGAAGGCAAGGACACCGATATCGATGTGTCCAAGGCCGCCAAGACGGTTGAGAAGGCCGCCGAGAAGGGCAAGTCTCCCGCCGTCACCGTGACCACCGAAAAGAAGGGCGACAAGGAAGTGGCCACCACCATCAAGATGGGCGGCGGCAAGAAGAAGGACAACAAGTAAGCTTTCGCAGCTGTAGATCATCCAGAAAAGGGCGGGAGTTTCCCGCCCTTTTCCATTGGCCCTTCTTGCCGGGCTAAATCTGTGAAACGCCCATCATTACTCAATTCATTTTAATTTTTCATCTCTATAAAAGAATCACCCGATCCAGGTGCGCCGCGGGAGCCCCTGCCCGACGGGTTCCTCCTCCACTCCCGCTTGTGAAAGGACCCCCTCAGATGTTCCGTAGCCTCGTTCTCGGTCTCGCAGCCCTCGCTCTCGTTGTCGGCGGCATTGTCGCTGAAGAGTACAAGGGCAAGCTCGCCAAGGTTGACGCCAGCGCCAAGAAGATCACCATCGAAACCAAGGATGGCGAGAAGACCTTTGGCTACGCCGAAGGCCTCAAGGTGAAGGTCAAGGGCAAGGATGGCGACAAGGAAGTGGAAATCGAAAAGGCCAAGGCCGGCTCCTTCGTTGCCGTCACCACCAAGAAGGATGGCGACAAGGAAGTTGTGACCGAAGTCAAGGCCGGCGGCGGCAAGAAGAAGGACAGCAAGTAATCCTTCCAGACTGAATCCAACAATGGCGGGGCGGGATGGAATCCCGCCCCGCTTTGTTTCCTACTTCTCTCCCGTGCGTCGTGAAGAGTTCCCCTTGTTCCTCGGGCGGCGCACCTTGACGGGATACCGGGCTTGGGCAACGGGCTTGGGAGTCGGATTCGTCCCCGTCAATCTCCAATCAAGCTGCAATCGCTCCTGATCCACCCGCGCCACCGCCACGCGGATGCGGTCGCCGAGGCGGAAACGCCGGCCATCGCTTTTCCCCTCCAGTGCCTGCGCCTCCTCGTCCAGCTTGAAGTGGTCCGACCCCAGGGCGCTCACATGCACGCGCCCTTCCGCGGGCATCTGCTCCCCCTGGGCGAAGATGCCGTATTCCGCCACGCCCGTCACCACCGCGTCGTACTCATCGCCGATGCGGTCCGCCAGGTAGGCGAGAATGCGCCGCTTCACCAGTTCGCGGGTGGCGGCCTCGGCCCGGCGTTCGCAATCGCTGCAATGTTTGGCCAGAACTTCCAGTTCCTGCTCGTCGGCCGGGGCGCGCCCCTGCCGCATCAGTCGCCCTAACTGGCGATGCACCACCAAATCGGGGTAGCGTCGAATCGGCGAGGTGAAGTGGCAATACTGGCTGGTGGCAAGCGCGTAATGCACATCCTCGTCGGCGCTGTAGACGGCCATGCGCATGCTGCGCAGCAAGGCGATATGCACCGCCCTGGCTTCCGAGGTGCCGCTGGTCTTTTCCAGCAGCCTTTGCAAGGCGAAGCGATCCTCGGGATTCTCGAGCGGCAACCCAAGCCGGCTGACAAACCGGCCGAAACCGCGCAGGCGCGTCGGCTCTGGTTCGGGATGAACGCGGCGGATATAGGAGACCTTGTTCTCATCCAAATGCCGGGCCACCGCCTCGTTGGCCGCCAGCATGAACTCCTCGATGATCTTGTTGCTGGTCTTCTGCCGGCGCCAATGGGCCCCGCTCACCCGCCCCTCGTCGTCGTATTCGAGCACGGGTTCGGCCATGTCAAGTTCCAGGGCGCCGCGCGCCAGGCGGCGCTGGTTCAGCAACGCCGCCAGTTCGCGCATCAGGCCCATCTGGGTCCATAGGGGTTCCTCCCCGGCCGGAGCCTGTTCTGCCTCGACCAACTCCTGCGCCTGCTCATAGGTGAGCCGTCGCCTCACCCGGATGATCCCCTCGAAAAACGACTGCGCCGTCACGCGCCCCTTGGGATCGAAGTCCACCCGCGCCGTCTTCACCACCCGCACCCGCCCCTCCTGCAGGCTGGCCAGGTGGTTGCTGATCGCCTCGGGAAACATCGGCAGCACCTTGCCGGGCAGGTAGACGCTGGTGGCCCGCCGGCGCGCCTCGCGGTCGAGTGGACCTCCCGGAGGGACAAAGTAACCCACATCGGCGATGTGCACCCACAAGGTCCAGTGTCCCTTGTCGTCGCGGGTCACGAACACGGCGTCGTCGAAGTCGCGGGCGTCGGCCGGGTCGATGGTGATGACGAAATCGCGGGTGAAGTCGGTCCGCCCGGAGATGCCGTCCTCACGGAAATTCTCCGCCTGGTGATGCGCCTCCTCGAGCACCTCGGCGGGAAAGGTGTCGGGCAGGGCATGGTTGCGGATGACGGCCAGCAGGTCCACCCCGGCGGCACCGCGGGGGCCCAGCACCTCGAGAATGACACCCTCGCCGTGGGCGTCCTCCGGCGTCGGCATCCTCAGGATTTCCACCACCACAAGGTCGCCCGCGCGGGCGCCCTTGGCGCTCGCATCGCCCACCCTCAGGCTGTGCGCCAGGGTCGTGCCGTCCACGCGCACCCGGGCCTGGCCATCGCGCAGGAACAGCGTCCCCACCATCCTGCTGCTGGCGCGCGAGACAACAGCGTCCACCCGGCCCCACAGCGTGGACGGATCGTCCCCGGCGGGCGACCTGCGCTTGATGACCTTGTAAATGACGGTGTCACCCGGGCGCGCCTCTCCCATGTCCACCGCGCGAAAGCGGATGACCGGACCTCCGGGCCCGGCCTTCACCACGAAGCGGCCGGACGGATCGCGCATCAGCACGCCCCGGGTGGCCCCGCGGGGAGGTTCCGGCGCCGGGGTCCGCAGCGACCGGTTGCTGCCGAACACCACGCGCCCGGCGCGCAGCAGGCCGCGAACCGCCTCGCGGAAGCGGGGATAATCGTCTTGCCCGATCTCCATTTGCCGGGCCAGGCCCTTGGCCTTGGTGGGCCGGTACTCGGGGCGCGACATCCAGTCGAGCACCCGGTTCTCGAGCGGTTCGCCTTCCGATGGGGATGGAGCCATGGCGCGGTCTCCTCGGTTGCGGCCCGGCGGGATCAGCCGGGCCCGCGGTAAAGCCGCCTCTGCAGCGGCTGGTGCCAGGGGGACCAGATCCCCTGGGCGCGGTTTTCATCGATGTGCCTCAACACCATGTTCATGCGCGAGTCCATCGAGTCGATCTCATGCAGGGCGATCGCCTCCGGCGTCATCGGCAGCCTGGGGCTGCCATGTTCCAGCGACCCGTGATGGCTCAGCAGCATGTGCATCAGCCGCAGGCGGGTCTCGCTTGGGAACGGTGAGCCCAAGGTTTTTTCCACCTGGGCGATCTTGGCTCCCACCATCTCCTGGCCCATGGCCAAATGCCCCAGCAACTGCCCGGCGTCGGTGTAGGAGAAGCCCTGGCCCACCGCCAGTTCCTCTACCTTGCCGATGTCGTGGATCAGGACCCCCGCCACCAGAAGGTCGCGGTCAAGCCCCGGATAAAGGGGTGCCACCAGATGGGCGATATCCATCATTGTGGCGACATGCTCGGCCAAGCCGCCGATATAGGCGTGGTGCGCGGAGACTCCCGCGGGTGACGCCTGGAACTTGGCCATCAGGTCGGCATCCACCAGGAACGCCTCGGCCAGCGCCCGCAGCGGGAAATCCCGTATGGCAGCGATGTGCCCCTCGATGCGCTTGAGGCTCATGGCCGGGTCGGTTGGCGCGCGGGCGACAAAATCCTGGGGATCGTGCCCCTCGGCTGCCACCTTTTCCAAGGTGGTGGCGATCACCTGCAGCGAGCCCTGATAGGCCTGAACCTTGCCCTGTACCCGCAGCAGATCCCCGTCGGCGAACGATCCGAAAACCGACTGCCCGGCATTCCACATGCGCGCGGTGATCACCCCTGTTCGGTCGGCAAGCTCCACCTGCACATACATGTTGCCGTTGCGGTTGGTGCGTAGCTGGCGGTCGCGCGCCAGGTAAACCTCGTCAAGAGTGTCGCCATCGGAAAGCGAGGCGACGGTGCGGCGTGCCATGGAAACTCCAGCCAAAAACCCGCTCAGCGGGCCGATTCGGTTCCTTGGGCCGGCAGCGAGCAGACGCCGTCCTTGCACGGCACCAGCCCGAAACGATTTCGGGCAATCCACAGATACACCCGCTGACCCAGCCAACCCACGCCGGGAATGTAGAGGAATGGTGCCGCGGGAACCAGCAGCGGCAGACGCCACGCCAGGTGTCGGAAGGCCCAAAAACCATGAAAAACCCGCCGGCCCCCCGCTGCCACGACATGCATTTC
>CAWUNZ010000280.1:0-4693 GCA_963923445.1 uncultured bacterium
TCGCCTTCGACCACGACTGCCGCGAGGGCATCTGCGGTTCCTGCTCGATGATGATCAACGGCCGGGCGCATGGCCCCACCCGGGGCACCACCTGCCAGACCTACATGCGGAACTTCCGCGACGGCCAGACCGTGGTGATCGAGCCATGGCGCGCCCGCGCCTTTCCGGTGATTTGCGACCTGGTGGTGGACCGCTCCGCCTTCGACCGCATCCAGCAGGCGGGCGGATATGTCTCGGTGAACACCGGTGGCGCCCCCGACGGCAACTGCCTGCCGGTGCCCAAGGACAACGCCGAGCGCGCCATGGACGCCGCCCAGTGCATCGGCTGCGGCGCCTGCGTGGCCGCGTGCAAGAACGCCAGCGCCATGCTCTTCGTGGCCGCCAAGGTCTCGCACCTCGGCCTGCTTCCGCAAGGCCAGCCCGAGCGTTCCCGACGCGTCCTGGCCATGGTGGCCAAGATGGACGAGGAAGGCTTTGGCAACTGCACCAACCAGTACGAATGCGAGGCGGTCTGCCCGAAGGCGATTTCCGCCGACTTCATCGCCCGCATGAACCGCGACCATCTCGGGTCCGCGATGATCCCGGCGGAGTGACGCCATGAGCACCGACCCGGTCCGCCGCGTGGTCCAGGTCGACCTCGGCCCGCGCTCCTACCCCATCGCCATCACCGAGGGCCTTGACGACCTCACCCAGCAGCTTTCCTCGCGCCTGGCGACCCGGCGTGCGCTGGTCGTGGCCGATTCGAATGTGGCGCCGCGCACGCGATCAGTGATGGAGCGCCTGGCCGACGCCGGTTGGCGCGCCGAGGCCGAGGTTCTTCCGCCCGGGGAAGGAACCAAGTCGGTTCCCGCCCTGGCCCAGCTTTACTCCGCGCTGGCCCGCCTGCCAGCCGACCGCCACACCGCGGTCATCGCTATTGGCGGAGGCGTGATTGGCGATTTGGCGGGGTTCGCCGCGGCCACCTTCAACCGAGGCATTCCGCTGGTGATGCTGCCCACCACGCTCCTGTCGATGGTGGACAGTTCCGTGGGCGGAAAAACCGGGATCAACCTTCCCGAGGGCAAGAACCTGGTGGGAAGTTTCCACCAGCCGGCCCTGGTGTACATCGACCTCGAAGCCTTGGACTCGCTCCCGGGGCGCGAATACCGCAGCGGCCTGGCCGAGGTGGTGAAGTATGGCGTGATCCTCGACCCCGCGCTGTTCGACTTCGTGGAAAAGAACACCCGCCAGCTCCTAGACCGCGAGCAGGCCGCCGTTTCCCGCGTGGTGGCCCGCTCGTGCGAGTTGAAGGCGGAAGTGGTGAGGCAGGATGAGCGCGAGGAGACCGGCATGCGCGCGATCCTGAACTACGGGCACACCTTCGCCCACGCGTTCGAGACCGTGCTGGGCTATGGCGCCTGGTTGCACGGCGAGGCGGTCTCCGCCGGCATGGTGTGCGCCGGCAGGCTGGCGCGCAGGCTTGGATGGGTGGATGACGCCTTCTGTGCCCGGCAGGAGAGCCTGCTGGAGGCGTTGAGACTGCCCGTGGCGCCCCCCGAGGCGCCGGCGGACGAACTCCTTGCGGTGATGCGCCGCGACAAGAAAAATCGTGACGGTCGGACGCGCTTCATTTTGCCTCGCAAAATGGGCGAGGTGGTCCTGCACGAGGGTGTCGCCGAGGCCGAGGTCCGCGCCGTTCTGGCGGGCTGAAACAGGAACCCAATCCATGAATGTTTCCGCGCTGAGGCAGGTTTTGCTTTCAAAACCGGACGCCTCGATGCGTTTCACCCTGCCCGACGGCGGCAGCGTGCCGGCGCACTTTCACATCACCGAAGTGGGTCATGTTCGCAAGGACTTCATCGACTGCGGTGGCACACGGCGGACAACGGCGGCCTGTGTGCTTCAGGTTTGGGTCGCCAACGACCTTGGGCACCGCCTGAAGGCGGGCAAACTCGCCTCGATTATTGACATCGCCTCGCCCCTGTTGGGTGGACAAGACCTTCCGGTTGAGGTGGAATACGAGGGCGAGGCCATGTGCCTGTACCTTCTTGAAGCAGCGACGGCCGATGAACGCGGCCTGCAGCTTCGCCTGGGCGGCAAGCACACCGCCTGCCTCGCGCCCGACCAATGCGGCGTGGATGCCAACGCCTGCTGCCCGCCCGGATGCTGTTGAGAACGACCTAACAACGACCCACCAACGAGTTTGACCACATGAAGCGCCTCTCCCTTTCCTCTCCGACCGTGCAAACGGCGATGGTCCTTGCCACCTTGGCCGTGGTGGTTGTTTTGGGTTCCCGGTTCACCGGGGCCCAGGAATCCCGCGCCGCCCAGTTGCCGCCCGCGGCCTTGCCCCTCCAGTTCGCCAAGGGCGAGCGAATCGCCTTGGTCGGCAGCAGCACCGCCGAGCGCATGAACCTGTTCGGTCACCTCGAAACCATGATCCACCTGACCCATGCCGACAAGGAATTGGTCATCCGCAACTTCGGCAGGCCCGCGGATGAGGTGGGTATCCGCCAACGCTCCGCCGACTACACGAAGATCGACGATCCGTTGGCGGCCTTCGGCCCCGACACCTTCCTCTGCTTTTTCGGTTTCAACGAGTCGTTCGCCGGGCAGGCCGGCCTGGCCAAGTACAAGGCCGACTACGAGAAGTTCCTCGATGAATACGCCGGCAAATATCCCAGGGGTTCCGCCAAGTCGGCACCGCGGTTCGTTCTGGTGGCTCCCATCGCGTTCGAACCCACGGCCAGCCCGTACTTGCCCAAGGGCGATACTGAAAATGCCCATTTGAAGCTCTACGCCCAGGCCACCGCCGAGGTGGCTGCCGCTCGCAAGCTTCCCGTGGTGGACATCTTCGAGGCCACGCGCGCCGCGTTCGAGGCCAACCCGGGCATGCAGCACACCATCAACGGCTGCCACCTCAACGATGCTGGCGACCGCCAAGTGGCCGAATTGCTGATGGGGAAACTCTTCAACACCGCCAAGGCATCGCTGCCCGCCGCGGGCACCCCCAACTACGAAAAGCTCCGCGCCGCGGTGAACGACAAGTCGTGGGTTCACTCCCAGGACTACCGCATGGTGAACGGCTGGTATGTCTATGGCGGCCGAAGGACCTTCGACAAGGAAACCTTCCCCAAGGAATACTCCAAGATCCGGGCCATGGCCGCGGTGCGCGACCGCTACTGCCACGACATTGCCCAAGGGAAAACGGTGGGCGCCAAGCCCGACGATTCAGGCACCGGCGACCTGTTCGTGCCTCCGACTCGCTTCGGCGAACCACGCCAGAAGTATTCCGAGGCCGAGACGCTGCGCTATCTCACCCCCGAGCAGTTCGTGAAGGAAACCACCGTTCCCGCGGGCTTGGAAATCAAGCTTTTCGCCGATGAGACCAAGTTCCCCGACATCGCCAAGCCGGTTCAGCTTAATTTCGACAACAAGGGTCGCTTGTGGGTTTCCTGCATGCCCAGCTACCCGCAGTGGAAGCCGGGCGACCCCCGCCCCGGCGACAAGCTCGTGATCCTTGAGGATGCCGACGGCGACGGCAAGGCCGACAAGAGCACGGTCTTCTACGACAAGCTCCACTGCCCCACGGGCTTCGAGTTCTTCGGCGGCGGCGTCCTTGTGGTGGACCAGCCACGCATGCTGTTCCTCAAGGACACCGACGGCGACGACAAGGCCGACCTCGTCGTCCACCTCGTGGATGGCTGGGCCACCGACGACACCCACCACACCTGCGGCGCCTTCGAGTGGAACCACGGCGGATTGCTGCACATGCTCGAGGGAATCGCCACCAGCACCACGCTGGAGACACCATGGGGCCCCCACCGTTCCGCCGGAACCGGCGGCGCCTATGTGATGGATCCGCGGACGCTGAAGGTCCGGCAATTCGCGCTGCCCGGCCAGTACAACATGTGGTGCTATGTCTTCGATGAGTGGGGACAGGGGATCGCCGGCGACGGCACCACCGCCAACCACCACTGGGACACGCCGCTTTCCGGTGCCCAGTTCAACGGCCGCAAGGGCCTCGAAACCGTCTTCAATCAGGAGGGCATGCGCCCCGCCCTGGGCTCCGAGTGGATCGTCAGCCGCCACTTCCCCGACGACCTCCAGCGCCAGTTCACCTATGCCTGCGTCATCAACATGAACGGCATGCCCCGCTTCACCGTGGGCGATGACGGGTCGGGCTTCCATGGCCAGCGGATCAAGAAGGACGGCAAGGCCGACGACCTGATCAAGTCCACCGACAAGCATTTCCGCCCGGCGGACCCGCAGATCGGTCCCGATGGCGCGCTCTGGTTTGGTGACTGGGCCAACGCCCTCATCGGCCACATGCAGTACAGCCAACGCGACCCCAACCGCGACCATGCGCGAGGCCGCATCTACCGCCTGGTCGCGAAGGATCGCCCCCTTCTGAAGCCCGTCACCCAGTTTGGAAAATCCCCGGCGGAGATCCTTGAGCAGCTTCGCGAACCGGAATGGCGCACCCGTTACCGCGCCCGCCGCGAGTTGCACGACCGCGCGGTTGAGGAGGTGAAACCCGCTGTTGAGAAATGGCTGGCGGGCCTCAAGGCCGACGACAAGGACTTCGACCGCCTGCGCTGCGAGGCGATGTGGATCCTGGAAGGGCACCACGCCATCGACGCGAAACTGATCAAGGACCTGCTCTCGGCCAAGACGCCACAGGCCCGCGCCGCGGCGGTGCGGGTGCTGTCGG
>CAWUNZ010000281.1:0-4692 GCA_963923445.1 uncultured bacterium
TCCAGCCAGGTGCTTTCCATTTCCGGAATCAGTTGCAATAACCAGGTGTTGGCCGCAATGGTGGAATTTTCCTCCGTGGTGAGTCCATAAATAATCCTCGCGGTGATCGACGAACCAAGCAACGCCGCGATCCCAAGACCCAATGTAAATCCAACGGAAAGTGGAACAGGTCCGTGGGGAGGAACCGTGCAGGTGAACTCATGCTGGTTGCGATTGACGGAAAACGATTCGCCGCCGTAGTTGAAGGAGGAGTCATTACCTATGGTGATGTCCGCGTTGCCCCCGATACCTAAGAGCATACCCTTTAACCAATTTCCCGAGGTGGAACTTGACATAAGGCCAGGTTTGCCCCAACTAAATACATAATTAACCACCTCCTCCCAATCCGCCGTGAAGTTGATGCTGCTGCCGATGGCGTTGTAAGCCTGCGTGCCGCCAAGCACGAACGATGTCTGGTCGCCAATGGTGGAGGTGTACGACGAGGTTTCAAGGGCATCAAATGCCTTGCTGAATCCAGTCGGAAACAAGTTGCCGGCAACTCCGATGAGGCTCCATATCGGCATGGTTGGTCACCCCGTGAAGTGGACATCGTGGCTAGGCTTGATGGAGACCTGCTGGCTTTCCTGCTGGACGATGTAAACGCTTTCGGAGTGGATGTGGACGACCTCGGCGCCCTTCTCGTCCGACATGAGGATCTGGTGGAAGTTGCTCGACGGGTCGCCGTCCTGCGTGAGGCTTTTCCACCCGGCGATGTACATGCTTTGCGGCATCGGATAGGGGGGCGTGTTGGCGCTGTTGTAGACGCTGCCGACGATGACGGGCCTGTCGGGATCGCCCTCCTCGAAGGAGACAACCACCTCGTGGCCGACGCGGGGCCAGAAGCAGGCCCCCCAGCCGTTGCCGGCCCACGACTGGGCGACACGCACCCAGCACGAGTCGCCGCCGGCGGAGCGGTCCCAGGGGAAGTTGACCTGAACCCTGCCGAACTTGTCGATGTTCATCGGGCCGGGGCCCACCACCGTGGCGGTGCAGACGCCGCCGACGCGGGGCTTGGGCAGGGGCGGCCAATGGGCCTGGGGCAGGTCGAGGGGCGCCAATTCGGCGGAAACCCGTCGGACCAGCGAGGCGGCCTCGCCGGCCCAGTAGCTTCCCTCCACCGAGAGGCGGTGGTTGACCGCCACGGCGAGCCAATGGCCCGACTGATCGGGATGCCCCCTGAGTTCCATCGCGTGGCCCGCGGTGAGCTGGCAGCAGTCGCCCTCGGCGAGGGCGCGGACGGAACCGGAGACCGCCGCCGCGGCAACGATGCGCGCGCGGCGCTCCTGCTCGGGGCGCACCTGTTCCAAGGCCTCGGACGCCTCGCCTCCGGAGATGGTGACGGAATCGAAGAACCGGGCGGGGGAGTGGCCATCCTCCTCCCAAGGGCCCTCATGGCCCGTGGGCACCAGGCGGACCGAACCGGCGGCGAGCGACTCGGGGCCGGGCGCGGCGACGGCCAACTGTTGCCCGAACATCTGCATGTGCGAACCGCCCACCTCCGCCGCCGCGGGGACCAGCGACTGGCTGAGCGACCAGGAACGGACGCGGCAGGCCTGGTCGCTGCCGCCGGACTTGTTGTCGTAGGCCACCGCGCCGGTGGAGCGGCACCGCGTGGTGGAATCGGTGATCACCAGCAGGTGGTTGTCGCGGGTGTGCCGCCAGTAGTGGATCAGCCCCTCCTCGGAGCAGAGGCGCAGGAAGAACTCGAGGTCGGTCTCGCGGAACTGGGCGCAGGTGACCCTGGGCGGCGCCTGGGTGGCGAGGTCGAACTCGGCGCCGCCGACGCCGGAGAGAAGTTGGCGGATCATGTCGATGGCTGAAATGTTTTGGAAAACGCGCGACCTCTTCACCAGCGACAGGGCGTGCAGCCGGGGCCGCAACTCGATGCCGTAATGATCGAAAACGGAATCGGAATCGTGGCGGGTGAGGCGGGAGATGACGCCGTGGAACGCCCGCTCGACGCCGCCAGGCACAGCGACCGTGGCCGAGGCCGGCTTGCCCACAAGGTCTGGAAAAGGGACGCGGGTGCCCGCGGGGGCGACGGCGCCGATGGTGAAGCTGAAGGTTCCCCCCAACGACTCCGTTCCCGTGAGGGTGACGGGCAGGAGAACATCCTCTCCCAGCGGGGTGAAGATTTTCAGGGGTGAACCGGACTGGGAAAAGCTGGGCACCGCTGTTTCCTTGGGCCTGTGGACAGGGAGATCGTCACCACCCTGCCTAGCTTTTACTTACACTGAAACCGGCGCCGGGACAACCATGGGGGCCGGCGGGCGGACACGGGCGTTGGTCACTTCCAGTTTTCCCAGATGTTGCCCGAGGTGGAAAGAAACGCCCGGGAACTCACGCTTCTGAGGCCCGGGTGGTTGGTGATGGCCCGCTCCTCCCAAAGGTGAAGGCATTCCGCCACATCAAGCCCGAGGTTGACGAGATGGTCGAGGCAGGCCTTGCGGCTCTTGGCCGGCCAGCGGGCCAGCGCCGCGAGGATGGCGCCACCCGTCATGCGGTTGGCCATGCCCGATTTGGGAGCGACGGGATGCCCCTTGGCCGGGGAGATGTTGTCGCGGGTGAGGAGCACGGCGCGCGCCAGCAGGGCCGCGGGCATGAGGCCCTCGGCGTCGCCGGCCAGGGCCTCGGCGTTGGGCGCCTCGGGGGCGGCCACCCAGGCCACCACGCGCCGGAGCGCCTCGGCGGAACCGATGTCGGCGTTGCTTTTGCGCACCTGCGCCAGGCACAGCGCCCCCCACCAGACCGCCTCGCGCGTGGACAGCCAAGCGGCGATCAGGCGGATGGCCATGCGGGGGTTTTCGCGCGCCAGCAACTGGGCCGCCTCGGAACTCGCCAGACCGCCCAACGCGGCGGGAACCTTGCGGGGATCCATGACCCGGCCCAGGGCCTCCGCCGCCTTCGCCGTCGGTTGCAGCACGCTCAGGACGCCCATGTGCCCCCCTTCTCCGCCGGCACGGCCACTTTTTCAACCTCGGCAACCGCCACGGGGGCGGGTGCCTCCACGGCTGTTTCCGCGGGGGTTTCGGGAATCTCGACCTCGCCGCGCGCCACCCCCAGGCCGACGGCGATGAAATGCGCCAGATGCGCCTTGTACTTGGCGGGATTGAAACGGACCGAGGCGAGGTAGACCGCCACGCCGCACATGCGCCCGCACAGGTGCGCCCCGGGCAGCACGGGCGGGCAGTCGGCGGGGGCCATGCTTCCACCCGACAAAAAAGCGGCGCTGGCGACCACGCCGCCGGCGGTGGTGGATCCGGCCTGGTTGGACGCCTCGAGGCAGGCCCTGCGTCCGGCGTCGGTCGGGCCGAGGACAAAATCGAGAACAGTGGCGAACGCCGAGGCGACAGTGTCGGGGTAGGGGTTCCGATGATGCGCCTCGGTGAGGCACAAGAGCGCCCACCAGAGGGCGTGCCGGGGAGGCAGGGCGTGGGCCAGCAGGCGACGGGCATCGGCGACGCACCCGGCATCGAGCCATGCCTCAACCTGCCGCTCCACGGTGGCCTCGGGATTGAGAAGCGCCATGCCCTCGTCGGAGAGATCGAAGAGGGTGGTGATCGGGGCGGCCAACAGGGAGAGGGATTCTCGGGGATCGCCCGACAGGTCGACGCCGCCCGAGCGGTGAACCGTTTCCCGGATCGCCTGGTCGAGGGGGCCGGAAAGCACGGTCATGACTTGGGGCCTCCGCCGGGCTTCCAGTTCTCCCAGATGTTTCCGGTGGTGCGAAGGCCGCTTGGCGGGGTTTCGGGCGGCTTGCGGATGGACAGGAGCAGGCCGCGGAGGATGTCGCCCTCGAGGAGCGGAGGGGCCTCGGACTTGGGCTTGGCGGCGACCGACGGGCGGGCCGGAGGCTTGCGAGGGGGTTTCGGCTCGGCCTTGGCGGCCTCGGCGGCCTCCACCTTGGCGGCAAGCTCGTCGCGGATTTCCCGCATGCGCGCGGTGAGGGCCTTGTGGTCGTCGAGAAGGCCCATCGTTTTTTCGGTCGAGGCCTGAAGCTCGCGGTGGGTGCGCTCGAATTCCGGAATCGCCTGCTCCTCGAACGCCTCCACCCCCTGCTTGAATCCCTCAAGCATCCGGGCGAGCATCGACCGCTTGCGGGAGTCCTGAATGGTGGGGATGACGCGCGACAGCTTTTCCGACAAGCCGCCGCAGGCGGCAAGGAACGGTCCGAAGTGGTTGTCGGGCAAATCCGGGAAGTTCATGGCGTGGGCCTCCGGTGCGCGGTCATTCAATCATGGTGATGGCGGCTTCCTGCGAGAGCATGGCGTCGCCGGTGATGGAGTTCTCGGTGGCGCTCAGCTCGGAGGCGGCCTCGAACTCAAGCTCCTGGGTGGGCGCCTCGCCGGCGATGCCCTCCACGCCGACATTCAGCTCGGTTTCCGCGGCGGTGAGGTTGTGCCCCTCGGCGTTCATCTCGCGGGTGACCTCGCCGACCTCCTCGTTGATCCCCTCGGCGCTGATGCTGATGTTCGTGTCGTCGCAGCTCACCTCGACGCTGGGGGCCTCGGTGACCACGCCCTCGGCGGTGATGGTCATGATGGTCTCGCCCACCTGGAAGACGATCGACTCCTCGGTCATGAGGATCTTGCTGCCGGCGCCGGGAGGCCCCATCGACAGCGACAGCGCCTCCTCGTTGAGGGCCACCTGGGC
>CAWUNZ010000282.1:0-4627 GCA_963923445.1 uncultured bacterium
TCCACCCCCCGACTACTTCGGCCCCCGTCGCGATAACACGCCTCGGGGGCTTTTTCATGACCACGCCGGAAACGCTTCGTCATGATCTCCCCCGAATTTCTCGCGATGCTTCGTTGCCCGCTCGACACGACCGCTCCTGTCAGGCTTGAATTGCCTCAGGAAGGGCGCGACATGCCGGCATTGGTCTGCACCCGCTGCGAAACCCGTTACCTCATCCATGATGGCATTCCCAACATGTTGCCCGAGGATGCGGTGCTGCCGCCCGGTTGCCCCGATCTGGATCGTCTCCCTTGCAGGCGACGCCCTCGAACCTGACCCGGCCTTTCCAGCGGTCCGATCATGCCCTACACTCGTTGACCCTTGGCCCCTTGGTGGCGTGGAATCACGAAATGTGGACCAGCTTTCTGATCGCGCTTTCGCTCCCTGGTCAGGGCCTGCCTCCACTTGGTCCCATCGGGGACGCCTACGACCAAGCCATCCTCAAGACCGTGGGCCTGCCAGATGACGGCAAGGAGTTGGTTGAGCATCTGAGGAAGCGTTCCGCTGACGCGAACACCATCGGCCGGATTCGCCTGGCTTTGACCCGCCTGTCGGATGATCGTTTTGAGATTCGTGAGGAGGCGACCCTTGAGTTGGTCCGGTTGGGTCCGGTTTGCCGCGCCCACTTGATCGAGGCGGCGCGCGATCAGGATCCCGAGGTCGCCGACCGCGCCCGCCATTGCCTGGAGAAAATCCGGGAATGGCATTCCGAGCGGGTGATCGGATCGGTTGTCAGGCGACTGGTCGCTTCCCGTCCCCCGGGCGCTGAGGAGGCCCTCTTGCGATATCTGCCCTCCGCGGAGGATGTGGGATGCGCCGAGGAAGTGATGGACGGGCTCAAGGCACTGGCCAGGTCACCCGTGACCGCGGGGGCGCTGGCCTCGGCGCTGCGGGATTCTGAACCGTTGATCCGCCTCGCGGCGGCGCGGTCTCTTCGCTCGGCTGGAAGGGAATTGGACGCCACCCGCGGAATGCTTCGCGACCCGAGCCGCGAAGTCCGCCTCGGATTGGCGCTCGACATGGCGCGGGAACCTGATCCCGAACCCGCCATCGCGGCCTTGCTGGAGCTGATCCCCGGCGCCCTGCTGGCCGAGGGGGTGGCGATTGAGGACGCGCTTTACGCCTTGGCCGGGAACAACGGTCCCGAGGCGGCGCCCTGGCCCGGGGAACCCGCTGGCAGGGAACGGCGCCGGGAACTTTGGGCGGCCTGGGCCGCGAGACGGGGCAAGCCCGCCGGTTCCTTGGGCCGGACACTTGTGGTGCTGCTCGACCAGTCCTCCGTTCAGGACCTGGACGGCAGGAACGAGCCTGTTGCGGAATTGGCAGACCTCCAATTTCCGTTGGATGCCGAGCCTCTTCCCGGTGGGCGCGTGCTCCTGGCCGAGCATGCAGGCAACAAGGTGACTGTCCGCAACATGCGGAATCAGGTGCTCTGGGAACGGACCATCGAGATGCCCCTGGCCGCCCAGCGCCTGGGGGATGGCCGGGTGCTTGTCGCGACCGCCGATTCCGTCCATGAGATCGACGCCAACGGCAAGGAGGTTCGCCGGCTTGAGTTTCCGGGTGAAAAGATCATGAAATGCCAGCGTCTTGCCACCGGTGAGACCGGGTTGGTCCTTCAGGACACGCAGGGCACGCGCTCGCGGTTTGTCCGCCTCGACCGGCACCGTCGTCCATTGGGGCAGATTCCGGTGCAGGTGAAGACTTCGGGTGGGCGCATTGATTGGCGCGCCGACGGGCATGTCCTGGTGCCTGAACTCGAGGCCCAGCGCGTGGTCGAGTACGACACCGAGGGAAAGGTCGTGTGGGAGGCGCCCGCGGAGATGCCGGTGTTCGCGGCCTGGCAACCTGCCGGGACGGTGATCGTGACCAGCCGAAACGAACGGGGAGCCGTCGAGATTGACAGGGCCGGTAAAACCGTCTGGAGCTACCGCGTCATGACGCGCGTCACCAGGGCCATCAGGCATTGAGAGTCGCGGGGCATATTCATTACTCTGGATCTATTTAATAGTTTAATTTGTTTTTATTTTTATGCTTCGCGTACTCTTTGGTGGACAAGCCCCCCGGGCGCCCCATTCCTGAACATCAGCCCAAATCGCAAGCCCGGTAAACTTTACAACGGAATTATGGCCTAAAAACCCTTCATTCGTATTGACCCGCCCAACCGTTTCTTCTTATTGCCCGCCCCCGCGACGAGGCGTCATTTTTCCTGTGACCCAGGTGACTTGAGGCCCCGTTGCGGCGAATTCTTCCAGGAAGGGGACGGGGGTTCCGTTCCTGGGACTCGCGACGGATAGCGCGCGGCTGGCCGCTCATATTTTCCGCTGATGTGGAAAAAGAGTGGAGAAAGAAGCGCGACTTTCCGAAATGAATTTGGGGTGAATGGCGCCCAACGCCATTCATATCAGGAGGATTCCGGCCTCGGGCCGGGGGAGAACCAGTCCGCGGGGCAGGATTCCTGCGAAGCGTCGGCATGCCGGGGGGCGTGCCGCGTGGAGGGATCGGTTTCCATGGTCAGGTCGGGCGTCAGCCCGGAAATCCCCTTGCGCGCGCCGGCTTCGACGGGGGAGTGCCGCGACCATGCCAACGCATGTGGAAATTGATATTCAGCAGGTTTGGAAGGAATTTCGCACGACGCAAGCCGTCGAACTGCGGAACTTGCTCGTGGAGCGCTATCTCCCCTTGGTCAAATTCAATGCGGAGCGCATTTGGGCCCGCCTTCCCGATGGCGTCGAGCTTGACGACCTCATCAGCTCCGGAACCTTCGGCCTCATGGATGCCATCGAGGCGTTCGACCTCGACCGCGGCGTGAAGTTCGAGACCTACTGCGTGCCCCGCATCCGCGGAGCCATGCTCGACGAGCTAAGGACCATGGACTGGGTTCCCCGCCTTGTGCGCAGCAAGGCCAGCAAGATGGAGGAGACCCGCAAGGAACTCGAGGCCGCCCTCGGTCGCCCGCCACGGCACGAGGAAATGGCGGAGAAGATGGGAATCTCCCTCGAGGAGTTCCAGAAGCAGATCTCCGAAGCCACCGCCGTCACCCAGGTCAGCCTGAACAAGAAGTGGTACGAGACCGACAGCTACAAGGATGTCCGCGAGATCGACATCCTCGAGGACAAGAAGGCGGAAGATCCCACGCACCGGCTCCAGAACCGCGACATCATGCGGCTGGTCACCCGGGGCCTGAACCGCAACGAAAGACTGATCATGATCCTTTACTATTATGAGGACATGACCATGAAGGAAATCGGCGCGACGCTCGACCTGAGCGAATCCCGCGTGAGCCAGATGCACTCGAGTATCGTGCAGCGGCTTCAGAACCAATTGAGCGAACGCAAGCCGGAGTTTGGCGACTGATCGCTCCGGAACGAACAACGCGACAATCCGGGAAGGGGAGCGGGCAGGGAGAGGCTCGTTCCCCTTTCGGTTTTCCAGGCTATCAAGGTGAGCCGGCGGGTTCACCGCCAGCGCGACTCGCCCAGGCGGCCAAAAGGCTTTCTGGCTGGGTGCCGAAGAGATACTCCACATGGCCGTCCGCGAAGACACCATTCGCGCCGCTTTGGTGAAACGATCCGAAAGTGTCGGAAGGTTTTTTTCCGGAATCCAATCGATCAATTCCCCGCGTGGTGGCCAGCACCAGTGAAGCGGAGGGATAAACCGCATCGGCTTCCACCGGTGCGAATTCCTGCCCCCGGGGTATCGGCGGGCGTACCGTCACTCCCGGCAGGGCCGCATGCCAGATCGCCTGCCCGACCCGGCTGGCCTTTTCCACATGGAGAAGGGTGTTGGTCAGTCCATCGGTGACCTCATCAGCCTTCACCTGGCTGTCGCGGAATAAGATGCCGTTGTTTTGCAGGGAGTCGGTCGCGAGGTTTCCTGCCAGAGCCGTGTATTGGCTGGGACTGAATTTCATCAAATGGGGCGAGGGCGGTGGTTCATCCGGTTTGGAAACAGGCGCGGGAAGTTCAATCTCGTGGGCTTCCGACATCCAATCGCTTGGGCACATTAAAATCGGCAATCTGGTTTCCCGGAAAGGGGCGTTGTCGTCATCCAGGATGGATTTGTCCAACACCAGTTTCCTGAAAAGCGTCTCCTGCTCGAGAAATGGCAGAATCGTCACGGCCCAACCCCAGCCCGTGGGATTTCCCTGGGCGGATTTCGATTCGTACCCGCTTGGGAATTTTCCAAATGTTTGTTCGTGGTGGATGGTCGCCAAGGCTATCTGGCCCAAGTTGCATTGGCACTTGATGCGGGATGCAGACTCACGCACCTTTTGCACGGCCGGCAGCAATAAGCCGATCAGAACCGCGATGATGGCCACCACCAGGAGCAGTTCCACGAGGGTGAACCCGGCGCGACCTTGGCGTCGCATGGCAATAATTCCGCTTTTCCCGAGGATATGACAATTGTCATTCTAGGATAACCGGACTGACTTGGTTACTGCCGGAGTTGTGAGAAACGTGCTACAGGGTACAGCCGTCATTGGAGTTCTGAAGGTTGCCGTGACGGCGGTCACGCTCCTCCTGGGTGCGTCGATGGTCGCGCTGTGGATGGGCAGGACACGGTTGCATGGACGGATCAATGCCGT
>CAWUNZ010000283.1:0-4624 GCA_963923445.1 uncultured bacterium
CCAGCAAGGAATCGTCGGAAGTGTCCGCCTCGGTCATCTGGTCGAGCAGTTCGGGATGGGCGTCCAGGTAAAGTGAAATGGCTCCCTGTTCGCCAGGGGTGACGCGGCCCAGCAGGTAGGCGCGCAACTGGTCGCGCGTGGGTTGCGCGGCGCTCATGCGGACTGGTCTCCGGGGGTTGGCCGAAGCAGTTCCCGAAGTCGCCTCAAGATTCTGGATTTGGCCAGGTACACCGCGTTGGGCGATATCCCCAATTCCTCGGCCACCGCGGTCCCGGCCTCTCCGTCCACGGCGCTCCGCCAAAAAGCCTGCCACGAAACGCGTTCGAACTCGGACCTTACCTGCTCAAGGGTTTCATGAATGCCGGGGCGTTGCCATGGGTGGCTTGACGGGGATTCGGTTGCCGTGGTCGGAATGTCGCGAAGCCTGTCGTCGGAATGCCCGACACCCACGGCGGTGGGCAGGGTTTTGCCCCTGTGGCGAAAATCGGCGATGCGACGCTGGGTGATTCTTCGCACCCACCCTCGGAAAGTATCAGCGGGCTTTTCCCGCCGAAAGCCGGCGATGCCAGAGGCGATGTTCGCGAACACTTCCTGGCACACATCGGAGGCGTCGCAGGGTTGCAGGCCAGCGCGTCGGCACCAGCCGTAAGTCATGGGATAATAAACGCTCACCATGCGGACCCAGGCTTCCTGATCGTTGCGCCTGACTTGCCGGAGGAGGTCCGAGCTGATGGTGCTCGGAAGATCCACCGGGGCATCAGCATACTTATCGGGGGGACCTGTCAGCATTTTTTTGTTCTCGGACCATGGGCATAGGTTGCATCCTATGCAAAAGAGATTCAAAAACATGCGGGTAACTTCGGATTGAGATTTGCAAAATAATGATGAATAGGTGAATTGCAAGAATGCTGGAAATGTCAATGGCAAGGATTATCATTGCCCCGCTGGTGGGCCTGCCACTTTAGCAATAACCAACAGCCATGCCGCCCGGCTTTGCAACAAAATCATTCGGCCACTAAGTGCCGTCAATGGTCGGCCATCCCCCTACTCCTCCGGACAACCCGCCTCGATCCAGGTGGTGAGCAGCACCTGCGCGGCGATGGCGTCGCGGCGCGCCTTGCGCTGGGCGTGCGATAACCCCGCGTTCCACAGCACCCGCTCGGCGTTTTTCGTCGTATAGCTTTCGTTGTGGTACACCATTGGCAAGCCGGTCACATCCGCGATCCAGTCGCCCAGTTCCCGCGCCCTGCGCGCCGACTCGCCCTCTTCCCCCAGACCGCGCAGCGGCAGGCCCACCACCAGCAGCACCGGTTCCTCCTCGGCCACCAACGCCTTCAGGAACGCCTCGTCCCGGGCCGGGGTGCTCCGCTCCAACTGCTTGAGCGGAAAGGCGAACTTGCGATCCGGATCGCTGATCGCGAACCCCACCCGGCGCTCGCCGGGATCCACCGCCAGCACCTTCCCCGGCGGCCTCACAGCTTGTCAGACCTGCCCGAACGCTTGAGTTCCTCCACCACTTCCTTCACCGCGCTCTCGTCCTCCTTGCGGGCGATCAGCAGGCAATCGCCATCCTCAATAATGAGCAAATTCTCCACCCCCAAGGTCGCCACCGTGCGCCCCTTCGGCGCCACCACCACGCAACCCTTGGTGCGCACCCCCACATGCTCCGCCAGCACCGTGTTGCCATGGGCATCCTGCGGGTTGAGGCGCTCCAGCGCCAGCCAACTGCCGACATCATCCCACTGAAACGGCGCCCCCAGCACCATCACCTGGTCGTGCTTTTCCAGAAGCGCGTAATCCACGCTCACCTTCTCAAGGGTGGGGAAAACAGCCTCCATCACCGAGTCGCGGTTGGGGCCGTCCCATGCCTCGGCGATCTTCAGCACGCCATCGCGCAGCGCCGGCTTGTGCCTGCCCAGGGCCTCGAGCACCGCCCGGGGTTTCCACGCGAAGATGCCGGCGTTCCACAGGTATTCGCCCGAGGCCACATACTGGCGGGCCGTTTCCACCGGCGGTTTCTCCTTGAACGACCGCACCTTGAAGGCATCCACCCCCAATCGGGATCCGATGCTGTCGCCACGATGGATGTAGCCGTAGCCGGTGGAGGGGAAGGTCGGCGGCACGCCGATGGTGACAAAGGCGTTGGGATGGTCCTCCAGCACCTGCGCGGCGGCCTGCAGCGCCTTTCGGAACATGCCGGCGGGTTCGATCACATGGTCGGCGGGGCAGGTGAAGAACACGCCGTCGGGGTCGGTGCGCGCCAACAGGGCGGCGGCCAGCGCCACGCACGGGGCGGTGTCGCGGCCCGTGGGTTCACCGATGATCATGTTGCCGGGAACTTCCGGCAGTTGTTCGCGCGTGCGGCCCACATGGGCCTTGCCGGTGATCACCATCAGGTCGCGGCCCGCCACCAGGCCTTCCAGCCTGTCGGCGGTCTCCTGCAGCAGCGACCGTTCCCCGCGCATGGCCAGGAACTGCTTGGGCAGGTTCTGCCTGCTGCGGGGCCAGAAACGGGTGCCGCCGCCGCCGGCCATGATGAGCGCGCGCGGTGCCGAGGTGGGCTTTGTCATGGGGATTCCTTCCATTTTTCATCAGGACCAATGAAGACAGGCTTGGACCAATCGTTGCCGCGGTGGCGGTCGGGATCGAGGTCGGCGGGTTCAAGCGCCGCCAGGGGCGAGATCTCGATGGGGGCCGGTGGATTGCCGTGCTCGTCTGCCGGTACCGGCACTCCCGCCCGGGCCAACCAACGCGCCGCCAGCCTCGATTGCGCCGAGCGCACCTCGGCGGGGCTGTCGGCGCCTTCGGCATTCTTGAGAGGGGCGAACTCGTCATCCCGCGGCGTCGCCACCAGCAGCCATGGCTCGGCGTGGGGCAGCACATCGAACATGAACTTCTCGAACTTGATCGCGTTTTCCCTGGTCGGTTTGACCGGGCCGGTTTCCTCGGTCCAGAATGGAACCTTCTTGATGGCGGCGTGGTAGGGCATGAGGCTGTCGCCGGCGGCGGCGCGCGCCAGGAACGGCACGCTGAACAGGTGGATGGCGGGGTTGCCGGCGCCATACACAAGCGAACCGTCGGCCGCCTTGGCCATGCCCATGGCTTGAGGAAGGTCCGAATACTCCACAATGGCGCAGCGGCCGCGCGAGCGGGCGAAAACCCCGAGCTTTTCGGCGGCGTCGCGGCGGAAGATCACCTTGCTGGTGGCCTGCGAACCGGCAAGCAGGTGCCGGCCGATGAAAACCGGATCGGCGATGTGAACCAGCGGATTGTCCACCTGGAAATAAAACAGGTGCCCCACCCCCCGCGCCGCCAGCTTGTCGAGCCAGCCCTGCCGGGAAAGCGCCGCCAGGCAGCCACCATGGCCGTCGGGCGCGGTGAACAGTTTTCCGGGGGCCTCAAGCAGCACCCGGCCGGTGTCGCGGTCGAGCGCCGGCATTTCCCCCTGCCGGAAATACCACACTTGGGCCGGGTCGAGCCCGAAATGGCCATGTTCGGCGAAGAAGGCCCGGGTTGGCTCGTCGGTGGCGCCGCTGGTCATGATGAGCAGAACGGGCGCGCGGCCGTACTTGCGGCCCAAGGCGACAATCTTTTCGGCATGAATCTGATAAAGCGTCGCCCCGGTGACGGGGCCGACGGGAAAGCAACCCTTGGGCAGGTCGGACCCCAGGCGGCTTCCCTGGCCCCCGGCCACCAGCACAATGGCGATGGCGCCGGCCCGAAGGGCGGCCTCGCCCGCGGCGCGCGCGGCCGGATCGTTGCCGGCGGGGGCCACGGGGGGCGGTTCCAGCGCGCTCAGGTCGGGCGCGGGAGCCAGGTTCTCGCCCCGAAAAAGCGACGCCAGCAGCGCCGGATCAAGCCCGGAGATGCTATCGGCATAGGCTTGGTCGGCCGTTGGCAGGCATTGAAGCAAATGACCCTGACCATGGGCGGTCAGCAGGTCGGCAACCCGGCTGGAAACGGAGGCGCTCATCGTGGGGCATCCATACCCTCACCCCCCGTCCGCGGGTCAATGCAGGTCGAGGCTCAGCCCGTCGTAGGCCACCCGCACATTCGGGGGCAGTTCCGCCTCCAGCGTGGCATGGTCCAGCTCGTGGCCGATATGGGTCAGGTAGGCCTGCCGGGGTTGAAGCTTGTCAATAATGTCGAGCGCCTCGGAAACGCTCAGGTGCCCCGGGTGCGGTCGGCGGCGCAGGCAGCCGAGGATGAGCGTGTCGAGGTCTTCCAGCAGGGGCCAGCTGGACCTGGGGATCTCTTTCACATCGGTGCAGTAGGCCAGGTTCCTGACGCGGAATCCCAGCACATGGAATGGGCCGTGCTCCATCGGCACCGGCACCACCCGTTCGCCCAGAACCTCGAATGGCTCATGGGTGATCCGTCGCAGGGCGATCTGGGGAACGAATCCGGCGGTGAGCGACTGCGCGCCATGGCTGAAGGCGTAGCTGAACGCCTGGCGAACCCGCAGTTCGGTTTCCTGGTCGCACAGCAGGGGCACCGGGCCGCCTATCTGAAAGGGAATGGGGCGAAGGTCGTCCAGGCCGTGCAGGTGGTCGGCGTGGTAGTGGGTGAGAAGCACGGCATGGACGGGGGGCGAACCGACACGCAACAGCTGCAGCCTTAGCTC
>CAWUNZ010000284.1:0-4568 GCA_963923445.1 uncultured bacterium
GAATCGGTTCCGATACCCGCACCGCCCTCATACCCCGCGGTGATTCGAAGTGTGTCAACTTCCGGAAAAGGGGTCCGAAAGTCGAAACCGTACCATCGCCAAGAGGATTGCCCAAGGTTTTTGTTGGTTCCGGCATCCGCAAGGCTCACCCGGTCTCTGTTAATCGATTCACCGAATGACTTGGAAACCGAGTCAAGGCTGTTGCTGCCTTTGTCCTTGGAAAACGCCACCGTGAACCGGGGTTGGTTTTCACCGTTGACCTTGAAACCATCCTGAACAAGCAGGCGCACCCTGAGGGAATACCATCGCCCCGCTTGGGGCTTTAACCCGTTCACTGTGAAAGTCGCTGAGCCTGAGCGCGTTCCATCACTGTTTTTATCGTTGCCCGATGGGAGGCGGATTCCCCGGTAACCGCCCTCCTTTCCCGGCTCACCCAACGCCCCTTCAAAGGCATCACCCGTCAGTTCAAGTTTGGGTGCGCCACCTTCCGACACCACCGCAAGGCTTTCCGGCACCTCGACGATTGGTCCGGGCTTTTCAGCGAGAACTGGAATGAAGGGGCTGCCACGGTCAAACCTGCCCCTTGGCCCGGGTGAAACCGCCATTTTTTGCTGTTCCTTGGTCAGGATTTTTTCTAACCGGCCTTTTGCCTCCGCCTCCAGCTCCTCAATCCCCTTCAATTGCTCAGGGGTCAAATCCAACTGCTGTCGCAAACCGGGTGGCAGCAATCGCCCCAATTCAAACGGGGGAGGGCCTCCTGGTGGCTGACTCATTACGAGTCCCCCCGCGACAATTGAGGCAACCACCATCATGACGAGCATCAGAAGCTTGAACGGATAGTTAAAAAAACGCATGATGATGCCCTGTCATGCCGGCAACTTTCAGGAATCAAATCCATGTTCCGAGGAATGCTCTGTTTACTCAAGCAAGATATTGGAATCGGACTCATTTTGATGGCGCTGCTCATCGGCCAGGTGAAAGCGGAATCCAAGCCGTGGGAAGGATCGAAGTCAAAATGGAACGGTTTCACACGACACGATTTCAAATTCGATAACACCACGGCGATCATGGTGGTTCCGGATAAGCCTTTGCCAGGCAACCCTTGGATCTGGAGAGGGGAATTTTTCGGAGCGTTCGCCGATGCCGACACGGCGCTTGTCAAGGCAGGCTGGCACTTGGCTTACCTGCGCGCACCCGATCTCTTTGGATCAAACAAGGCCATAAAGGCGTGGGAATCTTTTCACGAGGCGATGGTGAAGGACCATGGCCTTCATCCGCGCCCGGGGTTGATAGGCCTGAGTCGGGGTGGACTCTACTGCATGAACTGGGCGGCGGCGCACCCCGACAAAACTCTGGCTGTTTACCTCGACAATGCCGTTTGCGACTTCAAAAGCTGGCCGGGGGGAAAACCAAAGGGCCTGGGAGCGGGCAAAGGATCTGAGGCTGAATGGGCGAAGCTTCTGAAGGCCTACGATTTTTCCGATGATTCCGCCGCAATCGCGTTCAAGTCCAATCCAGTGAATAACCTCGCACCATTGGCCAAGATGAAAATACCGTTGCTCCTCGTGTACGGGGACTCCGACACCGTGGTCCCTGCCAAGGAAAATTCAGACATTGTTTATGATCGGTATATGTCCATGGGCGGCCCGGTTGAACGCGTTGTCAAGCCTGGCCAGGATCATCACCCGCACGGCCTCAAGGATGTCACGCCCGTGGTCGCCTTTTTCAATCGCGCCTTGAATTCCAAATAATCAGGACTGGCTCAATGCGATACCAATTGGAAGGACTTGTTGCCGCTGTTCACTCTCCGTTTAACCACGAGGGAAACCTTGACACTTCTGCCGTGGAGGCCCAAGCATCGCAGTTGGCGGCCAACGGTGTCGCTGCGGCCTTCGTCTGCGGCACCACAGGCGAATGCTCCTCGATGACCACGGCTGAAAGGATTGCCCTGACAGATGCGTGGGTGAGGGTCACCCGGGGCAGTACCCTCAAGGTTGTGGCGCATGTGGGAAGTGCCTGCCAGGCGGACGCCATGGTGTTGGCGCGTTCGGCTCAAAAATGCGGGGCGCACGCCATATCCGCCGTGGCTCCATCATATCTCAAGCCGGCCAGTGTCGATGACCTGGTCGGATTCATGGCTCCTGTCGCGGCGGCGGCACCCGAATTGCCTTTTTACTACTACGACATTCCGCCACTGACAGGGGTTTCACTGGGAATGGTCTCGTTCCTTGAACTTGCAGCCGAGCGAATACCCCAACTCGCAGGAATCAAATATTCAAACCCCGACCTTCCCCAGTTACTTGAATGCCTCAACCATTCCTCGGCGGCCTTCGACATCCTTTTCGGAATCGACGAGGCCTTGCTGGCTTCACTCGCATTCGGAGTGCGGGGCGCGGTGGGCAGCAGCTACAATTTTGCCGCGCCAATTTACAACCGCCTGATCACCGCATTCAAGTCTGGAGACCTCGCCACCGCCCGCTTGGAGCAGGCTCAATCGGTGCGCATCATTCGCCTGCTTGCAAGACATGGCTACATGGCGGCAGCCAAGCATCTCATGGCCCTTCTGGGGGCCCCGGTTGGATCGGTTCGCTCTCCGCTCAGATCACTGGACGACAAGTCCAAGGCCAGCATCGAGCGGGAGTTGCACGAAACCGGACTTTGGCAGGCCATTCAAGCATGAATGGGAGTAATAAGTGAATGTTCTGCTGCAGTTAGTGGCAACTCTGAGCCTTTGCCAGGAGTTTGGACAGACAGGTTGGCAACGCATGCCATCGTTACCCGATTCGATCGGTTTCGCGGGCATGGCGGCAGGCGCTCCAGGTGATGTTCTGATTGCCGCGGGTGGTGCGCGCTTTCCAGGAAAACCACCTTGGGAAGGTGGTTCGAAGGAATATGACGATTCCATCTGGCTTTTAGCTGACAACCTTTCCCAATGGTCTCGGTTGCCGCAAAAACTTCACCACCCCCTGGCCTATGCTGTTTCCGCGACATGGAAAGATTTTTTAGTTATCGCGGGTGGAGAGACACGCGCATCCAACAACGCGCCGATAACTTGTGTGGAAAAGGCTTTCAAAGTTCGAATTACTGACGGAAAGGCGAACATCTCGGATCTGCCGCCGATTCCTGTTCCGGTTGCTTACGCCACTGGAACAGTCATGGGTTCGAAACTCATGGTATTCGGTGGCATCACCTCACCCACGGCGACAAAAGCTCTCAACAACCTTTGGATCCTGGATTTGGCCGATCCTAAAAACGGATGGGTCAAAGGCTTACCCTGCCCGGGACCGGCGCGAATACTTTCCGTTTGCGCCGCGATAAACAACAATTTTTACATCATGGGAGGTGCTGAACTGTCCCCTGATATCCAAGGCAGACCGTCTCGCCGCTACCTGCGCGACGCATGGCGTCGCGACTCGGACGGCAATTGGCATCGCCTTCCCGATATGCCACATGCTGTCGTCGCCGCGGCATCACCAGCCCCGATTTCCGGAACCCGTATTTGGATCCTCAGTGGAGATGATGGAACCCAGGTTGGAAGTCTTCCGCAGGCTCACAAGGGTTTTCCCGGACGGACGATGGCGTTTGATTATCAGAACAATCGCTGGGTCGAAGGCAGACCAGTCCCGGCGCCGCGCGTCACTCTTCCATCGGTTCCTTTCAGGAATCGGTGGTGGCTTATCAGCGGGGAATCAAAACCCGGAATACGGTCTCCGGAAGTTTGGTCAGCGGACCCAACCGTCTGGGAATTGCCATGAAATTTGACCGCATACCAATCGCCTGGCTCGTGGTGCTGCTTTTGACCCCAGTGGCATTTCTAAATTACCTCGACCGGCAAATGTTGGCTTCCATGAAACTGTCGGTTGTCGCTGACATCACCGACATCACCAGCATGGCCGATTGGGGTTACATGCTGGGCCAATTCAAGTGGGTGTACGCTGTCCTTAGCCCCGTGGGCGGTATCCTCGCGGATAAGTTTGGTCGCAAGATCGTGATCTGCGGCAGCTTGTTTGCCTGGTCGCTGGTGACATGGTTGACCGGTCAGGTTGATTCGTACCAGGGGTTGCTGCTCACCCGCACCCTGATGGGAATCAGCGAAGCTTTTTACATTCCCGCGGCATTGGCTCTCATTTCTGATCATCATCAGGGACCGACCCGATCCAAGGCGGTCGGCATCCACCAGACGGCAATTTACCTGGGTGTGATTGCAGGCGGGTTCGGCGGTTATGCCGCCGCTTCACCAATGCTGGGTTGGCGCGCCGCATTCACGGCGTGCGGTTTAGCTGGCGCCTTGTACGCGATTCCGCTGTTTGTTTTGCTTCGGGAGGCGCCTGATGGCGGAGATGGGGAAAAACCTTCTGTCAGGGAACCCTTCTTGCCGTCGCTATTCGAACTACTTGCCAATGGATCATTTTTGATTCTTGTTGTCTATTTTACTTTACCAGCACTGGCAGGTTGGGTGGTCAGGGACTGGATGCCGGATGTGTTGAGGGAACGCTATGGCATCGGTCAGGGACTTGCGGGAGTTTCAGCCACCCTCTATTGGCAGGTGGCGGCAATTATTTCTGCGA
>CAWUNZ010000285.1:0-4536 GCA_963923445.1 uncultured bacterium
AGAAGTGCCACCTCGCGAACCACATCGGCGCGGGCCTCCGCCGGCGGTATGCCCGCCTGGGCCAGCGCCTGACGCACACGCTGGGTCAACCTTTCCGAATGCGCCTCGACGATTTTCGGCGCGCGCTCCGAAATCGCGGCGACTTCGGAAATGAGCCTCTGACGCGCTTCCACGAATTCCTTGCGCATCGCCGCGCCCTCGCGCAGGCGCATCGAGGACAGGTTTTCCATGGCGGCGACCAGGGTGGATTCCACCGTCGCCCAATCCTCCGAATGGTCGGAAGGTTCAGCGGAACCGACCGAGGCAACTCCGGGCAGAAAAAGGATCGCACCCAGAATTTCCACCGGCACCTTGGGAATCCGCGACTTCAATTGATCGATGTAGGAATCGACCACCGCGAGGTTCAGGCGACCTCCGGATGATTCCCCGTCGGTCCTCCAATCCAAGTGGACAGTCAGGCTGCCGCGCTTGGCAAAGCGCCGGGCCACCTTCTCCACCTCGGCCTCCCTGGCCTGAAACCAGTCGGGACCGCGCACCACCACCTTGAGGTGGCGATGGTTCACGGATCGGACCTCAACGGACAACCGTTTGTCTTGGACCTGTTTTCGGGCCTCTCCATGGCCCGTCATGCTGCGCAGCATGTCAGAAAATCACTTTTCAGCGCCGGGATCCACCAACGGCGTGGGTGCGGAACTCGCGGGTTCGATCACCTCCGAAGCCGAAGGCTGGCCCCGGACCACAGTGCGAGGGACATACGCCACCACGAACATCACCAGCAAAAGCCAGACCGCCGCGAGGCCCACGGTGTACCAAGTGAGTTGGTCGGCGCTTCGGCTTCCGAACGCGCTTTGGCCCCCCGGACCACCGAAGGCACCCGCCAGGCCGCCACCCTTACCACTTTGGATGAGGATGAAGAAAATCAGAATCACGCTGAGGAAAATGATCAGCGAGTTCAGGATGAAGGCGATCCAATCCGCCCAAAGTGGTACGAACATGGCAATCCCCGGGAACCTGTCGTCAGGCAAACCCTTATCCTAAACAAGGCGTGTGGGTCGCGAAAGGTTTGATCCCGAAGCAACCCTCCAGAAATCCATGCGAACGGAGCGTTCACCCATGTTGCCGGGCCGCAGTCATTTCACAAGCCTCCATCTGCTGACAGCCATTCTGCTGGCGGGCCTGTCACTCGGCTTGGTTCAGGGTTGCGGCGCCAAGCCCGGTTTGCCGGTAGCGGAATCCCCCGGTGAACTCATCCTCGATGCCTGGGACGCGGCCTACTACCTCGATGGTTCGCGCGCTGGCAGCGTCCACACGACCGTGACAAGGCATTTCCAACCCGCCGACGAGTTCAAAACCCGTGTTTTCATGGACCTTCGCGTGAAAAGGTACGGTCAGGTCGTTCCCATGCGCATGGAACAGACAACGGTGGAGGATCCCGCGGGAAAGCTGGTTCGAATGGAGATCGTCCAATACCTCGACCAGGGAAATCAACGCGCGACGGGAACCGTTCAAGGGAACACCATCCTGATCAAAAGCCAAGGCGCCGCCGGGGAACGAAAAGTCGACCTTCCCCCCACCGCGATTGGTCCTTGGAAGCAAAGCGCCCTTTTGCGTGAAAACGCGGCCAAGACTGGCGCGGCATGGAAGATGGACACCTTCGAGCTTTCGCTTCAGGTTCCAACGGTTCTCAATGGGCGCACCATCGGCCCCGAGAAAACCGATGTCCTGGTGGAAAAGGATGGCAAGCTGACCCCGGAACCCAAGGAACTGGTCCGCTGCGAGATTGTGTGCGACCCGGTGACCATCGGTGGCCAAACCACCCCGCTTCCGGCCTTGGACCAGTGGCTCGACGGTGGTGAAGTGGTTCGCTCCAGAGTGGACATGCCCGGGTTGGGGCCGATCACCATGTACCGGGTTCCGGAGGAATCGGCCCGAAAAGCCGATACGGGCGGCGCCTCCCTGCCCGACTTGGGATCGCAGACCTTGGTGTTTCTCGACAAGCCCGTGCCAGACATCCACAACAAGGTGGAAGTGGTGTACGGTTTTTCATTGCCGGGCGACTCCAATCCGAAAACCTCGTTCACCCTCGATTCACGACAGGCGGCGGGATCGTCCAAGGGTTCGGAATTCGACCTGAAAGTGATCAAGGATTCGTTGGCTCCATCCCCCCAGCCGGGTTCCGAGGCGTTGGCCCCCAACTTTTTCCTTGATTCGACCGACAAGGCTGTTGTCGCCATGGCGGCGATACCCGCCGGAAATCAGCCATGGGAAGTCGCCAAGGCATTGGAGCGGTTGGTTCATGAGAAGATGGGTACCACCAGCGGGATCGGGTTCGCCACCGCCGGTCAGGTGGCCCGCGACCTCAAGGGCGACTGCCGGCAACACGCCATGCTTCTGGCAACCCTGTGCCGGGCCCGGCAAATCCCGGCCCGCACCGCCTTGGGGCTGGTCTACATCACCGACAGGGCCACGGGCAAACCAGCCTTGGGATTCCACATGTGGACCGAAGTGTACTGCGACGGCGGATGGCGCGGCCTCGACGCCACCTTGGGCGAGGGGCGCATCGGACCCGGACATGTGAAGGTCACGGACACCACCTGGGCCGACGCGCCCAGCCTGGCCCCCCTCCTTCCAGTCCTCCGGGTCATGGGACGGCTGAAGGCCACCGTGGTTTCCTTCCGATGAACCACTGGGGGAGGGATTCCCATGCTTGTGTTTTGCCTGCTCTCGTCTCTTGTTTCCGGCCAAGCCCAGCCCATGATGCCCCCGACTGGCAGCGTGGAATTCCGGAATGTGCGCGCCACCATGGGCCTTCTAGGGGCGGCCCGAAAGGAACAAGACCGTTTTCAGCCGGGCGAACTGATCCTCTATTCGTTTGATTTGGTCAACCTCCAGGCAACCCCCGAGGGTCTGTGCCGGTATGCCCTGGGGGTTGAATTCATCGATTCCAAGGGAACCATCCTGTTTCCCAAGGAGGACATGAGACTTCGGGAATCGCAGGCACTGTGCCCCCTTGCCGGCAATCTGGTTCCCACTTTCGCCTATGCCGACACCGATCCGGATCTCAAGCCGGGCCGTTACCTGTTCCGGGTGAAGGTGACCGACAGGCTTTCCGGGCGCACCGGCACCTTGGAAAAGGCGTTCGAGATCGTGCCCCGAAGCTTTTCCTTGATCCGCCTCAGCTGGATGTATTCCACCTCGGGCGAAACGGCGCCTCCGCTGGGCACCCCGGGCCAAGGATTTTTGCTCACTTTCGTGGTATCCCAGTTCGCCGTGGACGACAAAACCGGGCGAAGCGATGTTGAAGTCAGCATCAAAGTCCTCGATGAGACCGGCAAGGCGGTGGGTATGAAGCCATTCACGGGGCAGATATCCGTCCCGGAAGACGAGGCCCGCCGTTTCCACCTGATTCGCTTCCCCTTCCAGCCCAATCGCGCCGGTCAGTTCGTGCTCGAGATTTCGGCGACCGACCGCAAGGCTCCGGGCAAGCCTGTCACCTCGGCCCGGGTTCCGTTCTCGGTGATCGAACCGCGCTGATTGTGCCGATTTTGCGGGGTTAGCCGTTGACTCCCGGGTGTTTCTGTCGAGATACTAGTACCGTGACGGGTGTGATCGATACCCGGCATCCGGCTCCCCAGCAAACCGGAACCCCTCGATCGTGTCCCGCCTGGAGGGTGGGACTCCAGCGCCATTCCGAATGTCGATTGATCGCGGCCTGCTCGCCAGCGTCTTTCCATTCGGGGAGCGTCCAGGAGGGATGTTTTTCATGCTGGTTCTTTCCCGCAAGAAGGACGAAAGCATCGTCATCAACGGATCTATCGTGGTGACTGTTGTGGAAGTCCGGGGCGACAAGGTGCGGTTGGGCATCGTGGCGCCACGCGATGTCTCGGTGCATCGCAGCGAAGTCATTGAGGCGATTCAATCGCCTGTGCCGGTGGTCGTTGCCGATTCCTTGGTGACGGACCCTGTGCCGCCAAGCCTCAACTGACCAAGGTTCGAAAAACGGGATCAGGAGGGCGGCAGCAACCCGTGCTTCCGCGCCCTGATCCCGAGTGTTTCCCGGTGAATCCCCAGCAATTCGGCGGCCTTGGTGAGGTTGCCTGCCGTGTGCCCGATGGCCTTGGCCATGAGGCGTTTTTCCGCCTGTTCCAGGTTGAGGTCATGCTCCTCGCGCCCGTCATCGGCAACCCGGGGCAAGGAAAGGTGCGCCGTACCGATCTCGTCGCCGCCGGCCATATGAAAAGCCGCCTCAACCACGGACCGCAACTGCCGCACATTTCCGGGCCAGGGAAACTGTTCCAACGCCCGCAGCGCGCCGGTTGAAAGGTTGGCCGGCCTCTGATGGGCAACCGACAGGCGATCTAAAAAGTGCCTTGTCAAAAGGGGTATGTCGTCCTTGCGGGCCCGCAGGGAAGGAACCTCGACAACCACCGCGGCGACCCGGTAGTACAGGTCTTCTCGGAACCGACCCGCGGCCACCTCCGCCAGGAGATCCCGGTTGGTCGCGACAACAAGGCGCACATCGACGGCGCGCTCCTT
>CAWUNZ010000286.1:0-4534 GCA_963923445.1 uncultured bacterium
GCGCGGTGAAGGCCCGTCCTGCGGGTTTGGCGCTGGAGGCCGAAATACGGGAAATGGGGGGCAGGATGGTGTTCGCCCCTGCCGGCCCGCAATGGCTTTACCTGGCCACGGGTGACTCGGGCGCTGGAATCTTCGATGTGCCGGCCTCGATCGACCTCTACAACGGGAACAATCCGCTCAAGGGAAAGGGCGGTCGCAACGAGCGGGTTACCGACGACTGGCTCAAGCGTCTCTCGGATGTCAAGACCTTGAGAAAACTCGACCTTGCGAACTGCGCGATCAAGGGTGAAGGCCTGCGCCACATCGCGGGGTTGTCCGCCCTCAGGGAGTTGAACCTCACCCTCACTCCGGTCAACGACGAGGCCCTCCGCCACCTGGCTGGCCTTTCGGAACTCCGGGTGCTCGGGTTGGCCTCGACCCAGTGCACCGGAACGGGTTTCTCCCACCTTGGCGGGCTCTCGAAGCTTGAAAGCGTGAACTTTCACTTCACGCCTCTCAACGATGCCGGACTGAAGGCGATATCCGGGGTGCCGATTGCCGGCAGGTTCTGGTTCGCCCATACCCGCTTCACTGACGCGGGCGCGGTGGCATTGGCATCAATGAAAGGTGTCAAAAGGTGTGGAATCGGAAGCGCCGACAAGGCCAGTTCCGGGGCCGCTGTCGCCCATCTGGCCGGACTTCCGATCGAGGATCTCGCGCTCCTCGATAATCAGGCGACACCTGAGGGCCTTGGTCACGCGGCCAAGATCGGGACTCTCCGCAGGCTCGATATCTCCCACGCGCCCTTGGTGGGTGACGATTCCATGGCGGCAGTGGCCGCGCTTCCCCACCTTGAGGAATTTGTCCTCGGATCGGCCCGGATCACGGACCTGGGGCTGATGAAGTTGGCTGAAAGCAAATCGCTCAAGAAGGTGGTTCTCACCGGAATCAAGGGAGTGACACCCGACGGGGTGGCGCGGTTGACGAAGTCAAAGCCCGGGATTGTTGTCGAGAAGCGTTGAATTGTTCGCGGTTTTGATCTCGTTCATCCATTGGAGATGAAGGCGCGGCGCCATGCGAATCGGCGCCTTGGGTCAGGCGATGATTTCCTTCACCACCCGGCCGTGGACATCGGTCAGCCGAAAATCGCGGCCACCATGGCGGAAGGTGAGGCGCTCATGGTCCAGCCCGAGGAGGTGGAGGATCGTGGCGTGGAGGTCGTGGATGTGGACCTTTCCGTCAACGGCCTCGTAGCCATGGTCGTCGGTCGCACCGTGGACATGGCCTCCCTTGACCCCGCCTCCCGCCATCCACATGCAATATCCCTTGTTATTGTGCCCTCTGCCGTCCTGGGTCGGATCATCGGGGGTCCTGCCGAATTCACCGCCCCAGATGACAAGGGTCTCGTCGAGCATTCCGCGCCTGTCGAGGTCGGCCAGCAACCCGGCGACTGGCCGGTCGATCTGCCCGCAGTTGCGAACCATGCCTGAGTTGAGGGAGCCATGCAGATCCCACTCGAGGTGTGTGACCTCGACGAATCGGACCCCTGCCTCGGCCAGTCTGCGGGCCAGGAGGCATTGCCGGGCGAAGGCGCTTTCACCGGGCTGGCCGATCCCGTACAACCGCAGCGTTTCGGCGGTTTCATCCCGGAAATCCATCACCCGGGGCAGTTCATCCTGCATCCTGAACGCGAGTTCGTAGCTTTGGATCACGCCATCGACACGCGGGTCGGAAGTTCTTCCCGCCATTCCCGTGTTCATGGCTTGAAGAAAGTCCAGTTGTTCCCGCTGGAGGGCCGGTGAAAGCCTGCCGCTGGCGAGGTTTCCGACCGTGGGGTTCGGCACGGGCCTTTGGGCGTCGCCCAGGAGCGTGGCCGAGCAGGCCGCTGGAAGAAAGGCGCTTTGGTAGTACCGTTGTCCTCCCAGTGCCGTCAGCGGATTGATGCTGACAAAACCCGGCAGGTTCCCGTTGGCCGTTCCGAGACCGTGAAGTATCCACGACCCCAGGCTTGGTCGGATGAACTGGAAACTTCCGGTGTGGAGTTGCTCGAGCGCTTGGGGATGGTTCTCGTTGTCGGTGTGCATGCCGCGGAGGACGCACAGTTTGTCGGCTTGCCTCGCGGTTTCGGGAAGCAGGTCAACGACCTCGATTCCGCTTTGGCCTGATTTGCGGAATGGCCATCGCGACCCCAACAGCTTGCTGTTGTTCACGCGGCCGGGTTTGCCATGGTCCTGGGTGAGCCTTGGCTTGGGATCGAATGTCTCCATGTGGCTCGGGCCGCCGCGCATGCACAGGAAGATCACGCGTTTCGCGCGCGGCTTCAGCATCGGTTCCCTTGGGGTGAGGCTTCCCTTGGCCCGTTCCGCCGCCGCCAGTCTGGTAAGCGCCATGTTTCCAAAACCTGCCCAGGCGGTGCGGATCAGGTCGCGACGGTTGGGGATGAGCGGCATGGGTATTCACCTCAGCAGTCGAAATTCCGCGCTCGCAAGGAATGCCTGGCACAATGTCGTCCAGCGTTCAAGCCTCGGCCCGCCGGGGGACTCGCCTTTCACGGCGGAACTCTCTTGCACCGAAACGAACTTCATGGCGCGGGCCGTTTCGGCATCGTTTGGCCCCCTTGCGAACGACCTCAGGTAAAGCAGTCGAATTCTGCCGGCATCGTCCAGGGAGGATTCGCCGAGCAATCGGGCAGCGGCTCGCCTCGACTCGGCGATGACCCACGGGCTGTTCATGAAGAACAATGCCTGCGCGGGAAGGATGCTCTCGTCCCTCGCGGAGGCCGGACGCTCCGGCGAGGGGAAATCGAAAAGCTGGAAAACCTCGGGGAGAACACCGCGAATGACAGGAAGGTAAACGCTCCGTTTGGGGGAATCGAATAATTCCTGCCCGAACTGGGGCTTGAAACTGGTGAATTCCCCATCCCGATAGGGGTGGACCAAGGCGAGAATCTCGGGCTGGGGGCGGCCTGGTTCGAGGCGCCCGCTGACAGAGAGAATGGCGTCCCGAAGGGATTCCGCATCGATCCGTCGCACGGGCATGCGCCACAACCAGGTGTTACCGGGATCCACCTCCAACGACTCCGGGACCGGGTCGGATGATTGGCGGTAGGTTCGGCTCAGCACCAGTTCCCGGATGAGTCGCTTGACGCTCCATTCATCGGACATGAATCGAACCGCCAGGTGATCGAGAAGTTCGGGGTGGCTTGGGCGGGCACCGTTCACCCCGAAATCATCCGGCGTGCTGACCAGTCCCTGCCCGAAAAGCCTTTGCCAGACTCGGTTCACCTGAACCCGCGCCGTCAGCGGGTTGCGGTGATCGACAACCCAATCGGCCAGTTCCAGTCGCCCGCTGGAACCGCCAGGGATCTGCCTTTGCTCATGGGGAAAAACCCTGGGCAAGCCGCGTGGAACCACCTCTCCCAGATTGGAAACCTCTCCCCTGACATGAATCCGGCAATTTTCCGGGGAGGGAAGATCATGAGCCGCCATCGCCCAGCCGGGCATTTTCGGGACCCGTTGCTGCCAGTCGCGAAGTTCCTCCTCGGCGGCTTTGACCGTCGCATCCCAGGTTTTCAAAATACCAGTAAGACGATCGATTTCTGCGCGGATATTGATGATGTCGGCGCCGGGCTTCTCAAGCCTGATCTTGAAGTCGGAAAGTTGTCGCTGCACGCGGTAACGGTCCGACCTTGCCGTGTTCTGCTTCAATGTGAGTTCCTGAAGCTTGTCGAGGTATTCCTGCCCTTCCTTGGCAAGTTCAACCGCTCCCGGGCCCACGGGTTGAAGTTTCGTGTGGTGAAAAGCCGTCGCCTTGATGCCCCGGGTGCCATGACCGTACTGCGGTTGGGTGCTGCGAAAAATTCCTGCCATGGCGTAGTAGTCGCGGGTTGGCAGCGGGTCGAATTTGTGGTCATGGCAGCGGGCGCAGCCGATGGAAAGCCCGAGCAGCGATCGCCCGATCAGGTCGATCTGCTCGTCAATCATGTCCATCCTGAAGACCTCGGGCTTGGATTCCTCGAAAGCCTTGGGCCCCATCGCCAGAAACCCCGTGGCAACCCTCTGTCGATCCGCCTCGGCGGCAGTGCTCGCCGGCAAGAGGTCCCCGGCAATTTGCTCGCGCAGAAATCGGTTGTACGGCAGGTCGTTGTTGAACGCTTCGATCACATACTCGCGATACCGCCAAGCGTGAAACCAGAAAATGTTCCGGTCCCGCCCGTTGCTGTCGGCGTACCTTGCCGCGTCGAGCCAGTGCCTTCCCCACTTTTCGCCAAACCCGGGGGAGGCCAGTAGCCGATCGACAAGCCGCTCATAAGCGCGGGCCGACCTGTCGGTAACGAATTCGGCAAGCCAGGTCGGGTCAGGTGGCAGGCCGGTCAGGTCGAAACTGAGCCGGCGAGCCATTGTCTCAGCGTCGGCATCGCCAGCACTCCTGATACCCTTCGCCTCGCGGGCCGATTGAACGAATTTGTCAATGGGCCCGAACGCCCAGGCCGAATCCTTCACTTCCGGTATGGCCGCTGCCACGGGGGGAATGAAGGACCAAAACCGCCTTCCTT
>CAWUNZ010000287.1:0-4522 GCA_963923445.1 uncultured bacterium
GGTGTAGCTGAGGTGGTAGGCGTCGCTGTTGCAGATCCAGCGGATCAACCTCTTGAGATCGAAGTTGTACTGCTTGAAGTTGGTCGCCACGCCGTCGAGAAGTTCCGGCTGCGACGGCACATTCTGGTCGTTGAAGTCATCGACAGGGTTGGTGAACCCGCGGCCGAAGAAGACGCCCCACATGCGGTTGGTCACGGCGCGGGGGAAGCTCTCGTGCTCGACCAGGAAGCCGGCAAGCTGCTCGCGGCGGCCCTGGCTTTCGGCGAGTTTCATCTTGTTGCCGTCGATGAAGGTCGCCTTGGTGGGAAGCACCACGCCGTTTCGCTTCTCGTAGTAGACAAGCCCTTCCTTGTTGGCTGACTTGTTCTCGGCGAGGGTGAGGGGGGGATAAGTCATCATCCGGGCCCGCTCCATGGGGGGCGTGCCTTCGCGTTCCACCTGACGGAGGAAGGCGTTGACACCCCAGAAATGCTTCTGGGTGACGGCGTTGTTGAACGGATGGTCGTGGCACTGGGCGCACTGAAGTTGCATGCCCAGGAAGAGGCGGGTGATTCGGGAGGTGATGGGGACCATCTCGAACTGCCCTTCCTCGGCGCGCTTGGCTTGGGGCGTGTTCTCACCCAGGTGCGCCAGGATAAAGTTCACCGCAGGATTTTCGGTGTTCTTGCCCTTGGCTGTGACAAGCTGGTTCACGAGCTTGTTGTAAGGCACATTCTGGGCGAATTGGTCCTCAAGCCAGACGGTGAGGTCGTTGTGGTACTTGCCCCGGCCGAAAACGCCGGATCGGCTCAGCAACCAGTTGGACCACATGCTTGCCCAATGCCGGGGATAATCCTCGTGGGCCAGCAGATCCTCAATGATCTGGGGGCGTCGGGAAGCCGACGGGTAGTTCATGTACTTGCGGATTTCCTCGGTCTTGGCCGCGCGGCCAATGATGTCGAGGGAGGCGCGTCGGATGAACTCGTAGTCGTTCACAAACCGGGACGGTTGAACCTTGTTCTCGGTCCAGGCGGCGCGCAGCTTCTCGTTGATGAACTTCACGGCATCGGCCGTGATTTTCACTTCCTCGGGCTTGCCAACGAGGGTTTGGGTGCGGACTTCAATCCGGATGGGGGCGCCGGGCTTGGCCTCGGGTTCGCTATCTTCCTTTTCCTTGTCTTTTTCCTTGCCCGCCTTGGCGTCTTCCTTGCCTTCAGCGGCGTCCTTGGACTCGGCGGCAGGCTTGGCGTCCTTCTTCTTCGCATCCTGAGCCCGCACCAATCCGTTGGACGGATTCAGGGCAAGCACCAAGGCGGCGAGCGCCAATCCCGAAAACAACCAGCCCATGCGACGACGGATTGACTGCGCCATGGCGAATCACTCCCAGCCTGATGGTCTTCCGGGCTATTTCCGGAGACCAAGACCAACGGACAAACCGATCCCGCTCTCATTGAACGCCAGAATGGTGTTCAAGTCAAAGAGAACATTTCCTATTGATTGGACGGCCGAGCGCCGGCATTGGTTCCCCGTTTGGCGATGGAACCTGAAAGTCGTCAGAGCGACTTGGCCCACTCGGCGACTTCCTCGTGCGTCAACTGGGAAAACGGCACGCCGGTTTCAGCGCTGATCCAGCTTTGCACGGTGGGAATGAAGGGCCACTTGCCTTCGGTGATCGCCTTCTTGAGGCGAGCCTTGCGGCGAACCCGCTCGGCGACCTTGGCTGGGCTGTTGTCGCGGCGGGAAGCCACCTGATCGGCGATCCAAAGGTCGAGACGGTCACGACGAACGCCCATGGCACGAACTCCAACGAATTTGTCGAAAAAATGATGATAGCAGGCCCCCGCCAAGGCGGGAAGTGGCCGAAAATCAAGGTTTGGCGGGAGTCACGGTGGCGGAAACCTGAAAAGCCTTGGCCCGCCCCAAAGACTCGGTGGCCTGCTTCAACAAGGTTTGGGCCTGCTGATTGGCGGCGGTTTCGGCTGGCAGGCGCGCGTTGATGGCCTTGATGGAGGCCTGAAGCGCCTCGATCCGCTTGGGAAGGGCTGCCATGGCTTGGGTGCGCTGGGCCATTTGGGCCTGAGCGTCGGTTATCGTCTTTTGCAAAGGGGCAACCTTGGCGGCCGTGGCGGCGGCAGCGGCGGCATGCTCCTTGGATTCCTTTTCCACATGGGTGATGTAAGTGGTTGCCAGCTGCGCCGCTGTCGCAGGCGCCGGGTTGGCGGGCGTCTTGCGGGCCGCCTCCTGATATCGGGCCAGTGACTGACGCAGGTCGGCCAGAACCATCTGCCGGGCATCGGCTTGCGCCTGCTGGGTCGCCTGCTGGGCCTGAATGGCCTTGATATCAGCCTGCGCCTTGGTCAACTGCTCCTGGGCCTGCCGGTTCTGGACGGGAAATTCCTGCTGGTTTTTCTGCGCCATGGTCAGTTCGGCGGTCGCCGCGGCCAAGGCGTCGCGTGAAGCCTTTTCAGCCTTGGCGGCGGCATCGGCGGCGACCTGTTTTTCGGCAACCGACTTGGTCAGAAGGGCGATTCGCTCGGCCAAGGGAGGCGGATTGGCGGAGAGTTCGCCGATTTTCTTCGCGTCGGTCGAGGTGAACACGGAAACCGTGCCGGTCCAGTCGCCGGAAACCACGCGCGCGCCGTCATGGGTCAGGGTGGCGCGCAAGGCGAGGTCGGCCAGGGCGGGGAACGATTTCAGGGCGCCGCCATTGCCGTCCCACAACTTGACGAGCTTGTCGCGTCCGGCCGAGACAATGCGACCGTCCATGCCGTAACGGGCACCAAGGCTGCCGCCGGCGTGCGCGCTCCAGGTGCGCACCTGGCGGCCGTTCTCCATTTCCCATTGCCTGATCGAACCATCCTCCGAGGAACTCAGGAGGAAGTTGCTGTCGAGCCTCCAGCTCACCTCGGTGATGGCGTTGGTGTGACCGCGAAGGTTGAAATACTCCCGGCCCGTGAAGGCCTCCCAAACAACCAGCCCTGAACTGCGGTCGCCGGTGGCGAGAAGCACGCCGTCGGGGCTGAACTCAAGCGCCGTGATCCAGTCGGTGTGCTTCTTGACCTCGTGGAGAAGCTTGCCGTCCTTGGTGGAGTGAATGCGGAGGATTTTGCCGGGCCCGCCGATGGCGACCAACGATTGGTCGGGGCTGATGTCCGCCGCCAAAATGGTGTCGCTCTCGGCGCCCACCGTGGTCACCCGCTCGCCGGTGGCGACATTGTAAATGGCGACCTTGCCCAGCGCGCTTCCACGACCGCCGGCCACGAGGAGCAGGCTGCCGTTGCGGCTGAACTTGATGACGGTGGGCACCCCCTCGGGATAAGGAATGGCACCGATGAAATCCTGAGTGTCGCCGTTGTAGAGCAGGACCTGCTTCTGGCCTCCCACGGCCACCAAGGGGGACCATGGATTGGACGCCACCGCAAGCACCGCGTCCGCCCGGCGGGACTGAACAAACGGATCTTGGGCCAAGGGCTTGGCGGGCATGGGAGGAGGACCCGCCGGTCGGCCGCGCACAATGGAGGCCAGTCCGATCTCGGTCTTCGGGCCGGCGGCCAATACCTTGCTGCCGGCGTTTTCCGGAGCGCCCGCGGCGATCCACGCGCGGACGAGTTCGATCTTGTCATCGGCCACCTTGGGCGACATCGGCGGCATGAAAGGTTCCGACTTGTGGGCCGTGGTGGTGTACAGCGACGACTTGTCGGGATCGCCGGCCTTCACGACCGCACCGGAACTACCACCTTCCATGAGTTTCTGGTAGTTCGTGACGATCAGTCCTCCGCGCTTCTTGTCCGCGGAGTGGCAGTTGCCGCACTTTTCCATGAGAAAAGGCAGCACATGCTGATCGTAGTTCAGCTTGGCGGGGGACTGACCGAACGCGAGGCCGGCCAGGAGAATACAGGCGGTCATGGCAGTCAATCCGGCGGTGGTGAAGCGGTCCGTGGGGACCGCTGAAGCCCTTAGTGGTTGAACATGAACTCGCGGGAGTTGAGAACGGCCCAGAAGACATCCTCGAGGGCCTTCTTCTTGTCAGTCTCGGAGGCGACCATGGCCATGAGCTTTTGCTTTTCGGCGTCGGTCGGCCTGCGGGTGAGGCAGCGGACGAAGACCTCATCGATGATGTCGGTCGGTTCCTTCTTGGCCGCGAGGCGCTTGGCCACCAGGTCGCCTTGGCGGATCCGCTGGCCGGTGGTGTTGCCATTGAGCAGGTGAAGCGACTGGGACAAGGTGGGTTCAAGCCGCACCTCGCAGGCGCACACCGTCTCGCGCGTGGCCCGGCCGAAGGTGGTGAGGAAGTAGTTGGAGACCGCGCCGTCGGCGATCTGCACGGCGCGCGCACCGAGCGGCAGGCCGGGGAACTTGTTTTGGGTCTCGGTCACCTGACTGATGCAGTCGAGGAAGGTTTCCGCCTTGATGCGGCGGATGGCGGCGTGGGAGAAGTTCCGCGTGTCCTGCTCGTTGGACGCGTTGGTCTGCGTCGACCGCTGGTAGGTCTTGGACACGCAGATGTCCCGGACCAGCTTCTTGAAGTCGTACTTGTAGTCGG
>CAWUNZ010000288.1:0-4499 GCA_963923445.1 uncultured bacterium
CCTCCTACAAGCAGGCGCACTACCAGGGCCTTTACGCCTTCACGCGCCAGATGGTGCTCGCCGACGCGGCCAAGGCCTCGGTTTCCGAGAAGCCGGTGGCCGGCAAGGTCTCGTTCAGCTCTGTGTTCGATATGGAAAGGATGGAAATCGGGCCGGCCCTGCCCGGCCGCAAGCCGCTCGATGTGCCCGAGGTGAAGGCCGGGGATGAGTACTCCGTCAAGCCGGACAGGAAGACCAAGTCCGCCGGGGTGCCCCGGGTGCCCATGATGCCCCTGCTTTCCAAGGCGGTGGCTGAGGACGACAGGCTGGCAAGGACTTGGGCCAACCGCCTGTCGCGCGCCCTGCTTGGCAAGGGGATCGTCGAGTCGCCCGACTTCGACCACCCCGGCAACCCCCCCGCCCTTCCCGCCACCCTCGAGACGCTGGCAAAGGCCCTTCGCGAGGGCATGCCGCTGAAAACCTGGATTCACGGCTTGGCCATTTCCCGTCTTTACCAAGTGGCCTCCGGCCCTTCCGCCGGCGCGGGTGCCGCGGCGTTCTCCCGCGCCGCCGAGCGCCCCCTGCCGGGAGAGGTTTTGGCGGCGTGCGTCGAAACCGCGCTGGGTGGAACCAAGCGCGACGAGGCGCGCCTCAAGCGTTTCAGGCAGGTTTTTGGTCACCCCCCGAGGGAACCGGAGGAGGGCGGCCATCCCTCGGTGGAGAAGGCCCTGTTCTGGCGCAATGATCCGGCGGTTCGATCGATGCTCGCCCCTTCCGCCGGCAACCTGATGGACCGGTTGTCACGGCTTCAGGGTGCCGCGCTGGTGGATGAAATGTTCCTCGCCATCCTGTGCCGGCCTCCCTCGGGCGAGGAACGCGAGGCCGTGCTGAAGGTCGTCGCCTCGGCGAAGGATCCCGCCGAGGCCAGGCGCGTCGCGGCATGGTCCCTGTTGGCGACCACCGAGTTTCTGGTCAACCATTGAGGAAAAGGCGATGAATCGGGTGTTGGAACACCGCTTTTCAAGGCGCGCCTGGCTGGCGGGAATGGCGGCCATGGCCGGAACCGTCGCCCGCGGAGCTACCTCCGGCGAACGGCAACTGCTGATGATCTGGCTCGATGGCGGCCTGAGCCAGCTTGAAAGCTGGGATCCCAAGCCCGGGACCCGTTTCGGGGGCCCGTTCCGTTCCATCCAGACAGCGGTTCCGGGAATCCGCTACTCGGAACTGTTGCCCAAAACGGCGGGCCACGCGGCCAAGATTGCCGTGGCCCGCAACATGTCCACCCAGGACAACTCCCATTCCGCCGGCGTGGCGCGCATCCAGCGGGGTGATCCCAAGAATCGGGGCGTGGATTATCCGTACCTCAATGTGGCCGCGGCGCGTTGGCTGGGCCCCATGGCGGGTGGCATGCCCGCCTCGATGGTGATCAAGCCCGGCAACGGTGGCTTTCTCGTGGGCGAGACCGGGTTCCTGGGGGCGCGTCACGCGTCGTTGGCCTTGGGAGATGGGAAGCCGCCTCCCCTTTTGGAACGGCCCTCCGACATCTCTTCCGGCGAGGACGAGGCCAGGCTTTCGCTCCGTGAGACCCTCGACCGCATCGGGGGCAGGGCGCGCGGGTCCTCGCTGGCGCTCGCCAACGCAGAAACATTCCGCCTGGCGGAAACACTGAGGTCGAGGCGCGACCTTTTCGACCCGTCGAGGCTCGACCCTCGCGACATCGAACGCTACGGCAACTCCGACCTGGGCCGGCATGTGCTTCAGGCGCGAGGCCTGATCGAGGCGGGGGTGCGGGTTGTCAAGGTGATCTCCTACGGCTGGGACAGCCATGGCGACCATTTCAACGGCAGCTTGTCGCTCATGCCCAAGCTGGACGCCGCCATCGCGTCGCTCATCGAGGATCTCGCCGCCCGGGGGATGCTCGACAAAGTCTTGGTGGTGGTTCTCTCGGAGTTCGGCCGGACGCCCCGCATCAACGGCCACCTCGGCCGCGACCATTGGCCCGAGGCGTGGTCGGTGGCCATGGCGGGCGCCGGCATCGTTCCCGGGCAGGTTGTCGGCGAGACCAATCCCGAGGGCACGGAGGTGAAGGGGAACGCCTTCGACATCGGCCACATGTTCCACACCTGGTTCGCGGCGCTCGGGTTGTCGACGGCCTCCATTCATTACGAGCAAAATGGACAACCCCTGCCTCTGGCCCACGAGGGCACCCACCCGGTCCGTGCCCTGCTGCGCAAGGCCCCGGAGCAAGCGCGATGAAAACCGCCACTTTCAAGGCGCTCAAGCCCCTGGTGCTGGATTCGCAGATGTCTTGCCTGGCCGGTTCCGGCGCGTTCGCCGCCAGCGGCGGCTTCGATGGCGGCATCCGGCTCTTCGGCCTGGAAGACCAATCGCTCAAGGAGACGGGGAAGGGCACGGGCCTTGTCGGTTGGGTCACCTCGCTGGCCTTCGGCAAAGGGGGGTTGCTGGCGGGTACCGACAGTCAGGGCAACGCGGCGGCTTGGCGCGATGGCAAACCTGCCTGGTCTCGTCCGGCACTCAGCGGGGCGTGGCTGAGAAAAGTGGCGGTCTCTCCCGACGGGCAGATGGTGGCCGTGGTGGGTCGCGACGGCATGCTGCGCGTTTTGGCGGCCGATTCCGGGGCCACCCGTGTGGAACGGAAACTGGGCGACGACCTCATGTCGCTGGCATGGTCCCACGACGGCAAAAGGCTTGCCGTGGGCAATCTTCACGGAGCGGTTTCCATCGTTTCGGCCGGCGGATCGACCGAAAAGTCGTTCGAATTACCAGGTTTTTTCAAGGTTGACCGGATGCAGGAAGTAGGGGGCATTCGTTTCCTGCGCTGGTCCCCGGACAATTCGATGCTGATGGCAGGCGGAGCCGAACCTCGCACGGGTGGATTTGTGCAAGCCATCCCCAAGGTGGTGTGCGCCGACCCCCAAGGCAAGGTCCGCCACGACCTCAAGCTGGGCGGTGACAATGAGGGCTATGCCCTCGATGCCGACTGGCACGACGAAGGTTGGATCGCCGTGGTGACAAGCGGCCAACCCGGTACCGGTAAGCTGCATCAGTTGGATCCGGTTGCCGGCAAGGCGCTTGGGACGCTTGCCTTGGTGAATCCGCACGGGATTTTCCTTGCCGGTAAAAACCTTGCCGTTGCCCTGGCCACCAACGCCAACAGCAGCGGAAACGGCCGGGTGAAGGATGAAAAGGGTGGTTATCGGGCCAACCATTCGGTCCTGCAGGCGATCTCGATCGCAAGCTGAGCCGACCCTTGGCGCGGTTTCCGTTCCGGTTGTGACGGTCCGCCAGTTTCGGTCTGTCTGGCCCGTTTCTTGTCACCGTGGCTGAAAGCCGTAAAATCAAGGTGCCTTCAGTCGATGCCGGGGCCGAGGCGAGTGCCTCTCCTGGACCGGCTCGGCCTCGTTTTCACCCCCCGACGGATGTTTCAGAGGAAATCCCCCATGAAATTCATGCGCATCATGGCTCTCGGCTTGGCGTTGACCATGCTCGCGGCCGGCACAGGCCTGGCCTGGCAGGGCAAGGACAACAAGAAGACGCTGGAGGCGCTCGACGCCTTGGCCAAGGGCGGGAACACCGCCGAGGCGGGCAAGAAGGCTGCCGGCGACCTGGACTTTGAAAGCGTCATGCGCGCCTTCAAGCCCCGCGCCAAGGGTGGCTTTGGCTTTGGATCCAAGGCAGGCCTCGTTCCCGCCAATCAGGATGGCATCGAGGCGATCCTGCCCAACCTCCAGAAAAAGGGCGTGGCCAAGAGCGACGAGTCGAAGATGGCCGAACCCCTCACCCAGTTGGCCAACCGCGTGGTGTCGATCGCCTTGGTGACCGCTCACAAGGGCCCTGAGAAGGACATGGGCGCCAAGACCAAGAAGAAGTGGGCCGAATACAACGACATGATGAAGGAAGGCGCCGAGGCCCTTGCTTCCGCCGTGAAGGAAAAGAAGTGGGCCGATGTGAAGAAGGCCGCCGGCAAGATGAACTCAAGCTGCAGCGAATGCCACTCGGTCTTCCGCGACTGACGCGCGTTTGAAGTTTCAAAATGCAAGGCCGGGGTTCAACCCCCGGCCTCTTCTTTTCATGGGCTGTAAGAACGTCACTTCGCCTTGACGAGGTGCTTGTCGAACCACTTGGCGAACTGCTCAAGGTCCTTGTCCATGCCCAGCCAGCCATGGCCGGCACCCTTCTTGATGACCAACTCGTTGGCGATCCCCTTCTCCTTCAGGGCGGACATGAAGGTTTCGGCCTGTATTTGGGGCACAAGCAGGTCGGTGGTGCCCTGAACCAGATAGACCGGCGCGCTACCAGGGCCGACATGGGTGATGGGTGAGATTTCCTTGCCGATGCGTTCCCGTTCCTTCTGGTCGGTGATGACCGTGAACTGCCCCGTGACCTTGTCCTGCGCATGGAAGTCGAATGCCGGGGGGAGGTTTTTCAGGACATGAGGCTTGCCGAGCATGACCTCGCCCGGCTTGGTCCAGTTGAGGAAGTCGGTGGGCGGGAAGAAG
>CAWUNZ010000289.1:0-4463 GCA_963923445.1 uncultured bacterium
TTACACCATCTAGGCATGGGTCGGACTACCGTGCTGGTGAAAAGTGGGCCATGTGGAGGGGGGGAGTTCGGAGGCAGGTGTTATCAGGCCTTGCGCTTGCGCGCCAAAGCCTTGTTCAAGGCCTCGATGGTATGGCCACCGATCGGTTTTCCCTCGGGGGAAATGTAGATCCAGTCGTTCAATTGTTCCACCTGAACGGAAACCTTGGACCCTTGCTTCAGGTTGCCAAGGTCGGCGGGTTGGTTGGCAAGGATTCCATAGATGCGTCCGCCTTCGGTGCCTGTCACGGATATCCAGATGTATTCGGTGTTGCCACCCGCGGAAACCGGCGCCTTGACGGCGAAGTTCTCGCCAAGCCCGGAATCGAGGGCCTCCACAAACGCCGGCCATGTTTCCCGCGCCTTGGCGACAGCTTCGAGCAGCAATGGATCGTCGCTGGAAACCGCCACCACCGGCACGGTCTGGGATTCATGCAGGGCCTCGACAGGGTTGTCGGCCGCCAAGGCATCGATCGTGTCCCCGTTGATGGGAAAGCATTTGTTCCATTCCGGCAGGAAAATCAGAAGGCAGTTCTCATCGATCAACTCGGAAAAGAGACGGGCCGATTGACGATACGCCGAGCGGACCTCCTCCTCGGTGGATGAGCCATCGAGGCCCATCGCGTCGCAGGAAAACCAGGCCCGATGGTCATTGAAAAGGGCCCTGACACGAAGGTCGGGAATACCCTCGGCGGTTTTTCCGGTGTCGTTGTCGTATGGGGTTGGGAACGAGTGGATCACATACATCTTGCCATCATGCACGATCGAGGTGATGGGACCCGCGCTGGCCACGAACCCATCGGCGCCCTCGGTCGAACCGTCGCCCAAGTCTGCTTCCCAAGCCCGGGCACCGGCGCGGGCGACCATGTCGCCCGAAAGGTTCAAAGGTTCACGCAGCAGACCGACGATCGAAACCATGCGACTCTTGGGTTTTTGACGGCGCCAGGCAAGCGTGCCGATGGTGATGGCTGAAGCCACAACCAGGAGAAGTATGACGATAGGCACCACCATGTCCGGCCTCCGTGACGGGTTTGGCGCTGCGCTGAATGGCGATCGGTGAAGCGTCTTGACCTATTCCAACCCGCCCGTGGAGAAAATCATAGGCCAACATTGTTGGTTTTGGTAGGTTGGCCAAATTTTAATGCCATGAAAAAGACTCCGGGTTGGCGATTGCCAACCCGGAACGAAGCCGAATATCCCTGAATTTACTGGACGAAAAGGAATTCCTTCGTGTTCAGAAGAGCCCAAAGAATATTCTCGTAACCAACCTTCTTATCCTTTTCGTGCTTGGAAAGGTGTTCCAAGGCGGCTTTCTTCTGGTCCGCCGCGGGAGGGCGTCCGAAGGCGCGGAGGAACAGTTCGTCGATTTTCTCGCTGTCGGCGCGCTTGTCCTTGGCAAGAAGGTCGGCCCTGCCGCCGGCGCGGGAAAGCATGCCTTGGATTTCATCGGAATTGAGCAGATGCAGCGCCTGGGCCAGGTTGGCCTCGCCCACCCGTTCGCATTCGCAGGCGCTGATGCGCTGGGGCCTGCCGAAGACATCGAGGAAGTAGGACGCGAACGATTCGTCGGGCAACATGATCGCGCGTCGGGGAGCGTTGGCGTCGGAAGGCACGCCACCGAATCCTGCGGGGCTGGCGGTGACCTGGCAAACCGCGTCGTAAATCACCTCGGCGGATAATCGCCGAGGGTAATAGCGGGCGAAGTTCTGCTTGTCGTTCTTGTTGGTGTCGTTCGGTTCCGCGGAAAGCTGGTAGGTGCGGCTCTTGCAGATGGTTTTCACCAACTGCTTCAGGCTGAAGCCATTGTCAACCAGTTCCTTGGCCAAAGCGTCGAGCAAAGCCGGGTTGCTTGCCGGGTTCGTCAGCCGCATGTCATCGAGAGGGTCGACAATCCCCTTGCCGAAGAAGTGGGCCCAGTAGCGGTTGGCCACGGCGCGGGCGAAGAACGGGTTGTCCTTCGCGGTAAGCCAGTCGGCAAGCAGTGACCGCGGATCGGTGCCGGGGGAAATATCCATTGGCTTGCCGTCCAGCGGCTTGAAGGCGGCGACCTGCTGGGTGCGCTTGTTGGTGACTGAGCCTGTCTTCTGGCTGAAGACCACCACCCGCTTGACCGCCTGATTCGATTCGTCGGCGCCCAAGCTCAATTCCTTTTTGCCGATGCGGCCGAAGAACGCGGCAAGTCCCCAGTAATCGTCCTGGCTCCATTTCTCGTAGGGATGGTGGTGGCACTGGGCGCATGTCAGCCGAAGGCCGAGGAATACCTGCGCCGTGTCGTCGACATACTGCTCCACGCCGGAAAGGCTCTTGGTCCACATCACCGGGGGATGGATCGATTCATCGCCGGTGCCGGCGATCACGGCCCGGGCGATTTGGTCGTAGGGCATGTCGTTGGACATGGCGTCGCGCAACCAGCCATGGAAGGCGAAGGTTCCCTGGGCCTTGGCGGCGTCGCCACCGCGCTTGACCCTGAGAATGTCCGCCCATTTGGCGGCGAAGTAGTAGGCGTACTCGGGGCTGTCCACCAAGGTGTCAACCAGCTTGGCGCGCTTGTCAGCCGACTTGTCGGCCATGAATGCTTGCACCTGCTCGGGGGTGGGCAGGGAACCGGTGATGTCGAGGTGGACCCGGCGGAGGAACGCCAGATCGGTGGCGATGTCGCTGGGGACCAAGCCCAGTTCCCGCCAGCGGGCGGTGGTGTGCTTGTCCACCACGGTGTTCTCGGCGAACGAGAAAGGCTTGGGTTCACGGCTGACCGGAACCACCGCGCGGAATGTGGACACCTGATCCTGGAACCGGACCATGATCGCGGCCTCGCCGCTGAGGGACTGGCTGCGGACCAATCCGCCCGAGTCAACGGTGGCGATTTCCGTCTCGTTGCTCTCGTACTGGGCCCGGCGGGTGATGTCCTCCTGGGAACCGTCGGAGTAGTGTGCCAGAACCGCGAATTGTTGCTTGGATTGGCGTGACATCACGCGGCGGGCGGGGTGAACGCTGATCGACTTGAGGGTGGGATCGGTGGGCTTGCCATACGGCATGCCGCTGGCGATCCAACGGCGGACGAGCTTGTATTCGTCGGATCCTTGCTCCATCTTCCGGCCGCCACCATGCGCCATCGCGCCGGTCGCCTTGGTCAGCAGCAGGCTGGCGTCGGGGGAGTCGGGCATCACGCGTCGGCCTCGGCCTTCCTTCACTAGCGTGTTGAAGTCGAGTTCCGGATCGAATCCCAGCAATCCGAGCTTGAACCCGTTTTGCCCACTGGCCTTGCCGTGGCATCCGCCGCCGTTGCAACTGAGCTTGGTGAAAATGGGAACGATCTGGTTGGGGAAATTAATGGGAAGCACCTTGTCGCAATCGGTCACCTCGACCGGAACCGACGCCTGCGCGCCTGCAAACGAAACAGTGACGGTTCCCTTTCCATTGGTTCCGGGAATGGCCCTGCCGCCTGCGGTGAACTTGAGACCATCGCCCAGTGTGCTGGAGAGTTTGCTGTCTGAGGTGACATCCACCTCGTGGCCGTTTTTCAGGATGGCGGTAACTACCAACTGGGCGGCGTCGTCCATGCCGCGCAGGGCAACCTTGGCGGGGAATATTTCTAGGCGGGCGATTTCACCGGCCTGAGGCAAAGCTGCCGGGGCGACGACTGGTGCCACGGCGGGCTTGGAGGGTTCCGCAGCGTTGGCTTGACAAGCCAAAAAGGAAAGGAGAGCCAACAAGCGGAGTTTCATCTGACTTACTCCAGAACCTCGAAGCGGGGCGAGGCTAAGCCACGACGGCATTGCAGATTTAATATTCTTGCCACGAAGATGCCGCGAAGCAACAGTCTTGTTATCGGAAAAACAATCCGGCCTTCCCTTTTGGAAAGGCCGGAGGTTTGGGCGGGATGGTTGGCCTTACTTGGCCGGGGGGATCGGCACGGTGACGCGCTTGCGGACATCGAGTTCGATGTTGCCGAAGTTCTGCTCATGACGCTGGATGGTCATGGCCAGGGCGCTGAGGAGACGCTTGGCTGTGAAGAAGTTCATGATCAACCGATGGTTGACGGAGATTTCCTGGGTGCCGGTGGCAAACGGGTTGGGGTTGAGGGCGAAGTCGACGATGACTTCCTCGGGGGTGGCGGTCACGCGGGCGAAGTTGGCGTAGGCGGCATGGGCCTCGCTTTCGTTGACCTTCATTTCCACTTGGGCGTCTTGCGCGTTGCCGTCGGACATGGATAACACTCCTTCAAGATTGATCACAGCCAAATCTGGATCATTCAAAGTGATATTAAGTGCTTGAAGAATAATCGACAAGCACCCGGCAACGGACTGTGCCAAAAAAAATCCGCTGCTAAACTAAATTCACAAGCACCCGTAGCTCAACTGGATAGAGCATTGGTCTTCGGAACCAACGGTTGGGGGTTCGAATCCCTCCGGGTGTAATTCAATC
>CAWUNZ010000290.1:0-4446 GCA_963923445.1 uncultured bacterium
CGCAGGTGCTGGTCGAACCATAACTGCCGGTTCACGGCGAACTCGGGGGTGAACCGGTGGTTCATGTGCGGCGTGAACGAGTAACGCGTGGCATTGCCCGGGATCAGCCGACCGGTGCGGTAGGTGTCGTCCATGATGCCGTGGAAATCGTTGGTCGCCCCCAGCCAGAGCATCGGCCCCTTCACCCTGGGGGCGTACGACTCGAAGCCGAGCGTGGCGTTGAACAGGTCGAGGTTGCCGTTGGGCATGGCCCTCGGTTCGTTGGGAAGCATGGCGCGCGGTTCGTGCCTGAACCCGGATCCGCCCACCTCGGGCACGCTGGCGCGCACGCGCGAATCGCTGCCCGCCACATACACGGTGAGGTTGCCCCCCATCGAAAGCCCGTAAACCCCGAGCTTGGAGCCGTCCACCTCGGGTTGCTTCTCGAGCACGGTCAGGCCCCGGCGCGCGGCCAGCGTGAGCAGGTACCAGTTGTTGTTGCGGGGCGACTCGAACGGATCGAGATATTTCGGGCCCGGCTTCAGGTTGAAATAGCCGGGCACATTGTTCTGGGTGGGGTCCACGGCGCCCCAGTCGGTGTTGGCGTCGCCAGGCCGGGCGTCCTGCATCGGCCGCCCGCCCCAGTTCACCGACAGGCACGAGTAGCCCAGCTTGGCCATGTGCCGCACCTCGTCGAGCGAGGCGCGCTGCCCGCCGCCATGCAGGTGCAACAGGCCGGGCACCTTGCCGGTGGTCTTGGGCCGGGCATGGAATCCCGCCACGCGCGCCGGCTTGCCCAAAAATGTGCCCACATGCCAGGTCACATAACGCAGGACGAGGCCGTCCTCTTCCCACGACCGAACCACGGCAAGCTCGAGCGGGTCGCGTCTCGGGTCGAAATCCGCCCACAATTCCGCCACCGTGGCCGGCGCCTTCTCACATGCGACCATCAAGGCCACGAAACAACAAATACCCATCCCGCTCCCCCGATATCTTGCCTTGAGGTCAGTGCCTCGCCGGGCGACCTGCCAACATGGAAAATCGCCAAGGTCGCTTGCCCACGGTTGCAATTTCCCACGGGCATGCCCACCGTACAAGGGAGGCGCGAAACCCTTGCGGGTCAACGGGTCGATTCATGTCGATGTCAGCCAAGCCCCCCACCACCTCCGAGGGTCTCCTCCATCGCCTGAGCCATTCCGCCGACACCGAAGCCTGGGAACTCTTCGTGCGTGTTTACGCCCCTGCGATTCACCAGCATGCGATCTCGTGCGGATTGGAGAATGCCGACGCCCTCGATGTCACGCAGGAAGTGCTGCTGCAGGTCAGCCAGCAGATCGCGGCCTTTGAATACGATCGGTCGCGCGGCAGGTTTCGCGACTGGCTCCGGCGGATTGCCCATCGCCGTTGCCTCGACCTGCTGAGGGTCCGCCGCAGGATCCGGGCGCGGGAGACCCCCGGCCTGACCGACCTCGAGGCCCCCCGGCTGGCGAGCGAATGGGACCAGACCCTGATGGAGGAAATGACCAGGGTGGCCATGCTCAAGGTCGCCGGTCAGGTGGAACCGAAAACCTGGCAGGCATTCGAGGCCACCTGGGTTCACGGCAAGCCCGCCCCGGAGGTTGCCGGCGAGATGGGTATTCCGGTGGCTCAGGTGTACCTGGCCAAATCACGGGTGCTGGCCAGAATCAGGCGCGAATTGCTCCTCCTCGCCGACGACAGGCCGTCGCCGCCGCCCGGTTCGTGACAGAACCACCACCGGGCATCGAATAGGTGGTTGGAACAACCTTGGATTCCGGATCAAGGCGAATGGATTGCCCCACGAGAAAGCAACTCGACGACTGGCTCGCAGGCCACGGCGATCCGGGCCTTGCTTCCCATGTGGAGGGCTGCGCCGATTGCCAAGCCGTTCTCGACGGCCTCACCGGTGAAGGAGCATCGGGAATCGGCTTCACCCGGTTGCGCCCGCAGGTGGCCCTGCCCGTGATGGAGTGGTCGCGCGCCGCGGCAAGGCGCGCCGGCGAGGCGATCGCCGCGCGGCCCGATGGCAACTTGGCTCCCGGCGACCTGGTGGGACACTTCAAAATCGTCTCGGAGATCGGTCGCGGCGGTTCGGGAACCGTGTACAGGGCGGTTGACACCGTTTTGGGCCGCGCCGCCGCCCTGAAGGTGTTTCGCTCGGGAAACCGCGAGCGCATCTTGGGCGAGGCCAGAAGCGCCGCCGCCGTGGTCCACCACGCGGTGGTCCCCATCCTTTCCGTGATCGACCAAGGCCCCGACCTGCCTCCGGCCATCGCCATGGAACTGGTCGAGGGGGAGAACCTGGCGGCGCGGATCGCGCGCGACGGGCCGTTGCCCGCGGTGGAGGCGGCGGAATTGATGAGGCGCGTGGCCTCCGGAACCGCGGCCGCCCACGCCACGGGAACTGTCCACCGCGACATCAAGCCCGGGAATATCCTGCTGGATCCCAGGTCGGACCGGGTGATGCTGGCCGACTTCGGGCTGGCGACCGGCGCCGGTGAGGGCGACGGCGCCCCGTGGGGAGGCACGGCCGGTTTCATCGCGCCCGAGCGGATTGGCGGCGATCTCCCCGCCTCGCAGGCCTCCGATGTCTATTCCCTCGGGGCCACCCTTTACCAGGCGCTCACCGGTGAACCGCCCCACAAGGGGCCGCTCGGCAGGGTTCTGCTCGAAGATCCCGCGCCCGCGCGCGCCCTCAACCGCTCCATCCCGCGCAACCTTGAGACCATTTGCCACAAGGCCATGGCCAGAAATCCGGCATCGCGCTACGCCTCCGCCGGTGAGTTCGCCGAGGACCTCGGCCGATGGCTTTCCGACCGGCCCATCGTCGCGAGGCCCGCCGGACCCGTCGAGCGCTCCCTTCGCTGGCTGAGGCGCAACAGGCGCGTCGCCTCGGTCGCCTTGGTCGTGGGCCTGCTCCTGGTCGCGCTCGCCGTTGTCTCCATGGCCTTCGCCGTGAAGTCGGCGCGCGACGCCGCCGCCCTGCGCGCCGGCGAGACCCGGGCCCGGGAAAACCTCGAGACGGCCTTGGATGAGATCGCCCGCATGATCGCCATCGCCGGTGGCGAGGCCTCCAGGTGGCCCGGCACCTCGCCCATGCGCAAAAAACTGATCGAACTCGCCGGGCAAAGCCTCGACAGGCTGGCCCTGGCCAATCTTGGCGAACCGGGCACGGCTCCGGCCGCCGCGCGGGTGGCCCTGGCCCTGTCGGAATTCCTCCAGCAGACAGGCGACACCAGCCGGGCATTGGAAATCCTCGGCACGCTCGCCATGAAAAACGATTCCGATCCGGAATTAGCACCATTGGTGCGTGTCGCCAGGCTTCGGATCGCCGCCCACCATACGACAGTGGGGGCCTACGACCGCGCCATCGCCGCTTGCAGGGAAGTCGCCTTGGCCGAGGGCGCCACCCGCCTGGGGGCACAGGCCCTAACGCAGGCGGGAACCGCCTTGAGACTGGGCAAGAACTACAAGGAAGCCCGGGAAGAGTTGACAGCCGCCAGGCTTATCCTCGATTCCCTGCCTCCCCAGGCCACACGGGGAACCCCCTACCACACCATCCACGGCGAACTGGCGGCGACGGCGGTTTCCGCCGGGTTCTTGGAGGAGGCCCTTTCCCAGGCCCGCGAGGCGCTCCGGCACGCCCGTGATTGCCGACCGGAAACTCCGGCCCAACCTTTCACCCCCACGGAGGAAACCCGGGCCCATCTCACGCTCGCCAACATCCTCCTCAAGCTGGGGCGGATCGACGAATCGGCGGCGGAGGCCAAGGCGGCCGAGGACGCCATCGGCCCGGCCGCGCGGACCGACCCCCAGCGCCTCGACTGGCGCCAGATGCTGGTGGAGGCGCTCATGGCCCGGGGCGACTGCCTGTGGAACACCGGCGACTTCCAAAAGGCGCTCGCCATATACGAACCCGCGCGCGCCGGGGCGCTGGAACTGGTCAAGGCGGATCCCGAAAGCATCCCATACCGGATGCAGGCCATATTCATCGGTGCCCGCTCGGCGGAGATGCGCGCCCGGAGAATGGAGTTCTCCCAGTGCGCCAGCGATGTGAGGGAAATCATCGGCCTGTTCGACGCCCTCAAGGGCCGGATTCCCGACGCCATCTTCACGAGGGATCGCGAAGCGCTGGCGCTCGACCTCGCCGTCGTCGAACGGTTCTCCAAGGTGCCGATGGAAGACCCGACACTGCCCGATGTCGCCAACCCTGACATCGCCCGGAAGATCCGCACAGGAAGGTTGCTTTCGTTGGCCCGGATGGGGCGATGGGACTCCTGCCGAAAGCATCTGGCGGAAGAAACCGCGGTCAAGGAACGGAAACCCGCCGAATACCTCCAACTGGCCCGGGCCTGCACCCTGCTCGCCAGCCAAGACCCGGAAATGGTGCCCAAGGCCCTTGAATTCCTCAAAAAAGCCGTCGCCGGCAACCCGGATCTGAGGATCTCA
>CAWUNZ010000291.1:0-4439 GCA_963923445.1 uncultured bacterium
TCCTTGCCATCGGTGTACAGGTGCTCGTTCCAGGCGCGCCTGGCCTGGAACGCGAGGAGATTGTTGATCCAGCAACGCCTCAGTTGCGATCCGGGTTCCTTGTCGATGGTCTGGGGCGTGGCCGTGGGGCTGCCGATGCGCGCGAAGGCGTCGGCCCGGATGAGCAGGGCGAGCTTCTCGTTGGGCGGCGCCTTGGTCACCATCTCCATCAGTTCGGGAATGGATTGGCTGAAGAGGCTGAAGCGGGAGCCTATCTGCTGGCCCGCCTTGGTGATCACCTCGAGGCCGGCGCTGGAACTGAGGGAAAAGCCCCTGAGCCTCTCGGACACCTGGTCGTAGGACTCGAAGTTCCCCTCCTTCAGCACGCTGCCGTCGTCGAACATCGTCCTGCCGATCATCGCCATCGCCAGCAACCCGGCGCGGCCCGCGTTGATCTCCCTCTCCCTTTCCGGGTGCGTGATGCGGAAGGTTCCCGCGTCCACCTTCTCCGTCTGCCTTATTGTCCGGCTCTTGGCCAGCGTTTCGATGATCCTCAGGCGACTTTCCACATCGATCGACGGGACCTTGAGCACATCATCGATCAGCAGGTCCTCCCCGAAGATGTCGGACTCCGCCAACGACGAGACCTGGGTGGCGTGGGCCCGGCGAATCTCCTCGAACTGGGTCTCGGCGCTTTCCGTCAGCGTGATGAAGGTCTGCAGGTGCGTCGAGAAGTCGCCGCCGTTGAGCAGGCGCCTTGCCGCCTCCGTCTTGGCGCCCGCGGCGGAATGGAGCGATTCCCAAGCCCCTGTCATCGGCTTGGCCAGGCTCTCGGCGAATTCATCCACCGTGGGGTTCAGGGGTGATCCGAGCTTTGAAAGCCACAAGGAGTAGTACGGCATCACCGACATCAGGTGGTTGTGCGTGTTGAACGCCTTCGACAACCGCGACGACTCGGCCACCACCTTGTCGTACAGGGCGTCGGCCCGGGCCAGGTCCCTCAGCGCCTGCGTCTGAACGGCGGAGTCGCTGGAAAGCAGCCTGTCCTGCGCGGCCAGCCGGATCGCGTCGGCCTCGAGGATCTTTTCCTGGTAAAAAATGATGCCCCGGTTGGAGGACTGCACCTGCGGCAGGGTTTCCGACACGCCGCAGGACGCGGCCTCGGCTTTCAGCCGTGAGCGGATGATGGAAGGGATCGCCGAGTTGTTGCCTTGCACTCCGGGGCGGTCGCGGAGATACACCATCACTCCCTGCGCCTCCACCGGCTGAAGCCTTCCGGGCGCCTGCAGCCTGGAGATCAGCAACTGGATCCGTTCCGGGTTCGGATTCGGTGACTTGGCCGCTTCATCGAGCACGGCTTTCTGAAGCATGATCCGCGGCGGCAGCCTGTCGGCCGAGGAATCCAGGCTGGTGGATATGTATCCGGATATTTTGCTGGCGACTTCCCCCTCGGGCACCACCAGCAGCTCTGAGGCCAGCTTGGCCGCGGCCATCGCGTCGGCCTCGTTGGCGTCGATTCCCGACACCAGGCCCAGGGCGAAGTTGTTGGTGAAGGAATCGAGCGGGATCCGACTGGAACTGCTGATCATCGATTCGAGCTGGCGGTGGGTCTCGCGCAAGGTCAGCGCGTTGACCGGGTCTCCGGCCCTGAGCAGTTCCTCGTACCTCATCAGCGAGCGTTGGTAAAGGTTCCACAATTCAGGGCACAACTGCTCGGGCGCGAGGGGGGCGTTCGCCAGTTCTTGGCGCTTTTCCCAAACCTCACGCAACTCAACCATCGACTCCAGCCTGGCGTAGGGCTCCGGGGTGAAGGCCTGTTTTCCCGCCTGGTGCACCAGGGCGTCGGCCAGCAACTGCGCCGGTTTTCGGGACTTGGGCAGAATCATGATGTTCTGCTTGGCGTTCCGGTTCACCGACGCCCAGGCCGGCACCTCCCGGGACAGGCCCTCGATCACCTCCCACAAGGTCACCTGGCCGTCGTTGTTCTCGTCGGGCGCCGCGCCCGTGAGGCAGCGGATCAATTGGGTTCCGAAGTTGGTCATGCCCGTGTCCTGGGCCAGCCAGGAGCTTTGCCCCGGGGAGCAGGAATTGAGCACGATGAGGTTCGGGATGCGGGCCATGGCCGGCTCAAGCTCGAGCAGGGCTTGGGAAAACCGGTTGTCGATGATCCCGAAGGGCAGCAGGAACTCGAACTGCTCGGCGTCGAAAACAAGGATCTTCACCTGGTTCTCGGGCAGTCTTCCAATCACTTCCAGGATCTTGGACACGCGGATTCTGTTCTCGGGGTCCTGGTCCGTGGTGGCGTTGTCGGGGAGCAGGAACGGGCCCTTGTCGTCCACGCCGCCGTGGGCCATGAAGTTCACCACGAGGTAGGGGCTTTTCGATTCGCCAATCGCCTTGGCCAGGTCGGTGTCCTTCCGAAGGGTGGAAGGTTCCTGGATTTCAACCATCGTCTTGTAGATGGTGCCGCTTTCAAGCAATGAGAGCGTTTGCGCCGCCCTCACCCCGGCCACATTGTGAGGCACGGCAAGGTTCGAATGGTAACCCGCGACAAACTGAACAATTTGAATGTGCTTGGGGCGATGAATCCAGGTCGTCATCCAGCAAAGGGCCGAAAGCCCGACCAGCCACAGCGCCATGCTGGCCAGCGGCCCCAGCAAAGTTTTGGGGGTATTGGCGACCGGGTTGGCCCCGAGCCACGACCATCTGGTTTCCCGGGCGCGCGCCGGCCGTTCGCCCACCGTCAATCGCCAGCGGATGTTGTTGTTGCCGGGCGCGGACATGTTTCAACGGCTCCGGGCGTTCCCCAGTGTGGGCAGGCAAGCCCGCACATCATCCATCGATTCAAGGCCGGATCCCGCTTGAACCGTTGGTCGTGGCGCCAACCTTGCCCTGGGTCGGCGTTGCGGAAGATTCCGGAAATTCGTTGTTTGCGACACCGGCAAACACGGCCGGCCTGACGCATTTTACCAAATGGAGGCGTTCTTCTGATAAATTAACAACGGAATTCATGCTTCTATCGTGGAAACAGCGCATGCCTGTCACCAACCAGTTGGAAATGGACCGCCTGCTCGCGCCGATCGCCGGTGCCAGCCCCGCCGGGGTGAGCCTGCCTTTCGGGGTCAAGGACCAGCTTGACCAGATGCGCAAGGAAATCGACCCCGCCAGCTTCGACGCCAACGATCCGCTCAGGCCGACCGAGTTCCGCAAGGCCGATTGGCCCGGAATCGTGAAGCTGGCCTCGAAAACCCTCGCCGAGACCAGCAAGGACCTCCAGGTGGGCGCCCGCCTCGTGGAGGCGCTGACAAAAACCAACGGATTTCAGGGCTTGGGCGATGGCTTCGAGTTGATCGAGGGCATGATCGACCAGGCCTGGGACCGACTGGTGCCCGTCATTGACGATCCTTCCGACCTCGATATCCGCGCCGCCCCGTTTGAATGGCTCGACGACCCCGACCGCGGCGCCCGATTCCCCTCGACTGTCGGCATGCTTCCGTTGCTCGACGCCACCAAGGATGTCCCGGAGATGGGATTCCTCGATTGGAAGCAAAGCCAGACGGCGCAGGGATCGGCGAACACCGGGAAGTTCGACCAACTGCTCGCGGCGGCCAACGCCGATGTCATTGTCTCGCGCAGGGAACTGGCCTCGAGGGCCCGGGAGACCATCACCCGGATCGAGGCCAAGCTCACCGAAAAACTCAAGGACCTGGCCCCCTCGATGATTCACCTCAGGTCCACCCTCGAGGGGATCCTGGGCCTGCTCGATCAGATCATTGCCCGCAAATCGCCCCAGGCCGCGCCGGCCTCCGCCGGAGCGCCCGCCGGTGCCGGTGGCACCGCACCCTCGGCCACGGGCGGCGCCGCCACCCGCGACCAGGCTTACCAAATGATGTCGCACGCGGCCGATGTGCTTGCGTCCATCGAACCCCACAGCCCTGTTCCTTACCTGGTCAGGCGCGCCGTGGAGATGGGCAGGCTGCCGTTCCCTGAAATGATTCAGGCGATTGTCCGCGAGCAGTCGGTGATCGACGGCATGTTCCGGGAACTGGGTATCCCGAAAAAGGAATCAAGCTGACGGCTGGGGTGGATTCCCTTAAGAATCTTCACCGGCCACTCAGGGGACAAGCACGGTCACCGCGCCCGGCCCGATCACGGTTCCGCCGTGGGCGCATGTGCTTGTGAGCCTTGTCACCGGCCGGCCCATGGCCAGCACCGTCGGGCTTCCCATGACGATGGCATCGGGCGGTCCCACGCACACGGCCATGTCGCCCATGCACGAGACCGGCAGGCCCATGGCCAGCACGGTGGGCGCGCCCGGCCCGACGATCGGTCCCCCCACATGCGGTACCGGGCCGGTCAGCATCGGGCAAACATGCTGATCTGTGAGCCGAGCGATGGGAAAGGGCATGGATCGCGTCCTTGGGGCGTGGTGGCCACGGAGGTCAATGGCACCGGAAGCC
>CAWUNZ010000292.1:0-4435 GCA_963923445.1 uncultured bacterium
CATGGGCCTGGTCAGCCGGGCAATTCGGCAATGGCGCCAGTGCTTGATCCGAACTTTTCCGTATCGACACCGAACTTTTGCAGCATCCGCACATAGAGGTTGCAAAGGGGTTTGTTCCCGTTGGTGTCGAACGCGACATGGCCCTGGTGCTTGAATCCTCCACCAGCAAGAAGAACAGGGAGGTTGCTGGAACTATGCGCCGAGGCGTCTCCCAAGTTGCTTGTGAAGAGCACCTGGGTCCGGTCAAGGAGTGTTCCGTCGTTTTCCCTGGTTCCCGCGAGCATGCCGATAAACTTGGCGAATGTGGCGAACTCATGGTCTTCATAGCGTGAAAGCTGCTCGATTTTCGCCGGGTCCTTCCCGTGGTGGGAAGCATCATGGTGCTGAATTTGGAGATCCGGGACATTCGATAAGTTGTGTTCCTGCGTGCTGAAGATGATGACCCGCGTCGAGTCCGTTTGCAGGGCCAGATGCATCAGGGCGAGCCACTTGGTCTGGCTACCGATCCAGTTGGCGTCAGCTTTTTGTATCTCTGAAAGGGGCGTCTCCACCTTTGGCTTGGGCTTGGTCGACCAGAATTCCTCCTGCCGCAACTGGGTTTCGGCCTCGCGGATGGAATTGGCCAGGACCTCGATTCTTTCCCGGTCGGCCTGCCCCAGTCCCTTGCCGAGCGCCTTCAATTGCCCGCGCAGGTCATCGAGGATGCTCCTGCCCTGCTGCAATCTTTTCATCTCCCGGCGAACTTCCTCGGGCGTGCCTTCGACGAACATGCGCCGAAAGACAGCCACGGGATCGCCCTCGTGGGGCACAGGCACACCCTTTTCGTTCCATGAAAGCGATTGGCTCCATACCCTGTTCAGCAAAAGGGAGGGGAAACGAGTCGCATTGCCGACCGAGCGCGCCGCCACCTGATCCAGCGAGATGCTGTTGTGCAGGTCTCGTTCATTGAACTCCGGCACGCCGGTGAAGATGGCCGGTTCGGTCCCATGGGAATTCGGATACCCAGGATGGCCCATTCCCGAGAACACCGTGAACTGTCCCCTGAATGGTTCAAGTGGCTTGAGAAACCGGGTGGACTGGTACTTTGGCCCCGTGGACGCCGGCACGAGGTGGGGATGATAGGTGCCGAGCGGGCGGTGGATCAGCACCATTCGACGGGGGTTTAGCGATTCCGCCTTCGCTCTTGATTCATCACCGAAAACCGAGGGAATCATCGCATCGAGCAGAGGCAGGCCCAGCGTGACCGCGCCGGCCCGCAGTACCGCGCGACGATGGATGAGAGAACGATTGACGGGATTCATCGGGGTTTCTCCTTTGGCCGCATCCGACGGGCAGCCCTACTTGTGCAGGAAGACCGGGCTTTGGATCACGGCATGGATCAGCGAGCGGAATCCGTTTCCTTGCGCTTTCGTGTCCCTGACAATCCTTTCCACGACCTCCCGGTCGGCGAAATCGATCTCGGCTCCTGTCGAGTACAGCACCAGCTTGCAGGCAAGGTTTCGGGTCAACTGGTCGGGGTCTTTCAACAGAATCAACCGGTAGTCATCGATGTTCCTGAACCTATGGCCGTCCACCGTCGTCCCATCAGCCTGCACGGGCTTGGCCAGCCAGGCCTTGCGTCCGGGCGTCCGCGGCAATTCGACATAGTCGGTTCCCTTTTGGCCTCCCTGTTTCACCCGGTATCTTTCCCGCCAGCCCCCGACCACATCGAAGTTCTCAAGGGCGAAGCCGGGAGGATCGATATGGACATGGCACGACGCGCAGGCCTCGACATTTTTGTGCTTGTCGAGCTGCTCCCGGATTGTCGTCGCGCCGCGAATGTCGGGCTCCACGGCCTTCACATCGGGTGGCGGAGGGGCCGCGGGCTTTCCTATGATCCGCTCAAGAACCCAGGCGCCTCGTTTAACGGGAGAGGTGTAACTGCTGTTGGTGGTCAGCTTGAGAATGCTCCCCTGGGTGATGACTCCGCCCCGATGCGCGTCGGGAGGCAATGATGCCTTGCGCAACTCAAGCCCCTCGACGCCGGGAATGCCGTAATGACGGGCCAACCTTGAATTGATGAAGGTCCAGTCCGTCGCGACAAAGGATGAGGTTGGCAGGTCACGAACCAAAACCTCGCGGAAAAAGCGGTATGTCTCGTTGGGCATCGACCAGGCAAGCATGTCGTCGAACTCGACATAAATCTCATCGGGCTTCATGTCGAGGAACCTGCCCATGTCGAGCCATTGGTCGACAAAGCCGCGAACAAACCGCGACGACTTGGGATCGTCAAGCATCCGTTCCGTCTGGGCTCGCAGGACAGCAGGCTCCGTGAGCCTGCCGCTCGCCGCCGTGGCAAACAGCTCGGCGTCGGGCATCGAATTCCACAAGAAACGCGCCAGCCGGGCGGCAACAGCGTGGTCGTCGAGCCTACCCGGTGACTCGACATAGCTGAGGAACCAAGGTGAGCAAAGGACGGCCTTGTACGCTGCGCGCATCGACTGGTCGAACGGTTCCCCGGCGGCCAGTTGCTCCCTGGCAATCCTGACAAAATGATCCACCCGTTCATCGGGAACAGGCCGGCGGAACGCCATTGGCAGGAACTTGCGGATGAGACGGTCCGCATCGTCCTGCGCCTTCAGGGAAACAGGAGTCAACGGATACTTCGTGAATTCGCCGGGAACAGACCACTTTTTCCAATCGTCCTTGACCGGTTTTCCCGCCAGGACATCGGCGACATGGCGGGACGGAACTTGCGGAAGATCGCCAAACAAGCGGGAGTATCCGATACCAGCCCCAAGCGGCCCTTCAAGCTCGATCCAGTCGACGGCGAGACCGGGGCCCTTGTAATCTTCCCCTACTGGCGCCCCCTTCAACCGCTTGGCCAATTCCTGAAAAAATGTCAGGCCCACCCCTTCCAGATAGACCTGTTCCCCAGCGGGCAGTTCCGCCTCGATTTCAATGATTCTCGTCTTGTCGGCTGGCGCGTCCTGGATGTCGAGGAGGTGCTCAAGCCGTTCATGGGCAAACCTGTCGGACGAGATCCTGCCGAGAAGCACGGGGATTGGCTTGCCTTCATTCTGGACAGCGCGAACAGAGGCGCGCACACGGTAGCGGCCAGTGACAGGGGTATGCGCGGTGGTCACGCTGCCATGCTTGTAAAGTTGCGCGCAAAGGATGATTGTGTCCCCACTGAAGCGGACAAAGGGAGCGGTTCCCTCACGATTCGGCTTGGGACGACCATCAAGGAATTCGCGCCCGGTTTGGCGACGAACCATGTTCTGAACCGGCCAGGCCGGCAAGGCCGCGGCTATCGCCATGTCAGCCACCTTCTGGTAGCGCAGCAAGTGCGTCGCCGATGTTTCCAGAGCCCGGCTCACCGTGTCGAAGCCATGCAGGGCGTTTTCCTCTGGAAGGATTTTCCCCAAGGGCTCCGCGATTCCGAGCAGGTCATGCAAGGTGGTTTCGTGTTCGCGCCTGTTCATGCGCCTCAGCAGCACCCGGCCTTCCACGGCCTGCCTGGCCTTGGCGGCGGCTGTGAGTTCCTTGCCGAGCCACTCCAAGAATGATTCGCGTTCCTCCGCCCTCGGTTGCGCCGAGGCGGGTGGTGGCATCTCACGCGCCCGCACCCTGTCATGCACGCCGACCCATGCAGGTTTGGAGAAGTCGGCCATGATCGATTCGAGCGACAGCTTGGCCTTGGCCGCCGCATTGTCATGGCAATCCAGACAGAACTTCCTGATGAACGCCCCGGCCTCCGCCGGGAGTCGTCCATTGGCCCTTGCCTCGCTCATTGGAGCGATCATCATCAGGACGAAAATAGCCGCCGCGGGTTTCATGTCGACCTTTCCAAGTCATGAACCACAGCATAAATCCAAGGCAAGATGATGCAACGCATCATTCGGCCGGATCGAAGGCTGACAGGATCACCCCAAGCACATAATCCTTGACATAGGCCCGGTAGGATACATGCGAGGCATGACGGAGCGCGCCTTGAAAGCCGCGAGATCTTCCTGTTGGTCGACCACGGCAACCCTGTCGGGCCAACCTTGCCTGGCTTCCTCGTCCATAACGAATTGATTGAGGCGGTCAGCCGCCATGTTGCTCAACCATGGCTATCCAATCGATCCATCATGCCGCGCAATTAATTCGATATTTTACTTACCGTTTAATCCAAGTTAATCAGACATCTGGTTCAATCAAGCCCTTAGCGTTTGCCTACCCCATGGTTGTGGACATTGAAAAACCGGAAAGCATCGGAATCAACGGCATGGTCGATACTCATCCCGGCAGGGCAGGCTAATATGGACTCTTGCTCGCCGAGGGAAATGCCATGCGAATTGCCACCTTCCTGATATTGTGTTTGTCTCTTGCCTCGAATGCCTTTGCCGCAGGCACTGATTGGAAGGCCGGGGCCGCGCAGGCGAAGATCACCCCGGAAGGCCCGATGTGGATG
>CAWUNZ010000293.1:0-4423 GCA_963923445.1 uncultured bacterium
CGCCACCCTGGATGGCGTGTGCAAGAACGGCATCCAGTTGCGGGCGCGCGCCCGCGTGACGGTGCGCACCAAGCTTTCATCGCTCGTCGGCGGCGCGACGGAGGAAACCATCATTGCCCGCGTGGGCGAGGGCATCGTCAAGGCGATCGGTTCCGCGGAGCACCATACCGATGTGCTGGCCAACCCGAACCTGATCTCCCAGGCGGTGCTCAAGAACTCCCTCGACGCCCAGACCATGTACGAGATCGTCTCGATCGATGTCGCCGAGATCGATGTCGGCGCCAATGTGGGCGCGAACCTTCAGGCCGACCAGGCAGCGGCGAACCTCAGGTTGGCGCAGGCCGACGCCGAGAAGCGCCGCGCCATGGCCGTCGCCGAGGCCCAGGAAAACAGCGCCAAGGTGGAGGCGATGCGCGCCAAGGTGGAGGAAAGCCGGGCCATGGTGGTCCTTGCCGAGGCCGATGTGCCCAAGGCCATCGCCCAGGCCATCCGCGAAGGCAAGATGGGTGTCATGGACTACTACAACCTGCAGAATCTGCAGGCCGACACCACCATGCGCGGTTCCATCGCCGGCGTGGGCAATCGCCCGGCGCAGGGTCCGTCGGAACGCGGTGAAAGGTCCTGAAGCTGGCATCAACGGGAGCACATTCATGACCGCGCCGCTTTGGGCCGCCCAGGAACCATGGGTCGCCATCCTGGTGATGTTCTTATCCGTGGGTTTCTGGATTGTTTCGAGTCTTTTCAAGTCGTTGATGGCGCCGCCCAGGCAAGTCAAGCCCGGCCAGGGTTTGCCGGGTGGTCCCCCTCCCGTTCCGCGCTCTCCCTTGTCGCTTGAAGAGTTCCTCCAGGAGGCGCGCCGCCGCCGGGTGGAAACGGAATCGAACCAACCCGCGTCGCCGCCTTCGGCGCAACAACCAACCTCAAAGCCCAAGGACCGCGCGGCCGAGTCTGGGAGGCGCCGCAAAAACCGCAAGAGCGCTCAGCAGGGGGCGCCCGGGACTCCGGTTGTTCCATTGGCCGAAATCGTGAACCCTGACCCCCAGGTTCCCCAGGCGGTCATCGTGCCAGAACCGATCGTGATGTCCGCCGGCCCCCGGCAAGAAGCGGTTGGCAAGCCGACTGCGGATCATCCGCTGCGCGAATTCGTGCGCGCGTCGTTGTCATCGCCGCAGGCGATCCGGGGTTCCCTCGTGCTGGGTGAGATTTTGGGACAACCCAGGTGCCGCATGTCCTATCAAGTTCGGCGACCCAGGCACCAGCCGGGCTGAAGTCATTTTTTCATTCCAAAGTGATCAAAAATAATCGCGGCGGCGTTGATGTCATCGCGCCGGGAACCGCTGGCGGGATCGTTCCATTGCCCGCCTCCTCCGGGCCAATGGTGCCCCAGGCGGGCAATCCGGCGCACCGTCACCATGGACTCCGATTCCGGCCCCGCGTGAGTCCATTCTTCCCAGTCAGAATGCTGACGACATGAGGGGCGCGCTTCACCTGCACCCGATGCGGTTGCCCACTGGCCGATCCTTTCTGTCATGGGGGGAACCGCAATCGGGTCGGGATGCCAGGGCAACACGGCCCGGCCTCCTTCCCAAGGAACCAGTGGATCGACGGCACCCATGAGAAACAGGCTGCGGACTGGATGTATTTTTCCCGCGGGAGGCCTGCGGGGGTAACCGCAAACGAAGGCAGCGCCCCCGAACCTTTCACCCCCGTGCACTATGGCCGCGGCGATCATTCCAGCGCCATTCGAGAAGCCCGCGAGGACCGGCAACCGGTCGATCCCAAACCGGTTCCGGAGCCGATCCGCCAAACCGCACAGCCAGGCGGCATCATCGCTGGCAGGCGCGGGCTTGGGGCGCGGCCGTTCGGCGCCATCATCCCAGCAGGGCGGATTGTTGAGAAAATGGGAAGGGCGTCCCATGTCCGCCCGGGTGGCTTCGGGAAATGCCAGGACAATCCCGGCGGCGGCGGCCTGGGCTTCCATGGCGGTTTCCACCGCCATCCACGAGGCTGTGCCACCGCATCCGTGCAGCACCAACAAGAGATTTCGGGCAGGCGCCTTGTCTGGCAAAAACAAAAGACAACGGCGGTCATGACCGCCGTGCCTTTCCTCGATTCTTTCGCGGATCATGCCCCGGCCAGCTTGCGCCACAGTGCCTTGTATTCGCGCAAAAAGGCGATGCACTTTTCCTTGTCGGGATGCGACTGGCCGACCTCGATCAGCGTGACACGGTTGTATCCCGTCTCGCGGAACAGGCGGAATAACTCGCGGTAAGGGTAGGTTCCCTTGGCGTCATTGTTGAGGTCGTTGATATGGCAGGACATGATCCAGGGCCTGAGCATGTCAAACGACTCCTTCACGCTGCCTTTCTTCACATCCGTGCCATTGGAATTCCAGGTGATCCCGACGCTTTTGTGCCCGGCATGCCCCATGATGGTCTTCATGTTGGCGGGTTCCTGAGTTCCCGCGCCGTGCACTTCCACCCAAACCTCGACCCCAAGGTTCGCGGCGGCATCACCGCATTTGCGCAAAGCCAACCCGATTTGTTCCAAGGTTTTTTCCTGAGGCACGCCCTTGGGAAAACCGTTTGGCCTGACCTTGACCCCCTTGGCGCCAATATCGCTTGCCAGCTGTAGAAACTGCTTGCATGTCTCAATATTCTTGTCAACTACTGACATATCGGCAGCATGAAATTCACAAACCGACCCAAGGCCCCAGATGGCGACCCCAGCGTCCGCGCAGCGTTTTTTCACATCAGCGCGACCATCCTTGGACAGGCTAGGCTCCACCCCGTGCTTGTGGGTGGTGCGGAATTCCACGGGGGATATTTCCGCCGCCTTGCATATTTCCAGAAGTGCTTTCAGGTCATAGCTTTGCAGTGCGTTGTAGGTTACAGAGCCGAGTTTGAAAGGGGGTTCGCTGGCTTGCGCCGCCATGCTCATGGCCCCGGAAACAGCCAGGCCACCCGTGGTTGCGGCCATCAGGCCCAACGCTTCACGACGATTGATCGGGGTCATGGTTCTTCAATCCTTCCTGTAGAGGCCAGTCTTGACGGCTGGCACGATGCCATAGGGCGCCCAATGCGCTCAAGAAAACTAATTTCCGAATCCCCTCAAGGATTCGTTGTACGCATTCGTTCTAAGTAGAATAAGCTTGTTTGGGCATTCCCGTCCGTCAAGAGGCGCCGGGGGAGGAGCACTCATGGCCACCGCCACGCAGGAACCACGCGTTGGCACCGAATCGGCCGAAGCCCGCATCGAGCAGGCCCTGGCCGCCACAGGTTCCCTTTTGCGAAACCGGGAATTGTCATCCGGGGCCTTGTGGTCTGGAACCGCGTTGTTCTTGGCTGTGGCTGTATTGGCTATTGTCCATGGCTTCCTTCGCCCTTCCCCCTGGCTCGGGGTTAGTTCCCTCGCGGTGGCGGGTTTCTGTGCTTTTGTGGTTCTGGCGCGCACTGTCATTCGGCCGTTGGTGACCAGCATTAACCCGTACTATGCGGCGCGAACCATCGAGGCCGCCATCCCCGAATGTCGCAACAGCGTCATCAATTGGCTCGACCTGCGGTCGCAACCCATGCCACAGGCCATCCGTGGCGCCGTCATCAACCGGGCCGCCAAGGACATCCAAGACTTGGATGTCGCCGAAGCAGTCTTTGCCCTGCCACGCTCAAGGGTTCCGGTGGCGCTGTTCACCCTCTCGGCTATCGCGGTGGTTGTTCTCGCCTTTCTGATGGGTCCCGGGCCGTTCGCCAACGCTCTGACCCGTGGCCTGACTCCTTGGGCCGAACACCCTGTTTTCGCCAACACCCAGATAGAAATCGTGTCGCCGGAAGGGGGCAACGGATCTGTCGCGGTTGGCCGCGACATCGCCATCAAGGTCAAGCTGTCGGGCAAGGTTCCGGAACCGGGAGCACCCGATGCCTCCACCCTTTGGGTCTGGAACACCCCCGAGCAGTCCCCGGTTGCCATTCCCATGACGCCCGGTTCAGACCCCGCGCGCGAACCGAATGTCTGGATCGCTTCCGTCACCAAGGATTTGGTTCAGATGGGATTCTGGTACCGCGTCACCGCCGGCGACAATCGGACCACCGACCACCGTGTCGAAGTTCGGCTCGATCTATTCATCCAATCGGCCACCACAAGGGTAAATCCTCCCGAATATCTAGGCCTGGAACCCGTCGAGGGAACTGAACCCGCCATCACCGCTATCAAGGGTTCAAAAATCACGATCTCAGGCATCGCCAGCGGGGATCTCCGCTCAGCCGAAATGGCCTTTTACTCCGGTCCTGAAAAGCGGCTCGAGAGAACCAAGGCAACCCTCGATCCGAAGGACCCGAAGCGCTTCACCATTTCCACCATGGCGGCTGAATCGGGCCAATACCACCTCCGAATCGTCAACACGGCGGGGGATCCTTACGAGGGCTCG
>CAWUNZ010000294.1:0-4385 GCA_963923445.1 uncultured bacterium
CACGGGAACCTGCGGCCGATCGTTTTCTCCTTGTCGGCGCCGGTCAAACAGTTACATTCGACAAACCTCCCCCGCCCCGATCTGGAGCACATTCGTGCGCCATCCCCTTGAACCGCTTTCAGCGGAAGAAATAAGCCTTGCCGTATCATTGCTGAAGCGTGAAGGCAAAGTATCATCCACCACCCGTTTCGTTTCAGTCAGCCTCAAGGAACCGCCCAAGGACGATGTGCATGGTTGGAATGGTTCCACATCGTTTCCTAGGCGGGCATTTGCCGTCCTGTTCGACAACGCGGCCAACATGGCCCATGAAGCGGTTCTGGACCTGACCGGCGGGGCCATCCGGTCGTTCCGATCGCTGTCGGGCGTGCAACCGACCATGACGGTTGATGAGCAAGTCGAATGCGAACAGGCCGTGCTTCGCAGTCCCCTCTTTCACGACGCGTTGCGACGCCATGCTGGCGATGTCGATCCCTCGCTCGTGATGGTCGACATCTGGTCGGCCGGCAATTATGGCGCTGATGAGGAGAGCACGCTTCGACTGGCCCGTCCCCTCTGCTTCCTCAGGCGTGACGCCACCGACAATGGCTACGCCCGTCCGTTGGAAGGCATTCGCCCCGTCGTCGACCTCAATCGCATGGAGGTCATCCGCGTCGAGGAGCATGGAAACTGGCCAGTGCCTGAAGCCTCCGGCAACTACGCCGCCAATCGGGTTAAGGACCAGCGAAACAACATCAAGCCGATCGAGATCAGCCAACCCCAGGGTCCCAGCTTCACGGTCATAGGCCGGCATGTGAGCTGGCAAAAATGGAGTTTTGTGGTTGGTTTCAACGCCCGTGAGGGTCTCACCCTTCACCACATCAGGTACAGGGATGGTGAACGGGACCGCCCTGTCATCTACCGGGCATCACTCACCGAGATGGTAGTGCCTTATGGTGACCCCGGTCCGACCCAAGCAAGAAAAAATGCCTTTGATGTTGGCGAATATGGAATGGGCATGTGCGCCAACAGCCTCAAGCTGGGGTGCGATTGCCTGGGCCATATCCATTACTTCGACGCGGATCTTTGCACAAGTCGCGGCGAACCGTTGAAAATCCAAAACGCCATCTGCATGCACGAGGAGGATTTCGGGATCCTCTGGAAGCACACCGACAGGCGGTTGCCCGACTCTCCCGAGGTGCGCCGTTCCCGGCGACTCGTCATTTCTTCGGTTTCCACCGTTGAAAATTATGAATACGGATTCTTCTGGTACTTGTATCAGGACGGTAACATCCAACTGGAGGTGAAGCTAACAGGTATCCTTTCCCTTGGTTCCTATCCAGCGGGCCAAAAGCCAGCCCATGGAATGCTCGTCGCGCCGAATTTGTATGCACCGAACCACCAGCATTTTTTCAATGTCCGGCTTGATTTCGACCTCGACGGCATGGCCAACACGGTACAACAAATTGATGTCGTGGCCGATCCTGTTTCTCCCGAGAATCCTTTCGGTAATGCCTTCCGTGCCCGGTCGACTCCCCTGACGAGCGAAAAAATGGCCAGGGCCCATCTTAACCTTGAGACCGGCCGCACATGGAAGGTCATCAACCCTTCCGTGAAAAACCATGTCGGTGAACCTGTCGGTTACCGTTTTCTTCCCGGTGACAATGCCCTCCCGTTCGCCTCAGCCGATGCATGGTGGCGCAAGCGGGCAAGGTTCGTGGATTACCATGTGTGGGTAACGCCTTTTCATGAATCCGAAAATTATGCCGCTGGGGATTATCCCAACCAAAGTATCGGGGGCGACGGACTCATTCGGTGGACCGAGCAGGATCGTCCGATTGAAAATACTGATGTGGTCTTCTGGTACACCTTTGGCCACACCCACTTGCCTCGTCCGGAAGATTACCCAGTGATGCCGACGGCCTACATCGGCTTTCTGCTGAAACCCGCGGGTTTCTTCAACATCAATCCGGCCAACGATGTTCCACCTTCGCCCGCCAAGGTGGTAGGGCGTGATTGCTGCGAGTTGGCGATGGTCATCCCGCCGCCGCATGAACTTGGGATTGGTTAGGTTGCGATCATGTGTCCACTGGAGTCGATGTCATGTTTCATGTGGTTGACTTTGTGACCATCAGGGAATGAGGCGTCATCATTGCCGGTAATCAAATCATCAAGCTCTGGCTAATGTCTCCAACGGGTTTCGGACCTCGCCCGCTTGCCGGTCGCCGGTGTGCCCCTCGGTTCCTTAAGTGCAAAGTATCGTCAACGGGTCTCCCTCCCCCCCACCTGCTTGCGATTTCTCGTTTTTTGCCTTCTCATGATGTTGCCAGCGGATTTCACCCCAAGATGATCGAATGCGGGTATGTTGTGTAAGCCTGCGCTGATTTCCGAGCCTTGCATCCCGATTGATTGCAGGAGTGTCCCATGCGGAATCTTTGCCTTCTGACCTTGTTGGTGGTGTTCGGATTGGCCGCCATGCGAGCGCCTGCCGGCGACACAGATCCCGGTTTCACCAGCCTTTTCAACGGCAAGGACCTCACCGGCTGGGTTTACAAGGGAAGCAAGGAGGATCTCACCGGGAAAACCGAGACGGCCGACAAGCGCTTTACTGTCGAGAGGGGCGCGATCATCGCCCAGGAAGGGAAGGGCATCAAGGATCTTTACACGATGAAGTCCTTCGGCTCGGATTTTCAGCTCAAGCTGGAATTCCGAGCATGGCCCAAGGCGGACAGCGGCGTGTATGTTCGCGGTCCGCAACTTCAGGTCCGTGATTACGGGCGCCGCAATGAGCGACCCCAGCTCAAGGGAAACTTCAAGGATGACGACTGGAACTCGCTCGACATCAGGGTCAAGGCCGGTGTCATCGTCAACAAGGTGAATGGCAAGGACCTGACCGCCACCGACGCGCTTGACCTGAGCATCAGGAACGGGAGGCCGACGGCCAAGCTGAATGGCAAGGATGTGGAGGTGAGGGATATCTCGGTAAAAAATTCGATCGTTGCCAGTTGCTACTGCAACGGCATCCTCCTGGAGGACATGGTCGTTCCCGCCTCGGGTGGCGTCGGACTGCAGGCCGAAACGGGAAAGTTCGAGTTCCGGAACATCCGTGTCAAGGAATTGCCTTAAGCGTTGGCACCTCACGAACGGGTTTAATCCTGCGTCTGATCCATGGGCCGACTAACAGCGACTTCAACCAGGAGCGATCATGTTTGCGCGATCATCCCTCTTTCTTTTTGGAATTCTTGGAGCCATCGGCTTCTCTGAAGGAACAGCCAAGGCCGAAGATGCCAATGGAAAGATCCGCGTTGTGGTTATTGACGGCCAGCATAACCACGCCTGGCGTGACACCACGGCGTTTCTCAAGGAGGTGCTTGAGCGGAATGGCCGTTTCGCGGTCGATGTATCGTCGAATCTGAAGCCGGGTGACAAGCCGGGCAAGGTATCCACCGTGGCCTTCCCTCCGGACTTGACGAAATATCAGGTGGTTATCAGCAACTACAACGGCCCCGCATGGCCCGTTGAATTCCGAGGGACTTTCGAGGAGCGGGTCAGGGAGGGGAAACTCGGGTTCTTCCTGTTCCATTCCGCCAACAACTGTTTCAGCGATTGGCCCGAGTTCAACCGCATGGTCGGCCTTGCCTGGCGAGGCCCCAAATTCGGCGATCGAATCTACATCGACGAGAAGGGAGGGCAGGTCCGTATCCCCAAGGGTGAAGGGGGTGGCACCAGCGAAACGAATCATCCCTACGCCATCGTGCTTCGCAAGAAGGATCATCCCATCTGCATGGGCATGCCTGAGGAATGGATGCATGCCAAGGACCAGCTCATGTTCAACCTTCGCGGACCGGCGGAGGAGATTCAGGTTCTGGCCACGGCCCTTTGTCCCAAGACGATGGTTCATGAACCCGTGCTCTGGACCGTGACCTATGGCAAAGGGCGCGTCGTGCAGACGCCCATGGGGCACGATGTGTTTGCCATGCGATGCGTCGGTTTCATCAGCACGATGGAACGAAGCCTCGAGTGGGCTGCAACCGGAAAAGTAACCATGCCGATACCCGGGGCGTTTCCCAGTCCGACCAATCCCAGTCAGGTTGAGGCGGGGAAGAAATGACGGCATGGCCATGGGCATCTCGCCAATTGGGCCATGCGAGAAACCGAACCGTTTTGCCTGATGCCGCGCCTTGGTCTTACTGGGGAAATCTGCTTCGACCTTGTGGACAAAAATTCTTGCGCGGATGCCAGCGATCATTTTAAAGCAGATGTCTTGTTTAATAAAGTTAATTTTTAATCTTTAATATGATTTTTTAGGAAAGAGGCGGGAACGCCTCATATCGGCAAAGTGCCGACAAACCTTAAGGCTCGTTCGATCCAGCCCCTGAGGTCGGCATCGTTGTCGATTCCGTCCGGGG
>CAWUNZ010000295.1:0-4384 GCA_963923445.1 uncultured bacterium
CGCTTGTCCTCGCGAACATTGGCATCATTCAGGAGCGCGTTAAGCTGCTGTTTCAGGCTTTCCTTGGCTTGGGCGATCGCGTCCGTGCCACTGGCCCGGCTAGCCTCGCTGAGGGCCGCCTTGATCTCGTTCTCGCGCTTTTGCAGGGTGATTTCCGCTAACTGCTTTTGCTTTTCGAGGAAATCGGCCTCGACTCCGGGGCCATCGGCGGGTTTCCCGGGCTTGGGCGCATCCTGAATCAGCGCGTTGATCTGGGTCATCGACTTCATCAACTGGTCGCGCGAGACTGACCCATCGATCACCTTACCGGCCAGCTTCAGCCCTTGGGCCGCTTCCAGGTTGGAAGGATCGATCTTGCGAGCCTCGGTGAAAAATCGGGCAGCGGCCTCGGCGCGACCGACGCTGAGAGCGAAGTTCCCCTTGGCCAGGGTCTCCTCACGGTCGAGACGGCCTTGGGCCGATGCCAAGGCCAGGGCGCGGTCGGCCTGCACCATCGCGGGAGCATCCTTGCTGTCGCGCCACTCGGCCACCATGCGGCCAAGGAAGAAGTTCTCCACCTCGTGCGGGGGAGTCGCGTGCTTCACGGCCACCTTGCGCTCAGCGCCGCGGCAAGTTCCTTCGATGTTCAAGTCAATTTGTTTGCTGCCGGGAACAATCGAACCCACCACCAAGGTGGGGCTGTCGGCTCGCAGCGGCGGCAATTTGGAAGGGAACAACTCCTTCATACCGGCGACCACTTGCATGGAGCGCGGATAGAAAACGGGGGCATCCACGGCCAAGCGGACCCTTTCGGCAACCGCCTCGGGGGCGTCGCCCTGCTTGATGCGGACACAGCGACCGCCGGTTCCTGTCGCCAATCCATGAAGGTTGGTCGGATCCATCCGCGCGCCCATCGGTATGGTGATCAGCGGTACCTGGCGGCGCACCAGGTCGTCCACGACCTTGGCGCGATCGGAACCGTCCAACGGACTTGCCAAGCTGATGCCGTCACCCAGAAACACAACGGATCGGGAACGGTCATTGGTCATTTCAAGCATCGCGGCGGCGGTTTCCACCGCCTTGGGAATGTTGGTGGCACCGCTGGCGTATTCCTGGTCGAGCTTGTCAAGGGCTTGGGCCGCTTCAGTGGGGGTGACCAAGCCACGCGTCAGGGAAGTTGGGTCAAGGTTCGCCAGTACCAAGGCCACCCGGTCGGTTGGTTGAAGTTGCTTCACCAAGGCGCGGGCGATGCGAGCCGAGTTGGACAATGGTCCTTGGGCTTGGCTTGCCGAGGTGTCAACCACCACGACGATGTCCCTGGGCAGGGTAACTGCTTGGAGTTCAGGTTGAACCTGGATGGCGACCAAGCCCTCGCCGTTGGCCGCGGTGTAACCGATCACGGGTTGACCCATGAACCGCGAAACACCGTTTTCCTCATCCGTCTTTTCCTGAACGGGTGAAACAACGGAAATACGCCTCTCCTTGGGTCCTCGGGCCGGATCCCCCATCACCCGCAGTCCAACCAACGCCGCGCCTACGCCGAATAATCCGAGAGAACAAGCAAGCAATTTGCGATTCGTCATGGTGCCACCTCGAGCGATCCGCGGGTGCAAGTGGGCGTTTCTCCAGCATGAACACGCTGGAACCAACGAAACTTGCGCTTCTTGAGGAATTGTTTCTGACAAAAGGGAGGCAGGCAAGGAATCTGGCAGGCCAGAAAAGGTAAAGAATGCTCAAGTTACCGGTTTTTCCATGCAAGTCACCCAAGCCAGTTTGAATTGATTCCACCCATTTCGCCCGATTAACCTTGCTGCCGTGCGACGCCGAAAATGGATGCATCATGACTGACTATATTCGCGAAATCTGGCGGACACGCTTTTTCTGGATGTCGTTGGTGCGCATGGACTTGCGGGCGAAATACCGCGGTTCGGCACTGGGTATGGGCTGGTCTCTGCTTCAACCCATTGCCATGACGACGGTTTTCTGCGGTGTGTCGGCAACCCTGTTTCATCAGGAAATTACCAAGTTCGCTCCCTATGTGATGACCGGACTGACTCTTTGGAGTTATTTTTCCCACTGCACCTCGATGGGATGTTTTATTTTTCATCAAGCTGAAGCCTATATCAGACAGCATCCCGCGCCTATGGCTATATATCCATTGCGATTAATGCTGGGAAACACATTTCACCTGCTCATCGCACTTTGCTTGGCCATAGCCCTTTCAACATGGGGAACTGGCTTCGCCGGTATTCTGCCAATCCTCAGTTTGTTGCCCTCCCTTGCCCTCATCATGCTGATGGGATGGTCCATCGCCTGCCTTCTTGGAATCTTGAATGTCTATTTCCGGGATGTGAAGCACATGGCCGAGGTGGGCCTCCAAATCCTGATGTACCTGACCCCCATCTGGTACCCCGAGCAATTGTTGAGAGAAAAAGGACTTGCCTGGCTGGTGAACGCCAACCCCATCGTCCCGTTCCTGACCCTGGTTCGCACTCCCCTGCTCGAACATCAGGTGCCGACGCTGGAAATGTATGGGGCCGCCCTGCTGGTCGCGGGGTCGTTCTTCCTTCTGGCCGCGCTGAACCTTCGTCAGAGGGAATCCAGACTCATCTTCTTCCTGTAACCGGAAAGCCCAAGCGCCATGGCCAGCATCTCGCTCCAAAATGTCGGGCTCACCTTCACGGTGAAGCAGGACGCGGGTTACACCCTGAAAGACCTGTTGGTAGGCGGGTTCTTCCGCAAGCACTACAAGATGCCCAAGCAGGTGCAGGCGCTCAATGATATCCAATTGGAAGTCACCAACGGGCAAAGGCTTGGCATCATCGGCCATAACGGCGCGGGCAAAAGCACGCTCCTGAGATTGATCGCCGGGATTTACCAGCCCAACAAGGGTATCCGAAAGGTGACCGGCCGCATTTCCTCGCTATTCGACATCGCCTTGGGGTTCGAACAGGAGGCCACCGGCTGGGAGAACATACGCTTCCGCTGCTACCTTCAGGGGGAAACACCCAAGAGCGTGGACTCGAAACTTCAGGAAATCGCTGATTTCAGCGAGTTGGGGGAATTCCTCGACATGCCCGTAAGGTTTTATTCCTCGGGCATGCGCGTGCGCCTGGCCTTCAGTATCGCCACTGCGATCGACCCCGAAGTGCTTTTGGTTGACGAAGTGTTGGCGGCAGGCGACATGGCCTTCCAGTCCAAGGCCTTCGAGAGGATGCGAGCCATGATCGAGCGGGCTCACCTCATGGTGATGGTCAGCCACGACCTGGAGAGAACCGCAGACCTTTGCGATCGCGTCATTTGGCTTGAACACGGTCAAGTCAGGCAAACAGGCCCGGCCAACGAGGTCATTCCCGCCTACAAGGAATGGACCAAGAACGCCTTGTCCGCCGGCAGGGCGAAACCGGGCGGAACCGTCCTCTCCGCCGCCTGAACAAGCACGGGAACCACTTCATGCCCGCGACCGGCCCGCTCGTGTTTGAATCATCTCCTCGCGCCATGGTTTGGGGCGGGAGGGCCTTGGCGGAACGGTTGGACAAGCGACTACCCGACCAGCAGGCCTATGGCGAAGCTTGGGAAGTCAGCGACCATCCCCGCCATGCCAGTGTTTCCAGATGCGGGCCCACCCGTGGCCGATCCTTGCGATCCCTGATGGAACACCACGCCACGGAAATTGTGGGTGGCAAGGGCGCGGAAAGGTTCCCCTGGCTGCTCAAATGGCTCGACTGCCATGACTGGCTTTCGGTTCAAGTGCATCCCGACGCGGAAAAAGTGGTAACACTTTGGCCGGGCGAGGGCCCCAAAAACGAGGCTTGGTTCATCGTCGAAACCCGCCCCGGGGCCAAGGTTTGGTCCGGCTTGCTCCCGGGCGTGACCGCTCGACAACTCAGGGAAACCGCCGCGGCGGGCACCATCGCCGAATGCCTCCATTCGTTCGAGCCCAAGCCGGGAGACTGCCTGTACCTTTCCGCCGGAACCGTTCATGCCGTTGGTGGCGGAGTTCTGATGGCGGAAATTCAGCAGACATCCGACGCGACATTCCGGCTTTTCGACTGGAACCGGAAGGACGCCTCGGGTCAGGGCCGTCAACTCCACCTGGAGGAATCCATTGCATGCATCGACTGGTCCCGTGGTCCGGTGAACCCCGTCCGGCCGGCAAACTTTGGCGCCGACAGCAATCCCGGGTCCATCGACAGGATGATCGATTGCCCGTTTTTTCACCTGAGCCATGTGGCAGGCAGCACTCCGGTTGACCTGCCCGTTCCCAAGGTCCTTGGCGCCATTTTCGCCCTCTCCGGACGCGGAACGCTTCGAGGGGCATCCCGCGGAGAACCCCTCAAGGCCGGCGACACCGCGATTTTGCCCGCACGCGGAGGGCCATGGACATGGGTTCCCGAAGGACCAT
>CAWUNZ010000296.1:0-4304 GCA_963923445.1 uncultured bacterium
TCGTCCAGCACCTCGATCGCCGGGTCGAACCGTGTCAGTCCCGTCAATGCCAGGCGCCGCAGTCTTTCCTGAACCAGCGAGTCGATGGTGCCGATAGGCGCTCCGGGCAGGTCGCGCAGGTGGGCATTCCAGAAGTCCCGCATTTCAGGCGTCGCAGTTTTCAGTTCTTTTTCCATCGCCTCGCGGATTTTTTTCCGCAGGTTCGCCGCCGCCTTGCGGGTGAAGGTGATCAGGGCGAACCGGTCGAGGCGGAGGGGGTTTCCCTTCTCGTCGCGGTCCTCCATCAACGACTTCAGCAGCAGCGCCACCAGCATGGTGGTCTTGCCCGAACCGGCCACGGCGTTGATCAGCAGGAAGCCCGAAGTGCGCAGCGCATGCCGCTGCTCGATGTTCAGGCCGCGAAAGTTGTGGGTGGTATGAAACATGATTTTCCCCGTTAAAAAGTGATCTTCAGGCGCGCGGCACGGTTGTTTGCCGGCACGCGTCGCGCATGGAGCAGTAGTTGGTGCATTCGGGCTTGTTGGCTTCGGGCCCGAACATCGTCAGGGAAACGACACCGGAGCGAATCTGTTCGGCGAATCCGACGATCGCGCCCGGCACCTGTTCCAGGTCCAGCGGAATGGTGGCCTTTGCCTTGGTGGCTGGCATTCCATTGCTGGGAAGAATGTCGCATTTGGCGCCTCCAAGGCCCACATAAGCGGCGTGAATAGCCACTTCGCTGCCAGCAAGTTGTTCGCAACCAACCCGGGCGACATGGCCATACAAGCCGGGTTGCACCAGCCTGCCGTCGGAACATTTGCCCCGCTGGGTATCAAGCGAGCCCGTTTTGAAATCGATCACCGCTCGCGACTTGTCCGCCAGTTCCAGCACAATGTCGATCTTCCCGGCGACCCGGACATCGATGCCATGGCGGTCGCATCCGATCACCAAATGGAACGGCACCTCGCTGCCCAGCGATTTCGAATCCTTGAGCGCGTTGTGCCAATCCCGCCCGGCCAGTCTTTCTCCCTGCGCTTGGTGGAATATTTCCAAATAGGGAGAATTTTGAGTCAATTCCGTATGGAGTGCCACCCGCAGCGCCTCGGCTGGGGGCGGGAACGGCTGCCCCGATGGCGCCAGATTCGCCAGCGCCGCATGCACGGCGTTGCCGTAAGTGAGGGCCAGGCGGTCCTCGGAATCTTCGCGTAGCTTGAGCGTGCGCTCCCCATGGAAACGGAACGGGCAGGCGACAAACGATTCCAGCACCGTGGCGCTGAAGGCCCGCTCGGCGTGCCAACGCGCCGCCACCAGCGGCACCGCCCACTCCTCCAGGCGCGGTTCATGCTGCCTGCGGCTCCATGCCTCCATCTCCGCCGCCTTGGGCGCGGCGATGCCGCGTGTGATGCCGGTCGCCTCTTCCATCCGAGGCTTTTGAAGCAAAGGTGTCGCCCCTGTTTCCACAACCCGGCGCCAGAATGGCCCCGGCTGTAGTGCTTCCTCGCCCTTTTGCCGCGCCCGCGCCAATATGACCCGGCTTTCCGCCGCCTCGAACGCCTGTGTGAACAGGTAGTGCCTTTCCCGCGACTGCCGGTGGCGCTCATCTGGCGTCAGGTGTTCGTCGTTGCGGCCCGATGGCGGATATTCCCCCTCGTTCAAGCCCGCCCAGATCACCATGTCCAGGTGCAGGCCGCGCAGGGCCAGCGGGCGGATGATCCCCACCCGGTCGGTGTCGTGCGACCGCAGCGTGAACCGGTCCGAGGCCAGCACCAGCCGTAGCGCCAAGAGAATATCGGGCTGGCCATCAGGCCCCTTGGGGAAATGCCCCGCCCGGGTTTCCGCCATCGAATCCAGCGCGTCCACCAGGTTGCGCCACGCCAGTTGGTCCTCCTCGATCTCCCGGTCGGGAATTCCCGCCGGTGCATAACGCGGCATCAGCCTATTCTGGAATTTCAGTTCCTCGAGCAGTTGGCCCACCTGGCGGGTCAGCCATGGCCCGGGGTTCTTGGCATCCGCCGGCGCGCCAAATATTCCGGCCACCAACTCCAGTCTTTGGGCCACGCCCTTGGCCAATTCGCCCAAGGCTTCGGTCATTTCCGGGTTGGCCCGCTCTTCGCGCTCCGCCTCGGCGGCATCGTCGGCGATGGCCCTGGCCCAAAAATCTCCCCACTCGGTGGCCTTTTGCGACCTCTGGAAGCCCAGCCCCAACCCCCTGAGCCTTTCCAGCAAATGGGGGTTTTCCAGTCCCGCGCGCATCACCGGGCTGGCCAGCAACTGGAAAATATCGCCATGGTGGAAACGGCCCGAGCGGCATTCCAGGGCCGCCCTCAGCATGCGCGCCGGCCTCGACTCGGCCACACCGATCCACTCGGCCTGCGCCGAGCAGGCGATTCCGGCCAGCGTCAATGCCTCGCGGATGGCCGAGGCCCGGCCCGCATCCGGCGCGACAATCGCGATGTTGCCCGGGGCTTGCGCCAGGTCGCCGTTGTCGCGCAGCAGGCTTGCGACCTTGCAGGCCACCCATGCCGGCAAATCGGCGTCCTGCGTCACCTCCACCAATTCCACGCCAGCCGGCGCCACCACAGGTGTTTCAGTGAACAGTGCCCGCCCGAAACCCGCCGTGTCGCCAGCATGGGCCGAATGGTCGGTGAATGTTCTCCCCGTTCCCAGCGAGATCCCCTCAAGGATGCGGTTGGCGTCCTCGTGCCAGGGCTTGCCGCGAGTGCCCGCCAGCCAAAGCCTCGACTCCGTTTCACGGCCGAGGGTCTCAAGAAATGTCAACTCGGGAGTGGTGAAATGGTGGAATCCGTCAAAAAGGATCCATGGCATCGAATCGCGGACATGCCGGGCGAGGATCGAATCGAACGAGCCCAGTTCCTCCGTGACCTGGTCGATGGCGTCCACGCCGTCGGTGGCCCCCGACTCCTCGAGCAACCGCTCGTACTGGTCGATCGCGGCATCCAGTGGGTGATTGGTTTCCGTCAGGCCCTGAACCTGATCCCGCCGCATCTTCCGGCGCATCAGGCATTCGGAGACCAGACCGGGGCCCGCGTGGAACCCCGCCTGCCCCAGCGCGTGCGCCATCACCAGAGCCTGCTCGGCGCCACCCATGGGCCGGTGCCGGGCGCCTATTTTGGCACCAAGGTCAGAAACCAATCCCTGAAGGGTGGTAATGCGCGGCAGGATCACCCGCTCTAAAGCCAGCTCCCGAACCAGCGACCGCTTCCGCCTGCTGGTTGGCACCACGATGACGGCCTTGTGGCCTGCTTCTTCCAATTCCAAGCGCCATTGTCCCGCCTGCTCCGGTTCCCCATCGCGGGCGACGGGGCCAAGATACGGGTGGTCGGAAAGAATCACTTCCATCGCCATCGGGATGCTCCGCCGGGTTCACTCCGCTATGTTCGCGTTTGGCTTGTGCAGATTCAGGGTTTCGGGTCGGCTCAGGCCAAAATTTCATCAAGATTGAGCGAGCGGTTCAGCCATGCGGGTCGCTCGGCGGCCTCATGAGTGGCGAAAACCAGGGCCTGATGCGGACGCAAATCCTTTTCCAGCCACGAGTTGACGCGTTTGCGATCGGCCGGGGCCAAGCCTTGGTGCGGTTCATCCAGCAAGATCAGGTCGGCCTGCTTGAACAAGGCCCGGCCCACCAGGGCCATGCGCTGCACGGGCGCCGGTTGCTGCCGGTACGGCTTGTCCGCCACCTCCCCCAGCGCGAAATGATCCATCAGGGCCTCAAGCCTGGGCCGGTCGATCCGTTCCGGTGGCGGGGGCGCGAACGATCCGGTCACGCCCGTGGTGATCGTCTGGCGCACGCTCAGGTGTTCATGAAAATGGGCGTGCACCTCCGGCGCGTGCCAGGTGATCGGTTCCCGGGCCTCCCACAGTGTTTGCCCCTCGCCGCGTCGGCGCCCGAACAGGCGGATGTCGTTGCCGAAAACCTGCGGATGATCCCCCCAGGCCAGCGCCAGCAGCGTGCTTTTGCCGGCGCCATTGGCTCCGGCCAGGTGCCACCGGTCGCCCCGGCGGATGGTCCAGCAAAAATCGCGCAGGATAAAGTTGGTCCCGTAGCGTACCCCCACCTTGTTGAACTCAAGGACGGCTTCGGCGCCCGATTCCGCCATCTCGCGGCCTTGGGTTCCGGCCTGGGCGCCTGAGTGTTCCACCGGGCGGCCTTGGATGAATCGGTCGCCCGAAAGCGTCAGCCTCTTGGCGGGTCCGGAAAAGTCGTCTTGCCGGGCCGCCAGCACCACAGCGGCCAATCCCCCCGCGCATAGCCCGAGCATCAATTGGGCGGCCTTCACTCGCCGGCCGGCATCCATTCCCGCCAG
>CAWUNZ010000297.1:0-4298 GCA_963923445.1 uncultured bacterium
TGTGTTGCCCGACCGGGATCCGGCCGACTTTCTGGATGCCTTCATCGAACTCAAGCTGGGTGAGATCGACAACAAGGCCGTGGCCTTGCGGGCGGGAAGGCAGGAACTGCTGTTCGGATCGCAAAGGCTCATCGGCACACTCGACTGGGCCAACACCCGCCGAACCTTCGACGGCGTTCGCGCTTACTGGCGCGGCGAGGATCACGATTTCGACTTGTTCTGGGCGCAACCTGTCATCCCCTCGGCTTCGGGGATGGCCTCACCCAACGAAAACATCAACCTGGCCGGGGCGTGGTGGTCGCTCAGGCCCCAGAAGGATGTCTGGGCGGACATCTACGCCCTTTACACGGGCAACGGCATGACCGTCACCACCAAGGGCATCCCGGTGGCGCCCGGCAGCATCGCCACCGTGGGGTCGCGCCATGCCGGGCGCAGCGATGGCTGGCAATGGGACGCGGAGGTGATGCTGCAACTGGGCGCCATCCAGGGCAACGGCATGGTGGCGGGCGCCACCACCGTCGGCGCCGGGCGGATCTTCGCTGACCTGCCTCTTTCACCCAGTTACTGGATCTACTACGACATGGCCACCGGCACGCGCCATCCGGGCCAGGCCCCCGACAGCACCTTCCAGCAGCTTTTCCCGTTCAGTCACTATTACCTCGGCTGGACCGACCAGGTGGGCCGGCAGAACATCCGCGATTTCAACCAGCACCTGTACCTGTACCCGGCGCCGTGGCTGACCTGCTGGGTCCAGTACCACCGGTTCTGGCTCTTTTCCGCGCGCGACGCCCTCTACAACGCCGCCGGGCAGGTCTCACGCGTCTCGGCCAACGGTTCGGCCGGCTACGATGTGGGGCAGGAGGTCGACCTGGTCCTCAACTTCCACATCGGTCCCCGCAGCGACATCCTCACCGGCTACTGCTACCTGTTCGGCGGCGACTTCCTGCGCCTGACCGGTCCCTCGGCCAATTCCAGTCTGGGGTTCGTGCAGTACCAGTTCCGGTGGTGACCCGGGCGGCGCTTGCGTCGGCGGCCGAAGTGGTGGAAATTATGAGGATCCACCCGCGAATGTCCCGGAACACACAGGGCGTTCCCATGAAGAACACATCCCCATGGAGACTGACGCCGATCGCGGCGCTCCTGGGAATCTTGTTCCTTGGCCAAGCCCGCGCCGGGATCGAGGTGCGCCCCGCGGTCGTTTCCTTGAACGGTCCGGAATCCACGGTTCAGGTGGTTGTGCTGGCGACCGGGAAAGATGGCCAGATTGAAGATATCACGCGGCGCGCCCGGTTCGAGGTCAGCGGTGGCGTGGCGGTGATCGACCGTTCGGGCCTGGCCAGTCCGGTCGCCGAGGGCGACTCGGTGCTGCTGGTTCGGGATGGCGAACACGAGGCCCGCGTGCCGGTGCGGGTTTCGGGCCTGGCGCGTCCGGTGCCGGTTTCCTTCGCCGGGCAGGTTGTTCCGGCGCTTTCCAAGGCCGGGTGCAGTTCGGGCGGGTGCCATGGCAAGGCCGAGGGCCAGAACGGTTTCAAGCTGTCTGTTTTTGGATTCGATCCCGGGGCGGATCACCAGGCGATTGTCGCCGAGGCGCGCGGGCGCAGGCTGAACCACGGGGATCCGCGCTCCAGCCTGCTTCTGCTCAAGGGAACCGCCACGGTGGCGCACGGTGGCGGCAGGAAGATCCGCGACGACTCGAGGCAGCACCGGTTGCTGGCCCGCTGGATCGCCGAGGGCGCGCGCCCGGCGGGCGCCGAGGAGTCGGTACCCCTGCGGCTTGAGGTGGATCCGCCGAGCCTGCGCATGGCCGCGGGCCAGTCGCGCCAACTGCGCGTCGAGGCGATCATGCCCGACGGTTCGCGCCGATGCGTGACGGCCGAGGCCGAGTTCGAGAGCAACGGTCCCAACATCGCGGGCGCCGATGCCCGCGGCCTGGTGCGCGCCGGGTCGGTGCCGGGCGAGGCCGCCATTTTGGTGAGGCACATGGCTGCCGTCACCGTCTGCCGGGTCACCATTCCGGGCAGCGGATCGGGCTTTTCAAAGCCGCCTGAAAGGAACTTCATCGACACGCTCACCTGGAAAAGGCTCGACGAACTGGGCATTGCGCCGGCCGGTGAGGCCGACGACGCGGCGTTCATGAGGCGAGCCTACCTCGACACGATCGGGACGATGCCCACGGCGGCGGAGGCCCGGGCCTTCCTCGCCGACAAGGGCGCCCTCAAGCGCGACAGGTTGATCGACTCGATTCTGGCCCGACCCGAGTATGCCGAGTACCAGGCGATGGTCTGGGCCGACCTGCTGAGGGTGGATCGCGACATCCTGAAGGCCCAGGGCGCCGTGGCCATGTGGCGGTGGTTGCGCGCGGCCTTCGCCTCGAACATGCCGTTCGACCGTTTCGCCCGCGAGGTGGTCGCGGCCCGCGGTCCGGTTTCCGGCGATGGCCCCGCCGGGTTCCTGCGCGCCCTCGACAAGCCCGAGATGGCGGCGCGTTCCGTGAGCCAATTGTTCCTCGGGGTCCGGATCGAGTGCGCCCAATGCCACCATCATCCCTCCGAGAAATGGGGGCAGGACGACTACGCCGCCCTGGCCGGGTGCTTCACCGGCATCGGCCGCAAGGTGATGCCCGATGGCTCCGAGGCGCTGGTGCCCGAGGCCGCCGCCGACGCGAAGAACCCACGCACCGGCAAGCCGGTTCCCGCGAGGCCCCTCGGCGGTGAACCGCTGGCGGGAGACCCCCTGCTCCGGCGCGAGGAATTCGCCCGCTGGATGACCGGGCCGGGCAACCCGTTCTTCGCCCGGGCTGCGGTCAACCGCGTGTGGGCCCGGTACTTCGGCCGAGGGCTGGTCGATCCCGTGGACGACCTCCGGGCCACCAACCCCGCCGCCAACGAGGAGTTGCTCGACGCGCTGGCCGCGCGTTTCCGGGAATCAGGTTACGACCTCAAGGCCCTCGCCAAAATCATCATGGCCTCGCGCGTCTACCAGTCGGCGACGGACGCGGGTGCCGATGGGCGCAATTTTCAGGCGGCCGTCTACCGCCCGCTTCCCGCCGAGGTGCTTCTCGACGCCATCAGCCAGGCCACGGCGATCCCCGAGAAGTTCAACGGCCTGCCATCGGGCACAAGGGCCATCCAGCTTTGGGACAACAGGATGCCCTCCTATTTCCTGCAGGTGTTCGGCAGGCCGGTGCGCGCCACGGTGTGTTCCTGCGAACGCGGTGACTCCCCGAGCATCGCCCAGGCGCTGCACCTGATGAACTCGCCGGAGATCAACGCCAAGCTCAGGTCGGCCCGGGGGATCGCCGCCAGCCTTGCCGCCTCGCCGTTGACCGCCGGTGAACTGGCCGACGAGGTTTACCTTCGGTGCCTGGCGCGTTTTCCGACACCCGTTGAAAGGGACGCCGTCTCCTCCCTCATCGGCCAAGGCGCCGCCGGGCGGAGGGAAGGCATCGAGGACGCCCTGTGGACCGTCCTCAACACCCGCGAGTTTGTCTGCAACCATTGAGCGACAGGAGGCCCGGTATGGAACCCGATCAAGCGGAGCGCGACCGGCTGGAGGCTTTCGCCATGCCCAGCCGGCGGCGCATGCTTCAGGTGGGCGGGACGGGCCTGATCCCGTGGCTGAGCCTTCCGGGGTTGATGCGGATGCGGGCGGAGGCCGGCACCGGGACGGAACCCAAGGCCAAGTCGTGCATTTTCCTCTACCTGCAGGGCGGCCCGTCCACCATCGACATGTGGGATCTCAAGCCCGAGGCCCCCTCCGAGATCCGCGGACCTTACAAGCCGATCGCCACGAAGGTTCCCGGCACCCTGGTGGGCGAGCATTGCCATCGCAGCGCCAAGGTCGCCGACAAGTTCACCATCCTCCGAAGCCACAGCCACAACGACAACGGCCACACGACCGGTTCGCACTATGTGTGGACAGGCCAGCGCGCCGCCTTCGCCGACGGGGCCAACTCCCGGGTTCCGGTGAACGACCTGTACCCGTCGATGGGTTCGGTGGTGTCGCGTGAACTGGGCGGTCGCGGTGGCGTGCCCCCCTATGTGAACATGCCCCACCCGCTCACCGCCGGGGGACCTGGATTCTACGGCGCCGAGCACGCGCCGTTCGTGATCGAGTCGGATCCGGTGCAGCCCGATTTCGAGGTGAAGGACCTGAAGCCCGATCCCACCGTCGCCGAGGCCCGGCGTCGCCGCAGGCTGGAGGCGCTCGCGCGCATCCAGCGGGTTCCCCCCGCCGGGGGCCTTGCCGCGACCCTCGGCGCCTACCAGGAGAAGGCGCGCGACCTGATGTCCTCACCC
>CAWUNZ010000298.1:0-4288 GCA_963923445.1 uncultured bacterium
GGGCTCTTTTTTCATTTATATTTTCATCGACCCTGTCAACGGGACGCGTCGCGCCCGCGTTCGGGGCTCTTTTTTCATTTTTATTTTCATCGACCCTGTCAACGGGACGCGTCGCGCCCGCGTTCGGGGCTGTTTTTTCTTTTTGATATTCGGAATTGCCCAGAAGCCCGAGCACCACGCGGGTGCTTTCAAAAATATCGTGGTGGCGGTCGCTGCCCTTGATGCCCATGGCCAGGGCGCGCACCCGGCGCATGGAGTAGCCTCGGGCGTAGTGCTCCCGGGCCTCGGGGTCGGCATCGTCGGGGTGGAGCAGGCCGCGGTCCTCGGCGATGAACAAAAACAGCAGCCGGTAGAGCATGCGCACCAGTTGCTGGTGGTAGTCGCGGCGGCCGAGGGTGCCCTCGCGAAGCCTTTGCCGCAACGGGCCATGGCGCAGGAAGCCGGTGCCCAGGTCCTTGAGCGCCTGCTCGATGTTGCCGCGGAGCGTTTCCAGCGCGCGGATGGCGGTGGAGGAGGCGTGCGCGGCGGCCTGCTCGAACAGGCACGAGGCGGGATCGTTTGCGCCCGGGCGGGGGGCGAAACGCGAGGCGTGCAGCAGCCGGAACAGGATGGAGAATGTGGCGTAATGGTCGCCCTGAAAGATCCCCTCGAGGTCGAACTCGAGGTAGGCCTGGCGCACCAGGCGCACATTGTCGCGCAAGAGGCGCAGCCTGAGGCCGTTGCAGACGACGCCATACAGATGGCCGTCGCTGCGGTTGAGGAACTCCTGCAGCAGGGCGTGGGGCGAGGGGGCGGCGTTCTGCTTCTCGTCGATGTCGCAGGTGTGGGCCACCAGGTGCAGCGGCACGGGGGGCACAAGGTAGTGGATGGGGAAGGTTCGGCCGGCGGCCTCGAGGCCGGGCACCGGGTTGGGCAGGCCGTAGCCGAGCGCCTGGAACAGGTACCTTGACCAGTTGCCCACGGCGTTGGCGCGGTGCCTGTCGAACTCGCGCCAGACTTTCTTGAGAGTGGAGAACTCCTGCTGGGCCTTCTCGTCGATGTCGATGCCGGGGGGCAGGGTGTAGCCGGCGGGGTCGAGGAAGCCGGGGAGGAACGCCTGGGCGGCGGACTTGTCCTTGCGTTTGCCGGGGGCCAACGCCACGCGCGGGGCGAGGGCCTCGATGGCGTCGGGGGGGAAGAAGGCCCCCTCGACCACCAGTCCGGGAAAGGGAGTGGCCAACGGCATGGGGCTAGTCCGCGGGGAAAAAGAGGGTGATGGCGAGCAGTTCGGGTTCGCCGCGCACGCCGGCCTCGAGCCTGGTGGCGCGCCTGCCGCCGGGCCGGGGTGCCGCCTGCCGGACCCGGCGATGGGCCTCTTCCAGGGCCAGGGCGCGTTCGCGGGCCAGTTCGGTGGCCCGCAGGGCCAGGGCGGCTGAGCCGGCCAGTTGCCGGGCCAGCATTTTTTTGGCCAGGTCGGGGTTCAGGTTGCCGGCGGGTTCGGCGGCCAGGAGGGCATCGACCTCGGCGGCCGAAAGCCACTCGGGGTTGTCCACAAAGCCGCGCCAGCCCAGGGTGGCGATCTCCTCGGCCAGCAACGGCTCGGGGCCGCCCGTGAGTTCGAAGCGGACGCGCCACTGGGTGAGCGTGGCCAGCGTGCCCACGGCGCGGGTGGCGATGGCGCCGCTGCGGCGCGCCGGGCCCGACGGCGGCGAGGCCAGGGCCCGCTCCACCAGATGCGAGGCCAGGCGCTGGATGATGTCGTGCGTGCGGTGCAGGCGGAAGTCGGCGGGAACGCCCTCGTCGAACGCGACGGTGAAGCTGTCCACCACCTCGCCGCGGGGGCCGAGCATGCCGAGGTCGTCGCGCGCGGGCAGGGGCATGCCCTGGGGGCGCACCGTCCAGGCGCCGCGGGGGGGTGCCAGCACCTGCACGCCGGCGGACTGGCAGGCGGCCTTGAACAGCCGGGGGGCCAGTTCCCTGCCGCCCAGGGCGGCGCGGGCCTGCGCGATTTCGGTGGTGAACGATTCCAAATGGCGCATGGTCTCGCGGCTGACCTGCGCGAACAGCGTGCGCACCCGGCTTTCGCGCTCGCGGGCGTCGCGCCAGGCCTCGGCGACGAACTCCTCGCCGAAGACCCGCTGCTTCTCCTTGTATTCCAGGTCGCGGGTCATGAAGTCGGCCACCACCTCCGACAGGTCGGGCAAAAAGTGGGTCACGCCCAGGGTGTCGCGGAGCGTGGCGTCCTTGTCGAAGAGCACGCGCGCCACATGCTCGTCCACGGGGTGGCCCTCGCCCACCACCACCGCCACGCGCACCACCTTGGCGGCCTGCCCGAAGCGATCGACCCGGCCGAACGCCTGCTCGTGGCTGTTGGGGTTCCACGCCAGGTCGTAGAGCACCACGGCGGAAAAGAGGTGCTGCAGGTTCACCCCCTCGGCCAGGCAGGGGGTGGCGACCAAAACGCGCCGGTCGTGGCGGGCCATGGCCTCGGCCTTGCGGACGCGGTCCTCGGGAGGTTCGGCGCCGGTGACGGCGGCCACGGCGGTGTCGGGCAGGGAGGCGCGGAGGCGTTCCTCGAGGTAACTGGCCGTTTTGAGATACCGGCAAAAGACAATGGGCTGAAAGCCGTCGCGCAGGAGCAGCTTCAGCTCGGCCAGCAGCGCGGCGAACTTGGTGTCGAGGTCGCCCTCGGCCAGGGCGAGGGCCTGGGCGGCCAGTTCGAACAGCCGGCCGGTGAGATTGGCGGGCGCCGGTTCGGAAGGCACGGGGGGCGCGTCGCCGGGCGGGTCGGCGCGGTCGTGCAGGTCGTCGAGGGCGGCCTGCTCCTCCTCCTGCGGGCTGGTCTCGGACGGGGCCTCGGGGGCGCCCCCGGCCTGAAACCGGAGCGCCTCGGCGGCGGCCCAAGGGCTGGAGGCGGCGGCGCGGAGGAGCGACAGCGCCCGGTAGTACGACCACGACCCCTGGCCCGGGGCGGCGCGCAGCGTGGCCTGGAGGTCGCGCAAGAACTGCTGCCCGGCGCGGCCGAGCTTGTAGGAGATGGCCTTCTCCTCGCGGCGGGGGAACGGCGGGTCGCCGTCGATGGCGGTGAAATGCTCGATGATGTCGCGGCGCTTGCGCTGCACCATGTGCCGGGCCAGAAGCTGCCTCACCCGGAGGTTTTCATCGCCCGCGAGCATGTCGGGCATGTCGGCCAATTCGGGATGAAGCAGGCCCGCCAGCGAGCGGAACGCCTCGGGGTCGCCGGAGTGGGGCGTGGCGGTGACCAGCACCAGGTGCCGGTTTGGATCGGCGGCGAGGGTGGAGAGCAGCTCGTGCCGGCGGTGCGCGGCGCGTTGCCGGGAGCCGCCGCCCATGGCGAAGCCGTGCGCCTCGTCGACGATGATGAACCCGGGGGCCTGGTCCACGAACTGCCGGAAGCGTTCGGGGCTCTTGATGAACTCGGTGGAGACGATGGCCATTTTGAAATGTTCGAACAAGGGCACCTGCCGGGGGCACTCGCGCTCGAGCGCGCGCACCGTGTGCGGCAGCACCACCGCGGCGTCGAGGCCGACCTTGTCCTTCAGCTCGCGGCGCCACTGCTCGGCCACCACCGGGGGGCAGAGCACCGCCACGCGGTCGATCTCGCCCCGGTCGAGCAGTTCGCGGGCGATGAGCGCGGCCTCGGCGGTCTTGCCCAGGCCGACATCGTCGGCCAGCAGCAGGCGCACCGGGTCCATGCGCAGGGCGACCAGGAGCGGCACCAACTGGTAGGCGCGCGGGTTGAACCCCAGCCGGGCGAAGCCGCGCAAGGGGCCGGCGCCGGTGGTCTGGCCCGCCACCAGGGCGTCGCGCAACAGGGCGGTGGCGTGGTGGTCGCCGGGGGCGGAGATATCGGGCGTGGCGAAGCGGGCGGGGACGACGCTCTCAAGGGCGGCGAGTATTTCGGTGGCCTCCTCGGGCCGGCCGTCGGCGGGGCGCACGCGCACCACCTTGGAGGTGGTGTCCGGCAGCACGACCCAGTCGCGGCCACGGGCGCGCACCATGGTTCCGGGGGAGAATAGCGCGCTCATAGGCCCTTCCCGAAGGTGCCGGGATATTCCGCGAAACGCGCCGCCCAAGCGGCCTTGTCATCGTACCGGAAGACCAGCACCAGCCAGCCCCTGAGTTCCAAGGCCTCGCGCTTGGCGGCGTCGTCGGCCTTCACCGCCGCGGCGTCGTGGTGCGGGCCGTCGATGAAGACCACGGTCTTCTTGCCGTCATTCGCGTAAACGAAGTCGGGCTTCACGAAAATCCCGTCGATGTTTTTCTGGTTGGTGTCCGGCAGGTGGTA
>CAWUNZ010000299.1:0-4270 GCA_963923445.1 uncultured bacterium
GAAATCAAGAAATCAGTCTTCAGCTTCCTCAACTGGTGGCTTCCCTCGCGTGGCGTCATGCCGATGCATTGCTCGGCGACGGTTGGCCGAGCCGGCGATGTCGCCCTGTATTTCGGGTTGTCCGGTACCGGCAAGACCACGCTCTCCGCCGACCCCGACCGATTCCTCATCGGAGACGACGAGCATGGCTGGTCCGATCGGGGAATTTTCAATTTTGAAGGTGGTTGCTATGCCAAAACAATCCGGTTGACCCGTCAGGGAGAACCACTCATCTGGGACAGCATCGGGTTCGGCACGGTGCTCGAGAATGTCCCGGTCGATGAGGCGACCCGTGTTCCCGACTTCGATTCCGCGGCCATCACCGAGAACACCCGGGTGGCTTACCCGCTTGATCGTGTTCCCAACCTCCACCCGGGTGGCTGTGCCGGTCATCCCGCCAACATCCTCTTCCTCACCTGCGACGCCTTCGGGGTGCTGCCAGCGGTTTCGTTGCTCGACAATCGGCAGGCGCTTGAGATGTTCCTGCTGGGTTACACCGCCAAGGTGGGGGGGACCGAATCGGGCGTGCGCGAGGTGACGGCGACTTTCTCCAGTGGTTTTGGCGCGCCATTCCTGCCCCGGCGGCCGATCGATTACGCCCGGTTGCTGGCTGAAAGGCTGGTCTCGCACCGATCACGCGTCTGGCTGGTGAATACCGGGTGGTCAGGCGGTTCCGCCGACGGCCGAGATGGCCGGCGCATGCCCTTGGCGGTCACCCGGGCGCTGGTTTCCCGAATCCTTGACGGGAGTTTGGCAAGCGCCCATTGGGTGAATGACCCGGTCTTCGGACTTAGCCGTCCCGAGACCGTGGATGGTATCGACAAACGCCTTCTTGACCCATCCCTGGCCTGGGGCGATCAGCAGGCGTACAGGCGGGCCGCCACCGGGCTTTTCAGCCAATTTCATGAGAAAATCGGAGGCTGGCGGGCTGGGATCGATAACATGATCTGAATTCAACCCGCGGACTGAACCATGACCATTCCCAACCTTGGCAGCATTCAGGAAATCCTGAACAACAATATCGTTCCGGTCCACGAGCTTGAGAAAGCCTTCGCGGGAACGGCGGATGCGCCTTCCACCGACACGCAGGTGATCGATGTTCTGGCGCGGGGAGGGGTGCTCACCCCCTTTCAAGCGCAGGCGGTTCGTGAAGGTCGGGCCTCCGAATTGGTGATGGGCAACTACATCATTCTCGACAAGCTTGGTGCTGGCGGCATGGGGGCGGTATACAAGGCGCGGCATCGCCGAATGAAGCGGATCGCCGCCCTCAAGGTGCTCAAAAAAGAGCTTGTGGGTTCCGCTGACAGCGTCTTGCGGTTCCAGCGCGAGGTGGAGACGAGCGCCCGCTGCAGTCATCCCGGAGTGGTGGGAGTCTACGACGCCGATGAAGGCCCCTTGGGCCATTTCCTGGCCATGGAATTTGTCGATGGCACCGACCTGTCAGGCCTGGTGATGAAGCGCGGGCCGTTGCCGGTCGCCGAGGCTGTTGATTTCATCGCCCAGTCCGCGCGCGCCATGGCCTATGTGCATTCGCGCGGGCTTGTTCACCGTGACATCAAGCCTGCGAATTTTCTCGTTGACAAATCGGGTACGGTCAAGGTGGCAGACCTTGGCCTGGTGCGTATCAGCGATGGCACCGATTCTTCCGAAGCGGCCGACCAGGAAAGCCTGACCCAGGCCTACACCATCGCTGGCACCTTGGAGTTCATGGCGCCTGAACAGGCCGTTGACACCAAGACCGCCGATCACCGCGCCGACATTTACAGCTTGGGATGCACTCTCTGGTACTTGCTGACGGGCAAGAATGTCTACGCCGCCAAGACCCAGATGCAGAAGATCATGGCGCACCAGAAGGAACCGATCCCATCGCTGACTCAGGCGCGGGGCGACGCGCCACCGGCGCTCGACGCCATTTTCCGCAAGATGGTGGAAAAGGATGTCTCGAAACGCTACCAGTCGATGCAGGAAGTGGCCGACGACCTTACGAAGCTGAATTTGGCGCCTGCCCCGGACACGGTTTCCGGAGAGGAGGCGGGAGCGACCATGGTGATGGAAGGCGGCATCGCTGCCTTGGCTGCCGCTTCCTCCATGGCCAACTCCCCTGAAACGATTGTCGGCGGCCAATCGTCGTCAACCGTGGTTGTGGTGGTCGAGTCATCCGACTTCCTGCTCAAGCGCATGGTCAAGGAGGCCCAGGCCCTTGGGGCCGATGAGGTCGTTGCCGCCAAAAACATCATGCAGGCGCAGGAGGCCTTGCACGATAAGCCGGGTGTCAGGTTGGTGATCGCCTCGAACACCCTCGCCGACGGTTCTGGCCTCGATCTTTTGCGTCAAATGCGATCGGAAGATTCCACCCGCGACATCGAGTTTGTGTTGGCCACCTCGGACGAACCCGTTGGATCCGTGCTTCAGGGGTTTGCAAAATCCGTCGTCATCAGCAAGACGAACATCAAGGCGCATGTTCAGGAATTGGCCGGCAAATGGGCATCGCCGGCCAAGGCGGCCAAATCTGTATCCGATATGGCGGTCCTGATCGCGGATGACTCACTCTTTGCCCGCCGCAGGCTTGAGACGGCGGTGCGCGACATGGGTTTCAAGCAAGTCACCATCGTCAAGGATGGTGCCGAGGCGATCGAAAAAATCGACTCTGGAACCTTTGACATCATCATCAGCGATTTCAACATGCCCCACCACACGGGCGATCAGGTGGCAAGCAGGGCCAAGCGAAGTGCCTTGAACAGCAAAACTCCTATCCTGATGTACACCAGTGAAACCGAGGATCATATCCTGGAGTCCGCGCGTAAGTCTGGCGTGGATAAGATCTTACCGAAAAATGCCACAACCGAGCAGGTGCAGGAAGGTGTTCGCCGCTTGTTGGGGTTGAACTGATTTTGCCGCACCGTTCTGCGCAGAATTGGTAGTTTGGGTCAAATTTGATTGCAGTTTCAAATAAATACTGTTTCACTAATGTCAGGACGATTTTTGAAATCGACGGCTGATCTCGTTTGATGGCCCCCATGGATGAAAGTGTCCGGGAATTCCTGATCGAGGGGCACGAAAACCTCGCTCAGATCGAGCAATTGATGCTGATGATGGAATCGGGATCCACGCCCGAATCCCGCTCGGAAGCCGTTCAATCGGCTTTCCGGTTGCTTCACAGCATCAAGGGCGCCGCGGGTTTTCTCGGCCTTCGTCAACTGGAGGCGTTGAGCCACGGCGCGGAAAGCCTCTTGGCCAGGATCCGATCAGGAGAACTGGTTCCGGACGGAACTCATTTTGCATGGTTGCTTCAAGCCATCGATGGTCTCAAGGCATTGCTGGGCGCCATTGAGAACACCGGATCGGACGAGTCGTCGCAAGCCGAAGTGGCCTCGATTTTGAGGGACTTGGAACCCAGGCAGGGTGGCGTCCCAGCCAAGGCCAGGCCCGCCCCGGCATCTCCAGCGATTCAATCGAGTCCTGAAATCGCGGCTCTCCACCTTGCCGAACCCCCTCCATCAGGAGTGGATAAACAGGCCGAAGCCGAGGTTCACGGTGCCGGTGCCAGCATCCTGGCCGATGCCACGGTGCGCATCGGCGTGGAAACCATCGACCGGCTGATGGCCTTGGCAAGCGAGTTGGTGCTGGCACGCAACCGCATCGTCCGCGCCGCCGAGTCGATCGAGGACGCCGGTTACCAGGCGGCGACCAGGCAATTGAACCTGGTGACGAGCGAACTCCAGGAAGTGGTCATGCGCACCCGCATGCAGCCCATTTCCACTGTCTGGGGCAAGCTACCACGCATGGTGCGGGACCTTTCCCGGCAATTGGGAAAACATTGCCGTATCGACCTTGAGGGTGGCGACACCGAGCTGGATAAGACTCTTCTGGAGTCCATCAAGTCGCCCCTGACCCACCTGGCCCGCAACGCCGTGGATCACGGGATCGAGCCGCCTGCCAACCGGCTGGCGATGGGCAAGCCGGCGGAAGGCCGCATACTCCTCAGGGCCAGCCATGAGGCGGGCCAGGTGACGGTCGAGATGACCGACGACGGCCGCGGGATTGACGCCGCCAAGGTCCGCTCCAAGGCTGTCGCGCAGCGAATGGCCACTGCGGACGACATCTCGCGGCTGAGCGACAGCCAGGTCATGCAGTTCGTGTTCATGCCCGGGTTTTCCACGGCAGACCGGGTGACGGAGGTCTCCGGGCGCGGTGTCGGCATGGATGTGGTCAAGAGCAGCATCGAAAGCCT
>CAWUNZ010000300.1:0-4251 GCA_963923445.1 uncultured bacterium
CGATTCGTGTGCCAGGAAAATTTTCGAGAACTCGAAAGGGCTTTGAACGATGCTCGAAGAGGTTGCCTCCGCATAGGAGACAGCGCCAGCGGCGTTCTGCCTGTCGCGGGTGAGCGACCACATCGACAGCATGCCGATGCCCTTTTGGCCCGCGAAGGCGAGCAGTTCCCGGGCCTCCGTTTGGTCGAACACCTCGGTGGTGACATCGTTGAGGCCGATCATCGGTGTGACGCCGATCATGGCCCATGCCATGGCGTCGGTAAGGGCTGGCATGGCCTGCCTCAGTTGGGCCTGGGTGGCGGTCGCCGCCTGAATGGCGTAATCGCCCATTTTGCCCGCGGGGTTGGGCGCGGCGGAGTCGCCATAGTCCATGGCCATGATGTTCACGCCACCCAGCCGGACTCCGGCCTTGGCCGCCGATTGCACCACATACAACCCGTCGGCGGTGAGGCCGGTGGGCAGCACTGGCAGGGTGAACCAGACCTCGAGCGGTTTGCCCGCGGCGGCGCGATCCGCCTGGAGTTGCGCGACCACGGCGCTGCGGCGGTCGATGGCCGCGCGGTTGTTCACCGCCGCGCCTTCAATGTCGAAGTCGATCCTTGAAAGACCATACGCCTCCACGACCTTCAGGTAAGCCGCCTTCAGCGCCACCGGGTCGGTGATGGCGTCGGCCAATTCCTGTCCATTGGCCCCGCCGAACGAGACCGCGACATCGCCCCCCAGGGAGCGCACTTGCTGAACCATGCCGCGGACCTTGGTGTCGAACTCCCCGCCGTCCACCCCATAGGAGGACTGTCCGCCCCAGCATGGCGCCTTGTTCGTGGGAGAAGCGACCACGAAGGCGAGATTGAAATGGCGAATGCCCTGGGATTGCGCCGCTGAGGCCAAGTCGTAAGTGGGCCAGAGTGTCATGTCCACATAAGGCGCGAATGCCTTGGCCGGCCATTGGCTGGCCCCTTGAGCCATCGGGGCCAAGGTGACCGAACCGCTTGCGGAGTGCCCCTGTCCATCGCTGATGGTGTAGGTGAAGGTGTCGGTTCCGGTGAATCCGGCCTTGGGAGTGTAGGTGACACTCCCGTCGGCATTGATGGCCACCGTTCCGCCCGAGGCGGTTCCCACGGCGGTGATGGAAAGCTTGTCGCCGTCGGCATCGGTATCGTTGGCCAACGGGCGGATGGTGACCGGAGAACCCGGGATGTACAGGGCCTGGTCAGCCACGGCGACGGGGGCTTGGTTGGGCGTCGGTGTTGGAGTTGGTGTTGGATTTGGGGTCGGGGTTGGAACGGGAGTGGTACCGTTGGCGAGCAGGAAATTCGTCGGGCGCGGATAGGTTTTACCGGCCACGCCTCCATAGCCGAACGAGACCGACCCGTTGAGGGGGATAGTGTCGTTCCAGCCGGCGCTTCCCACGGTCCACCGGGTTCCGACCTGGCTGAGCACCTTGGCATCCCAGATGGAGGAAATGGTGCCATCGTAGTCGAACGACAGGGTCCAGCCTGTCATGGAGATGGCGCGCTGGTTGGTGATGGTCACCTGCCCGTTGTACCCGGTGCCCCAGTCGCTGGTGACCTGGAATCGGACTTCCCCCGTGCCCGCCATGGCGTCGTCATTGACGATGGTTCCGGTGGCTGTCGCGGTTCCGAGAGTGGCGTTGGTTGGCGACGATAGTTTCAGGGACAAGGTCTCGTCCGGCTCGACGGTGAAGTCGCCCGCCACCATCACGACGACCGATTTGGCGGTTTCCCCGGCGGCGAAGGTGATGGTGCCGCTGGCCTGGGTGAAATCGGATCCGGCGGTGGCGGTGATTCCAGCGGTGGTGTAAGCCACGGTCACCGGCACCGTCGAGGGAGCGGACAAGGTGACCGGGAACACCAGGCTCGATGTGCCGGAATTGCCTTCAGTCACCTTGGCATCGGCCGTGGAAACCAACGGCGCGGCCGGGGAAGTCTGTCCGACGGGGATTCCGTTGACCAAATAATTGGCGGGCTTGGCACCGGCGACAGCGCCGGGGGCGCCGACCAGCCCGAAGCTGACCGAACCGCCCGCGGCGATGACACCGTTCCACCCCGCGTTGGTCACCAGGTAATGGCTGCCTGAATGGCTTGAGACGCTGGCGTCCCAGATGGACGAGATGCCGGCGCCCCAGTCGAAGTCGAGTTTCCAGTTGTTGATCGGGGCCGAGGTTTCATTTTTGATGACAAACGAACCTTGAAATCCGCTCCCCCAATCTTGGGTGGTGTTGTAAACGACGCTGATTCCGGCGGGAACTTCCCTTCCTTCCAGTCGTTCCAGCACGGGATGAAACCCGTGGGATTTCTTGGAGTTCCGGAACACGCGGGGAAATGGGCTCAATGCCATGGCTGCGTCTCCTTGGAAAAGATGTGAGACCTCTCATTTGTTGGAGGCTGAGCAGTTTATGGCTTGAGAAATGGAGCGAGCGCCAAGGCAATCGAAAATTATAGAAATATGTTTTTATATAAACGATGTGTATGCGGCGATTGCCCACGGTTTTCGCCGGATTCGTGTATAGTCACGGGATCGATCCGGTTGTTATGGCGGGCCTCGGTTGTCCCGCTGGCCTTTTGGTTTTTGGAGCTTGTTCCGGCATGAATCCTGTCGCCGCCGTTGACCCGGCCATTTGGAAGGTTCTTGAGGAGGAAAGGGTCCGCCAGCAGGACGGACTCGAGATGATCGCCAGCGAGAACTACACCAGTTCCGCGGTCCTGGCGGCCCAAGGCAGCGTTCTCACCAACAAGTACGCCGAGGGGTATCCCGGCAAGCGTTACTACGGTGGTTGCGAGGTGGTGGACGAGGCCGAGAAATTGGCCATCGAGCGGGCCTGCGCCTTGTTCGGCGCCGAGTACGCCAATGTCCAACCTCACTCGGGCGCCACCGCCAACCAGGCGGTTTATTTCGCGGCACTGAATCCCGGCGACACCGTGCTGGGCATGAGCCTGGCCCATGGAGGCCACCTCACCCACGGCATGCACCTGAACTTTTCGGGCAAGCTTTACAACTTCAAGCACTATGGCGTGCGCCCCGACGACGGCCGGATCGACTTCGATCAGGTCGAGGCGCTCTGCAAGGAGCACAAGCCCAAGCTGGTCGTGGCCGGTGCCAGCGCCTACAGCCGGACAATCCCGTTTGACCAGTTCGCCGACATTTGCAAGCGCCATGGGGCTTTGTTCATGGTGGACATGGCGCACATCGCCGGGCTGATCGCCGGTGGCCAGCATCCCAGTCCGCTTCCGTGGGCGGATTTTGTCACGAGCACCACGCACAAGACGCTCCGCGGCCCGCGCAGCGGCTTCATCATGGCCCGCAAGGATTGGGCCCAGAAAATCAACTCGGCCGTTTTCCCCGGCCTGCAGGGCGGTCCGCTCATGCATGTGGTGGCGGCCAAGGCGATCGCCTTCCACGAGGCTTCCCAGCCTTCGTTCCGTGCCTACGCCGCGCAGGTGGTGGCCAATGCCCGCACCATCGCCCATGAGCTGCTCACCCGCGGTTACCGGCTCATTTCAGGCGGGACCGACAACCACCTTGTCCTGCTGGATGTGAATGCCGCCGGTCTTTCCGGCAGGCAGGCCGAGCGGGCGCTTGACGCGGCGGGCATCACCGTCAATCGCAACGGCATCCCGTTCGACACCCGGCCGCCGCTTGATCCTTCCGGAATCCGCATCGGCACCCCGGCGCTCACCACGCGCGGCATGACCGAGGTGGAGATGCGCGCCATTGCCGGGTGGATGGACAAGGTGCTCAAGAACCCCGATGACACGGCGCTTCAGTCGCTGATCCGGACCGAGGTGCGTGAGCTTTGCAAGAGCTTTCCCGCTCCCAGGGAGCATGCTTAACCGTCAGTTGATGTCTTGAATGGGGGCATCGGCCGCGGGCAGCCTTTCGGGCCAAAGCGAGAACCTTCCCCGGGTGACCCCCTCCACATGGTCGGTCACCCATGGAAACCACCAGACTCCCGTGATGGCCCCCTCGCCGTTCCATTCGCCGTTGTAGGCCACGGGGTGTGACGGGTAGCGTTTCACCAGCCCGACCTGCCCGTTTTCGGAGATTCCCTCCATCTCGTATTCGCCGGCCAGGTCGGCGCCTCGGCCCCGCAGGTGGTGCCCGTCGAAGCTCATGACAATGCCTTCCATGGCCTGCCTGCCGAAGCCTTCCTGTTCCCACCAACCCTGCCAGGGGCCCGTGTAAGGTCGCATGGAAAAACCCCCGCTCAGGCCACGGGCCGGTTGCCGGCGC
>CAWUNZ010000301.1:0-4233 GCA_963923445.1 uncultured bacterium
CGGTGGACAATGTGCGCGCGTTCCTCCGCACCGCCGGCGCGCTTGAACGCGCCTGCGTGTGAGAAGCCATGAAAACGCTGGAGTTTTGATCACTTTCGTGGAATACTAGAGCATCTTGTCAGTTGGGAGTTTGCCATGCTCAACACCCGCCGCGAGTTTCTTGAGGTCGCCGGAGTTTCGGCCGCCAGCCTTCCGTTCCTCCAGAACCTGGCCGTGTGCGCCCCGGCAACCTCCAAGCCCCGTCAGCGCCTCATTGTCATGTTCAGCCCCAACGGCGTGATTCCCAACGCCTTTTGGCCCGAAAAGGAAGGCGACCTGATCCTCAAGGAAATCCTTCAGCCCCTTGAACCATTCCGCGCCAAAACCCTCACCCTTCACGGCGTCTGCGACAAGGTGCGCGGCGACGGCGACAACCATATGCGCGGCATGGGGTGCCTGCTCACCGGCGTGGAGTTGTTCCCCGGCAACATCCAAGGCGGTTCCCACACCCCCGCCGGTTGGGCCCGAGGCCACTCCATCGACCAGGAGATCAAGGAGTTTTTGCAGAAGGACGCCGCCACGCGCACCCGCTTCGGCTCGCTCGAGTTCGGCGTCATGGTGCCCGAGCGCGCCGACACCTGGACCCGCATGGTCTACTCCGGGCCCAACAGGCCGATCGCGCCCATTGACGATCCGTACCAGATGTTCAACAAGCTTTACGGCCGGGCCAAGGACCGCGAAAACCTTTCGAGCGTGCTCGACGAGGTGGGCGAGGACCTGGCCAAGCTGAAGGGCAAGCTCGGCAAGGACGACCGCAAGCTGCTCGAGGAGCACGCCGGCTTCGTCCGCGACATGGAAAAGGAACTGGCGGCTTCCAAGGCCGAGGCCGCCGGCCACGCCGTGCCCGAGTTGCCCCGTGGCGTTCGCGAGGAGAACGACAACATCCCCAAGTTGTCCACCATGCAGATCGACCTCATGGTGCACGCCCTCAAGGCCGACTTCGCCCGCGTCTCCACGCTGCAGTTCACCAACTCGGTGGGCATGGCGCGCATGCGCTGGCTGGGCGTGGAGCAGGGGCACCACGAGCTTTCCCACGAGCCGGACACCAACGCCGAGGCCCGGGCCAAGCTCATCAAGATCAACACCTGGTTCTGCCAGCAATTGGCCTACTTGGCCAAGAAATTGTCCGAAACCCCCGAGCCCAACGGCACCGGCTCCATGCTCGACAACACCACCATCATCTGGACCAACGAGCTTGGAAAGGGCAACAGCCACACACTCGACGACATCCCCTTCGTGATGGTCGGCGGCGGCCTGGGCTTCAAGACCGGCCGCGCCCTCAAGTTCCCCAAGGTGCCGCACAACCGCCTGCTGGTCGCCCTGGCCAACGGCTTCGGCCACGGCATCAAGTCGTTCGGCAACCCCGACTTCTGCAAGGATGGCGCGCTCACCGGTCTGTGATTTCAATTGGAAGATGGTGAGCGTCCGGCGTCAGCCGGATGAGGCGGGACCGTCAGGGCCCTGGCCTTACATCCCTGCCGGCAGGCATCTGAAAACAGCGACGCCGTTGGATGGCAGTGTCACCGGGTAGGTGACCGTGGGCGTGTTGGCCACAAAATTCACGACGGATGTGTGGTTGCTCCGCGCGTAGTTGGCCGTGGGCACATTCCGGTGATTGTCGTAGCGGTAGAGCGAATAGGAGTCGCCTGCGGTCAATCCGGAGACGGAAACGGTTCCCGAGAGCATGGTCGGCGCGTCCCCAGCCATGACATCGGGTTCACTCCAATCAGCCATCTGGATTCTCACGGGAACCGCCGCGCCCGAAGTGTCTTGTATGCCCGTGATCGCGCACCCGTAGCAGACATTGGCGGGAATGCAGAATTCATATCGGGCCCCGTTGACCCGCATTCTTCGGGTGTCCGGCAGGGTTGAGGCGATCCGAGTGTTGCGGGCGGGGTTGAAGCAGTCGTTGAAGAACAAGCGGTCGGTGGGCAGGTAGTAGGTGCTGTTGGAGGAGGTGAAGCCGGTCGCCAGCATGATGTGGTCGTAGTCGGGGTCGTTGAGGCCCTTCACATAGGCGGTGATCATCACCGGACGGTTGAGCTTGAGGTGCTGCTTCACCCATCCGAAATACCCGGCAAATTGCTGGTTGGACGCCTGGTTGAAGTTGAACTCGGCGGATTTCAGCCGCAAGGCCGACAAAACGGCCTGGTCGTTCACACCCACCAGCAACTGGCTTTTCTGGTTGGGATTGATGATGGCCCTGGAGGCGTATTGCGAAACATAGGTGCCGAAGTACAGCGCCGCCTGCTGGATCGAGCATTCGCCGCAGTAGCCGCCCAGTTCATCCCACTGGAGGCGGGGTGGAATCGGCAGGTTTTTCGTGGTGATCGGCGCGGTGGCGGCCATGAGTTTGCCTGAAACAACATCGGGCGCTCCGCAGGCCGCGCTGATGGCCGCGCCGAGCATGGTCCGGCGGGAGGGGCGAACGAACGGGAACATGGCAACCCCCTTGATTATTATCGGGCGCCGAAATGTAGGTCGCGGAATGGAATACTGCAAACAAATTCTGGAAATGGGGTTTTTTCGTCTTGGGAGGCGGGCCCCGTTATTGAAAGTTTGAGCCGAGGCCCGTCAGGGCCGGGGTTCCTTCAAGTGCCTCAGGCCAAAAGTTCCTCACGCACCCGGCCGATGCCGCCGACGGGCAGGGGCCTGCCCAGCCGGTCGAAAATCTCCGTGTGCGGGTCGATCCCCAGAAGGTGATAGAGCGTCGCCAGCACATCCTTGGGCGAGAAAGGCGTCTCGGTGACCGTGCCTGCCTGGCGGTCGGTGCGCCCCACCACGCGCCCCCGGGCGAATCCGCCTCCGGCGAACAGCGCCGAGTAGGCCCGGGCCCAGTGGTCGCGCCCGCCTCCTGTGACATTCTGCATGCGGGGAGTTCGTCCGTGCTCGCTCATCACGGCGATCGCGGTGTCCGCCAGCATGCCGCGCGCGTCCAGGTCCTCCACCAGCGCGCTGAACGCGGCGTCGAGGCCCGGGCCCAGTTCGTCCTTCAGGCGCGAATAATGATGGATGTGCGTGTCCCAGCCGGTGTTGACCAGGCCGTACTCGTCCCAGAACACCGTCACGAACTTGCCGCCTGCCTCCAGCAACCGCCGCGCCGCCAGGCACGATTGGCCGAACAGCGTCATGCCGTAGCGTTCTCGCAGGGCCATCGGCTCGCGGGCCACATCGAGGGCGTCGCCCAGCCTGCCCGAGGCGGTGATCGACATGGCCAGTTCACGATGGCGGTCGTAGATGTCGTTGGAATCCAGCCGGCGGGCCGCGGCGTCGATCTGCTGCCTGAGCGATTCGCCCTCGCGCATCCGGTCGATGGTGATGCCGGCGGGCGGCGAGGCGGTCTCGAAGCGGTCGGTCGCCAAAATGCCCGCGTAGGGGTCGGCCACCATCAGCGGGGCGATGCCCGGGGTGTTGGCGTCGCGTTCGATCACGCGGGTGCCCTTGGCGCGGAACTCGGTCCACACCGGGTCGAGGGCCGGGCCCAGGAAACCGCCGAACGGACCCGAGCGCGGCGAACCACGCTTCGATCCGAACGGGAAGGGCAGGGCGAGGTTGCGGGGAATCGGCGGCACCGGCGCGCCCCCGCGAACGGCCAAATGATCCACCACGGATCCGATGAAGGGCCAATGCCGCGAGTCGCGGGGGTGGCTTTCCAGCGGGATGTCGGTGGTGGGCACCCCGGTGGTGGCGAAGGCCACGCCATGCACGGGGTAAGGGTGGGTGAGCGACCTGAGGATGCAGGCCTTGTCGGTCAACCGGGCGATGCGCGGGAAGATCTCGCCGATGCGCGTTCCGGGCACGGCGGTGGTGATGCTTCCCAATTGTCCCCGGATTTCCGCGGGGGCGTCGGGCTTGGGGTCGAATGTCTCGATCTGGCTGGGAGATCCCCACAATTGCAGCAAAATGCAGCGCTTGGCCTGCCCGAACCCCGCCGCGTTGGCTTCCGGCCTGGCGGATGCCTTTGCGCCCACGCCCGCAAGCAAGCCCACATGCAACAGGTCGCGGCGGCTGATGCCGTCGCAAAGCCGCTTGTGGGAACCAAGGACGCGCAGCATGGCGAGAGTCTCCGGCCAGAAGCCTACCACCCACGCCGCCACCGGGCCAATCGGATAATCAATTCCTTCAAATCCAGTCCAACGGGCAACGAGTATTGAGGTTCCAGGGTCACATTATCGGACCAGCATCACCAGCTTC
>CAWUNZ010000302.1:0-4205 GCA_963923445.1 uncultured bacterium
GGGTGATGACGGGTGTCGATCCGGGAACATCCAATCCCGGAATCAACCTTTGGCATTTACCGGCGGTGCATCCCACCTGGCAAAATCCGCCCTACACACCGGTGACGGGCCGCATCCGCACCTGGTGGGCCGCGGCCGGCAGCCTTCATTCCGGTGGTTGCAACTTCGCGATGGGCGACGGATCCGTTCGCTTCTTTTCCGAATCGGTCCCTTCCACCCTGTGGGACCAACTATGCACCATGTCCGGCGGCGAGGTCGCCAGCATCCCATGACCCGGAAAGCGTCTGGCCTGATGTTCGGAGCGAAGCCGATGAGGAAGATCGTTTTTGCCCTCTTGATCGCGGTGGCCTCCGGGTGCGGCGACCCGGGTCCGCGTCTGGTGCCTGTGTCCGGCAAGGTCACACTCGATGGTGTTCCGCTGGCCCACAAGACAATCCAATTCATTCCCGAGACCGGCACTCCCGGAAGTGGTGCCGGCGCCACCTCCAGCGCCGATGGCGCCTACGAACTCATCGCCACCCGGGGTGGGGCGCTTGTGGACCACAAGGGAGCATGCCCGGGCACTTACAAGGTAGTCGTGGTGGAACCGATGTTTCCGGTGATCGAGAATCCGAAACCCGCGCCGGAAAATGGCGAGCCGGCACCAGCCGTCGGCCTGCCCGCACCGAGCCAACAAAAAGGCAAGGGGCAGGTAATACCCAGAATTTACGGGGCCCGTGAAACCACGCCTTTGACGATAATCGTGCCGGAAAAGGGCGGGATGGTGGCAATTGAACTCAAGTCGGCGGGCAAGTGAAAGCCTTAAAGCCAGTCACTTGCCGGTGCTTTCCGCCTTCTCAACTTCCACCGAGATCCCGTCCGCCAGTTCGTCGTTATTGCCGATGATGATGGATGTTTCTGCTGTCAAGGCGACCGGGTTGCCGCCGACTGTCAGGGAATCAAGTTCCGTCCAATCGCCGTCGGTGGGGCCCAACCGGGCCTCCGCCTGCACGGCCTTGCCGTCCTTGAGCATGAACACGGCGAAGATGTCGCCCCGTTTGGCGATGGCGCGGGCGGGAATGGCGGTGACCTTCTCGCGGCGGATGGTCACATAGCCATAGGCGTACATGCCGGGGAGAAAACGGGCTCCCTCGTTGGGCAGGTCGATCTCGGTGCGCAGCGTGCGACTGCGGACATTGAGGGCCCACGATGTGCGCGCCACCTTTGATTCCACCCTCAGGTTGGCCAGCGCGTCAAAACGCACCGCGCCTGGGGAGCCGACCGAGACATACCGGGTGTCGGTCTCGGGGACATCCACGAACACCCGCACCTTGTCGAGCCTGTCGATGACATAGATCGGCGCGGCGCGGGCGGTCGATTGGCCTGGGGAGTTCAGCGGCGCCGATTGGTCGCCCGAGGCGGCGGCGACATAGTCGCCCGTGTTGGCGTTGCGGATGGTGACGATGCCATCAAAGGGCGCGGTGAGCTTGAGGTAGCCCACGAGGGCGGCGAGGCGGCGTTCCTCGGCCTTGGCGACCGTCACCCGGGTTTCAGCGGCCTTGATGTCAACCCGCGCCTTGGCCAGGTCGGCCTCGCTGGCCAAGCGCTGGGCGTCCGCCACGGCGACAAGCGAAACAGCGGCGTCACGCGCCGCCTCGTTCGACTTCAGTTGCCGGGTCGATTCCCCCAGCACCTGCTTGTCGATCACATTCTGCTGCACCAGTCCGGAAAGTCGCTTCACTTCCGATTGCCAGCGTTCCACCTCGGCGGTGAATCGGCCGACATCGGCCTTGGCCTGGCTGACCTTGGCGATGGCCGCCCTCAGGTTGCCATCGGCGCTGTCGGCGACCTTTCGCGCCTGGTCGACCAGCACCGTGTCGAGTTCCACCGTCGCCTGCTTCACGCGGTGCTCCTCGACCAGTTCGGGCACGAAGATGGTGGCAAGGACCTGGTCCTTCTTCACGATGTCGCCGATGTCGACATTCCATTTCTCGATGTAGCCGCTCACCTTCGCGTACAGGGCGGCGCGCTCGTAGGAATCGACGAAGCCAGGCTGGCCGACAACGCGGACAATGTCGCGCTTCTCGGGTGTCACGATGGCGACCACCGGTTTCGCCGGAGCGGGTGTCGCGGGCTTGGAAGGTGTCGAGCACCCGCATGCCATGACCGTGATCACCGCGATCGCCACTGCGCGTTGGTTCATGGCTGTGCCTCCGCGTGAACCGGGGAACTTCCCCCATCGTGCCGCTGGTTGCCGTCGAAGGCCGGGCTTTCCGGGTCGTCGGGGTCGATGGAAACGACGGGCGGCCTGCCTGAACCGATGAGGATTCGGAACAGTGCCGGAAGAATCAGTAGGGTGCAAAGCGTCGAGCAGACCAGTCCGCCGATCACGGCCCTGCCCAGGGGCGCCTGCATCTGCGAGCCTTCCTCAAGCGCCAAAGCCATGGGAAGCATGCCGGTGGTCATGGCGCAGGCGGTCATGATGATCGGGCGGAGGCGTCCGGCGGCGCCCACGACCGCCGCCTGCCCGACGGGCATTCCCTCGCGCCAGCGGTCGTTCATGAAGGTGATCATCATCACCGAGTTGGAGACCGACACGCCGATGCACATGATCGACCCCATGAAGGACTCGATATTGAGCGTGGTGCCCGTGAACACCAGGGCGGCGGCGACGCCCGTGACCACGCCGGGAACCGCGCCGATGGAAACGATGGCAAGCCTGGGCGACTGGAAGTAGCCCGTCAGCAGCACCAAAATGACCACCACGGCGATGGCGAGGCCGATCCCCAGGGCCTGGAACATGTCGAGCATGGTGCCCGTCTGGCCGCGCATGATGATGCTGACGCCCTTGGGGGCGTTCCCGGCCTGGGCGACCGCGCGATCGACGAGTCGGGACGCGGTGCCGAGGTCGGTAGCCTCGATGTTGGCCGTGACGCTGATGAACCTCTGCGAGGAAAACCGGTCGATCTGGCCGGGAGTCACGCCGCCGCGCACATCCGCCACATCGCGGAGCATCAGGTTGGTGAAATTGTTGACCTGGCTCAGGGGGATGGTTTCCACCTCGCGGGCCGAGGTCATGCGCTGGGTGGGAACAAGCACTTCCACCTGGTAGTCGAATCCGGTGGTGGTGTCCTGCCAGAAGTTGAGCGCCACATACCGGCTGGAGTTGGTGGCCACAAGCACCGAGTCGCTGATGTTCTGGGCGTCCATCCCGCTCAGGCCGGCCTTCTCGCGGTCGATGTCGACATCCACCGTGGGGTAGTCGAGCGACTGCCTGAACTGGACATCGCGGAGGCATGGGATCTTGGCCATCTCGCGCTTGATTTTTTCCGCGTGGGCCCTCACCTCCGGCAAGCGCGGACCATAAACGACCACCTCGAGCGGCGCGGGCGACCCGAAGCTCATCACATTCGAGACCATGTCGCCCGGTTCGAACCCGAACGAGATGTTGCGCGCCCGGGAATCGGCGGTTTGCCGGTCGAGGCCCGTGCGGACGAATTCCCCCGCCAGCCACGGGGAGACTTCCCCGGGCAGGATTTCCCTGAGCCGTTCACGGAGCGAATCGAGGCGCACGCCCGATCCCTCGCGCAACGCCACGCGGAGCATGCCGTCGTCGGGTCCGCGCATGAGCAGGATGACATTGTTCAGGCCGAAGTTCGGGGCGATCTGCCCGGCGAATCCGATGCTGATGTCGATCGCGTCCTTGCCGCATTCGCGTTCGATCACGCCGAGGATCTTCTGGGCCATCATGCGGGTGATTTCAAAATTGGTGCCCGGCGGAGGCCTGAACCTCAAGACGAACTGCCCGGAGTCGATCTGCGGGAAAAGCTCGGTTCCCAGCCTCGCCCCAAGCCATAAGAGGGCGATGGCCACCCCCGCGAGGTAGGAGGGCACCACCAGCCAGCGCAGCGCGACGATCCAGCCGGCGAGCCTTTCGTAGGCGGCCACCACCACGCGCTCGAAGAATGGCTCCTTGGCCGGGTGCGCCCCGGGATGGTGGGGCTTGAGCAGCCAGACCGCCATCACCGGCACGAAGGTGCTCGAAAGCAGGTACGAGCTGATCATGGCGAAGCCCACGCCGAGGGCCAGCGGCATGAACAGCGACCGCAGCGGATCGCTCATGATGAACGCGGGGATGAACACCGAAAGAATGCAGGCCAGGGCCAGCAACCGGGCCACGGCGGTGATCTCGTTGCCGTGGCGCACGGCCCGGGGCAGGGACATGC
>CAWUNZ010000303.1:0-4167 GCA_963923445.1 uncultured bacterium
CACACCTTAATAACTTAAGTTTTCAATCACCTCCCCACCCTGCCATTCAGCAGCAACCCCAGCCAGGTGTCGCGGACGAGGAAGCGGTAGGTGACGAGCAGCGGCAGGGTGGTCAGCAGGCAGACGGCGATGAACTTGGCCGCCGCGGGCATCGGCCAGTCGCAGAACAGGGCCTGCAGGGCCAGCACCATGGGCAGGTGCATGAGATAGAGCCAGTAGGACGCGTCGGAAACAAACCGGATGGCCGTGCTTTCCACATTCAGCCGGGCATGGAACAGCCCCAAGAGCCCGAAAATCATCAGCCAGGTGAACGCCACCTGAATCGGCAGGTTGACGGCATGGTCTCCCAGGGTGGCCAACGCCGCGGGAAACAGCCCGAACAACGCCACCGGCAGCATCAGCCACCACAGGCGCTCCAGGTTCCAGCCATGGTTGGCCCGGTGGAAGTAGCGGGTGCCCAGCCAGAAAAAGGCGCCGTAGTAGGCGAGCATGTGAGGCCGGGGCAGCCATCCCATGGAAGTGTCCGGCCCGATGATCATCTCGCGCCGGCCAGCCAGCACCTGATACCCCATGCACCATTGCGCCGCCGCCGAGGCGCCCACGGCGAGCACCAGCGAAACAATGAACGGAAGCCTCCACAGGCCGGTTCGCGCCGCCAGCGGATGCACCAGCGCGTAGCCCGCCACCATCCACGCCAGAAACCACAGGAACCACAGGTGGCCGAAAGTGGCGTCGTCGAACAACTTCACCCGGCCGTAGAGGGTCTCCACCTGAAAGCGGTCGGATGACATCCAGCGGTAGTACGATGCCAGCCATTCGGGAACCGGATCCACCTTGGGCGAGGCGGCCTGTTCCGGCTTGGGCGGATCTTTTTTGGCGAACAACGATTTCAACCCGTCGCCCACCAGCCGGGCCCCGAGAAACGCCCGGGCCTCCTCGCGGCCCTTCTGGATGCGGGCCCAGTCGATCTCGGTCTTGCCCATGGAAAACCGGTAAACCAGCCGGGTGATGGCCTCATCGGCGAAGGTGGCGGCCAGGGCGTTGATGCCCATCGAGTTGGTCCGGCCGGAGTCGGCCCCCTTGGCGACCAGCAGCTTGGCCAGATTGGCGCGGCCTGTGAAGGCGGCGGTGTGCAGCGGCGTGTTGCCATCGGGCATGGCGGCGTTGGGGTCGGCGCCGCGGTCGAGCAGCAACTGAACCGCCTCGTCGTTGCCAATCATCACGGCCCAGGCCAAGGGGCGCATCTTGAGGCGCGGTTCGGGTTCGTCGATGTCGGCGCCGGCGTCGAGCAGGGGGCCGATGCGGTCGTTCTCGCCGCGGACCACGGCGCCGGTGAGCGCGGTGCCGGGGTGGCGCATGTTCCAGCCCATGGCCCAGTCGCCCACCTTGGAACTGAGTTGAACGATGGTGGCCAGGCCCAGCAGCGCGGGAACCAGAATGCGCGCGGCGCGGTTGTTCAGCATGGCCCACAGGCCGCGGCGCGACACCATAAGGGCCGTGAAGTAGCCACTGACGAGAAAAAACAACTGCATGCGGAAGCCATGCACGGCGGAAAAGAACCAGTAAAAGAAGTCGGCATGCCGGGCGTCGATCACCAGCCAGGGCTTGCCGGAATAGGCCAACGCGGCATGCAGGCCGATGCCCAGGAGCATGGCGAACGCGCGCAGGGCGTCGATATCGTGGCGGCGGTCGGCCTTGAGGCGGGGCAGTTCGACCGTGGGTTCCATGGGGCGCTCCGGGCCGGGATGAAACAACCTACCCGCGCGGGGGAACCGGGGATTCAGCGAACCACGGACGAGATGTCGGCCAGGTAGACCTGCCGCCCGCCTTCGTGGGGGGAATCGAACACCACCTTGGACCCGTCTCGGCTGGCGCAGGGGTGGTTGTCGCAGCGCCACTCGCCCCGGTAGGCGGGGGGCGAGCGGAAATGGCCGATGGGCACCTTCCTGTTGGTGGGGATGTGGAACAGGTAGGGGTGCTGCAGGGCGTCCTTGTCCGGGTAGGTGTCGTTAAGCACCCAGCGGTCGCCGGTGCCAGGCACATAGGTGTTGTGGCCGTTCTGGGTCATGACATCCTTGCCGATGACCTCCACCTGGGCGGACCGGTCCTTGTACAGATAAAAGCGCTCGCCATGGGAGGGATGCCAGGCCCAGGCGAAGACATGGTTGTCGTCGCGCCAGACGAAGTGCGAGGTGCCGCCGTGCGGATCCATCACATGGATGCCGGTGCCGTCGTTGTTCATGGTGAGGGCGCGGGTGCGGAATGAGGCCTTGTCGCCCGGCGTGCGCCAGCGGTGGAGGAAAAAGAGGCGGGTGCCCGAGGGGTTGCAGAGGAGGTGGTTGAACCAATGCTTGGAGTTGGCGCGGAAGGCGGAATCGGGCCGGCCGGTGAAGTCGATGCGGGCGGCATCGGCCAGCGAGAAAATGAGCTGGTTCTTGCCGGTGGCCATGTCCAGCCGCCAGATGCCGGCATTGTCGGGGGCGAGCACCTCCTTGTTGGGGTCGGGCACGCCGGCATAGCCATAGCCGGGGCGGGTGTCGTTGAGGCGGCGGAAATCGGGGGCGAAGGCGGTCTTGCCGTCGGGCGACAGGCAGTAGAACGGGTTGGGCAGGGTGCGCCTGCGGCCCGACTTCACATCGAGGATGTGGCAGACAAAGCGCCCGTCCTGCCGATCGTTCCATGCCACCTCGGAGGCGGTGCCGGGCACCCACTGGAGCATGCACCCCTGCTGCCAGTTCCACGCCGAGGAGGCGCCCAGTTCGATCCACTTGTCGTTGTCGGCGGTGTCGACCATGCCGACGCGGATACTGTCTTCCGCGGTGGGCGATCGGCCCTCGAAGGCGACCTCGTTGGCCAGCACCAGCTTGTTGGCAGGATCGAACAGCAGCTTGTCGTAGTAGCCGCGCCAATGAAACTTGGGCCCGCGGGTGATGGCGCGGACGGGCGGCAGGGCGGCGTCGCCGGCGCGCAGGCAACCGGCGGCCAGCGACGCCAACGAGGCCTGGAAGGCGCGGCGGTTCATGGCTTTGATTCCTCCAATATGCGATAGGCTTATTTCACGGTCACGAGCGGATCGCCCAGCACCGAAGCGATGGGCTCAATGCCCAGGCCGGGGGCCAGGCTTGAGCGCATGCGACCGTTGTCGCGTCGCGGGGCGCCGGTGGCGGTGGAGACCGTGACATAGCTGTTGAAGTCGGTGGAGCTGAAAAGCAGCTCGGCAGGGGTGCTGTGGGCCAGGTGGCTGATGGCGGCGGTGACGATGTCGCCTCCCCAGGAATCCTCGATGGTCATGGCCACGCCGAGGCTGGCGCACAGGTCGCGGGCCTGCCGGGCCTTGGTGAGGCCGCCGAACTTGCTGATCTTGATATTGACGATGTCCATCGCGCGGTCGGCGTGGCCTCGGAGGAGCACATCCACCGAGTCGATGTTCTCGTCGAGCACGAACGGGTGGTCGCCTTGCCGCCTCACCGTGAGGCATTCCTCGTAGGTGCGGCAAGGCTGCTCGATGTAGACATCGAGGTCGCGCACGGCGCGCGCCACGCGGATGGCGTCGTGCATCAGCCAGCCGGTGTTGGCGTCGGCCACGAGGGTGTCGCCGGGCTGCAGGCAGGCGCGCACGGCGCGGATGCGTTCGATGTCGGTGTTCGCCTCGCCGCCCACCTTGAGCTGGAACTTGCGGTATCCCTCGGCGCGGTACCCGGCCACCTTGGCCGCCATGCGCTCGGGCGACTCCTGCGAGATGGCCCGATACAGGGCGTAGTCGTCGCCGTACCTGCCGCCCAGCAGCACCGACACGGGCATGCCCGCGGCCTTGCCCAAAATGTCCCAGCAGGCCATGTCGATGGCGGACTTCACATAGGCGTGGCCTTGAAGCGCGGCGTCCATCCGCCGGTTGAGCTTGCTGAGTTGGGTGGGGTCCTCACCCAAAAGGTGCGGGCCCAGTTCGGCGATGCCCGCGCGCGCGCCGGCGGCGTAGGCGGGCAGGTAGAACGGGCCCAGGGGGCAGACCTCGCCCCAGCCGGTGATGCCCGCGTCGGTGTCCACGCGGACGATGGTGCTGTCGAACACCGAGACGGACTTGCCGCCCGACCACTTGTAGTCGCCCTCGACCAGGGGCAGGTCAACCCGGTGGGCGCGGATGGAGACGATCTTCATGGGGAACCCCGG
>CAWUNZ010000304.1:0-4166 GCA_963923445.1 uncultured bacterium
GAGTTTTCCCGCACGCCCAAGATGAACGACGGCGGAAACGGCGGGCCACCCCGCAGCATGGGAACCCCGGGACGCGACCATTGGGGCAACGCGATGTTCTGCGTCATGGCCGGGGGTGGCATCCAGGGCGGGCGGATTGTCGGGGCGACGGAGAAGTTGGGGCAGGCACCCCGCCTGCGTCCGGTCTCGCCCGCCGAACTCCACGCCACCGTTTACAAGGTGTTGGGCATCCGCCCCGATCTGATGCTGACCGATCACACCGGTCGCCCGGTTTCGCCCTTGGACCAAGCCAAGCCGGTGGAAGAGCTTTTTTGAAATCTCGGGTGATCAGCGTTTCTACCAATATCGCAAGAAAAGGCCTCTTCGCATACCTCGGCTTTCGGAAATGAAAGCCTGTTGCCGCCTGAAAATTACAACGCGAAAAGAATAACAAATTTACCGGTTAATCAGCTTGCAGTCATGGTTTTTCACTCCTTATGGGCGGTTCCAGCCCAGAGGGACTTTTCATGCCCGGACATCGGTTTTCATACTTGGCCTATCTATTGATTCTGGCTTGCTTCGCTTGCGTTTCAGGCAGGTGCGTGGCACAGGGATATGCTGGAAACAATTCGGCCTATGGTACCCCCGGGTTGGCACCCGCGCCGTCAGTGCCCGCTCCCGGAACCTTTCCCGTTGCGGGCCCATTGGGTGGCCATGCCGTTCCTCCAAGCGCCAATTCTCCGAATCGGGCCACAGGCCCGGCGCCCGGGTTCAACGCTGAGGAATTTCGCAAGGGAATGGCGCTTTTCAAGTCCAAGTGCACCACTTGTCATGACGAGAAAAGGGTTTCTGCCAAGGCGCGGACATGGAAACAATGGCAGGAGGTCATCGACCTGATGTCCGCCAAGTTGGGAGCTGAAATATCCGGAGGAGATGCCGGATCAATCTTGTACTTCCTGGGCACCCGCGATGCCGCGGCGCTGAATGGCAATCCCATCAGGCAGGTGGTTCAGGAAGTGCGGCAGCGGACACCCGCAGATGATTTGAAACCCGAAGCCCAAGCGCGTCCATCGGCCACATCTCCCGCCGAAACCTTCGATCCCAACCTCGTTTCCGCTGGAGATGCCGCCTTTCAGCGCAAGTGCATCTCGTGCCATGACGCGAATCGTTCGCTTGAAAAGACCAAGAACCTAGGGGAATGGCGGGCCACGGTTCAAAGGATGGCGAACAAATCGAACGCGAACATCTCCAATTCCGATGTCGAGCCGATCGCCACCTATCTCGCGTCGCTTGGAACCTCGCAGGGCGGTGCAACCGCCGGTGCGGCAGGTCGCGCCGGGGGCGAAACACCTTCCATGTCGGTGTTCGCCAGCATTTCACCGTTGTGGCGCGGAGGCGGGCCTGATGTTCAGGATCCCGGGTTCTTTCCCTACATGTTTGCCGGCGTGGGTTGGCAGCAAAAAAACGGGCCTCTGAGCGCCCGTATCACGGCCTGCACGGCCTGCCATGGATTTGCCGAAGACCTTGGCAACCTCTGCCGCCTTGAACTGCTGGAGATGGTCGGGAGGGTTGAACTCACGAAGTTCATCGATCCAAGCGGCACCGGTAATATCAAAAGCGGAATTGAGGCTGGGCGATTCGTTGTGCCCTTCGGCGCCTTTTCCCAGCAGGTGAACCCTGGTGTCTATCGGACAGTTTCCGCTCCATTGATTTTCAACATGGGCCAACGGGTGCGTGAGGGGAATATTGGTGACCCGGTGTTGCCGATGCCTTACTCCGATGAGGGAGCGGTCCTCAACTTGTGGAGCGGCCTTTTTGAAACGGCCAGCGGCGACAAGTTCTCCACCAGCGCCGACCTTTACCTGGTCAACGGTCTGATTGGCAACGCCGGGGGAATCAGTTTCGATGACAGTCGGCATTTCGTGGACAACAACGGGAGGCCCGCCTATGGCGCCCGGGTGACGGCGGGATTGTCCAACCTGCGGGCTGGCGTGTCCTTCATGTCAGGAAGGTACAACGACCTGCATGATCCTGGCTTTGCGAACATACCGGGGTTGAATTACAGCCTTTATGGGGCTGATCTGATGTACAACTACAAGGACTTAATACGGTTCCAGACGGAATTTGCCGCGCGTTGCAACGACAAGGCCCTGGTGAATGATTCCGGAGCCTTCACCTCGCTGACACGCGACGGCGCGTATGGTTGGTACGCGGAACTTGAGGCCAGGCCACAGGAAAAATATCCCATCAGTGTCCTGCTACGCTATGACATGATGGGCCGCGACAATCAATTGCCCCCGGATGGCAGCGTATTAACCACCGGTACCTACCAGGTTCACCGGTACACGGGGGGGGTCAACTTCAGGCTTTTCAGCAACAGCCTCCTGATGCTTAACTACGAACGCTGGCAATTCCCGCATGGACTGAATTCGGCGGATGTTTTCGGTATCCGGTACAACATCACTTTCTGAATTCTGTTTTTATCGTTCAGGCCTGCTTGGGCGTTGCCTCTGTGCCGATGCCTGATCGGCAAGGGGGTTCATGCCCATGAACCTTGGTTCGCCGCACGGTTGGAGTGGCGATCATTTCAGAAATGTAATGCTTTGCGGCCAACCGGCCACACCAACAGTTCAAAGGCGAAGAATAATGAATTTAGGCACTTCCTTTAACGGCAGTGCTGCTTGGGGCGACCATCGAGGTTGATTGGATGAGGTGACCCATCATGAAAGCAATCCAGACGATCGGTTTCGTGACGGGAGTGACAGTGTTGTTTCTGGTCTTTCAAGCCGATGCTTCCATCGGTCGCGGGGAAGAACCGCCTGGTGCCTTGTCGAACTCGATCGGAATGAGATTGGTCCCGATCCGGGCAGGGACATTCCAGATGGGATCGCCTCCCGGAGAACCCGGCAGGGGCAGGGATGAGAGGCAGCACGAGGTCATGATTTCGGGCAATTACCACATGGGTGCGCATGAAGTGACCCAGTCTCAATTCGCCAAGATCATGGAAGGGGATAATCCGAGCTTTTTTCAGGGCATGGCCATGAAGAAGTGGTTTGAAAAGGATACTCCAACCCTCGATTATCCCGTGGAGTCGGTGACTTGGTTTGACGCTGTCAAGTTTTGCCAGCGACTTTCGGATATTCCCGCTGAAAAAATGGCGGGCCGGGTTTATCGCCTCCCGACCGAGGCGGAATGGGAGTATGCCTGCCGGGCTGGAACCACCTCCCGGTTTTTCTTCGGCGAGGATGAGGGCGATCTCCGCTTTTACGCCTGGTTCAGACCCAACGCGGGCCAAAGAACACACCCCGTCGGGCAAAAGCGTCCCAATTCCTGGGGCCTTCACGACATGTACGGCAATGTCTGGGAATGGTGTTCCGATTGGTACGAGCCCGAGTATCCTTCCGGTGCCGTCAAGGACCCCAAAGGCCCTGACCGTGGCAGCCTCAAGGTGATTCGGGGGGGAGACTGGGGAGATGAACCCCCTTACTGCCGTTCAGCGGAGCGTGACTCGATTCAGCCTGGCCACACTGGGAATGATCGGGGTTTTCGCGTAGTCATGATTCAGGGACAGCGTTCCCGATAACCAAGAAAGGCCTTGGGTTCATGAGAAAAGGTGGGGTGGCATTCGATTCGCCACCCCACCTTTTTTCGTATGGCTTTAGCGTTTGCGGCGCTGGTTTTCATGCTGGTTGGGATCACCCATGGCATTGGCCAGTTCCGCTCGGCCGCGTGATTCCTGGGGATTGCCTCCTGTGCCCGACTGGCTGCTTGCCGTGGCCGTGATGGTGTCCCAATGCTTGTCGGAACCGGTGGCCCGCAGGGCGATACCGCCGCTGGTGACAAATCGGCTGACGGCGGAGACCGACTGTATCAGCGTGCTCCCGTCGGTGTCATAGATGTTTCCCGTGAGTTTGCCGGTGGCGCCCCAAACCACCTCGAGCCTGTACCAATGGTCGGCGGCGTACTGAACATTCGCCGAAGCCAAGGTCACAAAGCCGAACCTCGGGTTGAGCTGGAACTGCAACTGGCTGGTGTTGGCGGCAGCCACAAGTGACAGTGTTCCCAACGGGCCCGCCCCGAATCCTAGGTAAGCCCTGCCATCGGCGTTGCCCGCGAAGCGCAGCCATGCGGAAAGCGTGTCGCCCCGCCGGACTTGGACCCCCGGGTCGTTCCGATAAATCCAGTCC
>CAWUNZ010000305.1:0-4137 GCA_963923445.1 uncultured bacterium
CCGCCGCCATGGCGGCGGGGGAATACTGGTCGAGCGGGATCGGTTCGAACGCCACCTTCACCTTGCCGAAGATCTGGCCGCTGGCCGTGGTCCGCTGGCATTCGCCCTCCACCTCGATCGCGTCGCGGAGGGTTTCCCTGTAACTGACCCTCGGCTTACCGACGCGGATGCGCAGGTTGAAGTCCCGTTCCATCCGGTGCCGCTTGATCTCCAGGTGGAGCGTGCCCATGCCGGACATCAGGGTTTGCCCGGTTTCCGGGTCGGTTTTCACATTGAAGGTCGGGTCTTCCCGGCGAAGAATCTCCAGCACATCGGCGAGTTTCTGCTTGTCAGCTCCGGATTCCGGTTCCACCGACTGGCTCACGACCGACTCTGCGAAGCGGATGCGCTCCAATATGATCGGGTTGGCGGTCTCGCAAAGGGTGTCGCCGGTCACGGCGTCCTTGAGGCCGATCACCGCGACAATGTCTCCGGCCTGGGCCTCCTCCAGTTCATCGCGCTTGGAAGGGTCCGCCTCGGTGTGGTAGATCTTGGTGATCAGTTCCTTGGTGTCTCGGGTGGCGTTCAGCGCCCTTGTTCCCGATTTCAGCACTCCGGAATAAACCCGCACGAAGGCGAGTTCTCCGTGGGAGTCGGCGACGATCTTGAAAATGAGACCGCAGAACGGCTCCTTCGGGTCGGTCTTGCGGGTCTCCTCGCGGTCCTTCTTCTTCGGGCTGGTGCCTGTCACCGCCGGGCGGTCGAGCGGGCATGGGAGGTATGAGACCACCGCGTCGAGCAGAAGCTGCACCCCGATGTGTTCCCGGCCCGAGCCGCACAGGACCGGTTGGATCCTGCGCGACAGCGTCGCCTTGCGGATCAGTTGGCGCACCTTGGTGTTGTCGGGTTCCCCGCCCTCCAGCAGGGTGGAGGTGATGAGGTCGTCGGGATCATCCTCGGTCAGGATGTCGAACAGGTTGGCGCGACGGGTGGCCACTTCCTCCGCCATATCGGTGGGTATGGGTTCGAGGGTGACGGTTTTGCCGAAGTCCTTGGGGTTGAACCGGACCATCTTTTGCTCGATCAGGTCGATCACCGCCTCGAAGGGATGGCTGGAGTCGCTGGCGCCGCCCGCGCCGAACGGAATGATCAGGGGCACCGGCCGGCCATCGAGGCGCTCGCGGATCTCCTCGACGGCATTGTTGAAATTCGCTCCCACGACATCCATCTTGTTGATGAAGGCCATGCGGGGCACCAGGTAGCGGTCGGCCTGCCGCCACACTGTTTCCGATTGGGCCTCCACGCCCTTCTGCGCGTCGAATACCACCACGCAACCGTCGAGCACGCGCAGGCTGCGTTCCACCTCGGCCGTGAAGTCGACATGCCCGGGCGTGTCAATCAGGTTGATCGTGGAGTCCTTCCACTTGAGCGGGATGCAGGCGGAGTAGATGGTGATGCCGCGTTCCTGCTCCTCCTGGTCGTAGTCGGTGGTGGTGTTGCCACTATCCACCGCCCCCAGGCGGTGGATGGCGCCCGAGTAGTACAGGATGTGTTCGGTGGTGGTGGTTTTTCCAGCGTCGATATGGGCGATGATGCCCAGGTTGCGGACCTTGCGGAGGTCAAGGGAGGACTTGGCCATGGCCAGGCTCCAAAAACCGGGTATGAAAACAAAATCAGCCGGCTTTGCCCGCCCGAGCGGGAAAGGCCGGCTGTGCCGCTGTCGGCGGCGTTGTTACCAGGCGAAGTGGCTGAACGCCTTGTTGGCTTCGGCCATCTTGATGGTCTGTTCGCGCTTGGCGACGGCTTCACCTTCCCGGCGGAAGGCTGCCATCAGCTCTTCGGCAAGGCGGATGAACATGGGGCGACCGCTCTTGCCGCGGCAGGCGGTGATGATCCAGCGGATGGAAAGGCTCTGCTGGCGAACCTTGTTCACCTGCATGGGAACCTGATAGTTGGCACCACCGACGCGCTTGCTGCGCACTTCCACGGCGGGCTTCACATTCTCGATGGCGACGGTGAAGACTTCCATCGGATCGATGCCGGGCATCCGGTTCTCGATCATGTCCATCGCGTTGTAGAAGATCCGGGTGGCCGTTGCCTTTTTGCCGTCGTTCATCAGGCAGTTGACAAACTTGCTGACCAGCTTGCTGCCGAACCGGGGGTCGGGCATCAATTTAGCGGCGCTGGCGGTTCTCTTGCTCATGTGCTCTTACCTGCTCCAGATAATGTTCGCCTGAGTCTTATTTGCCCTTTTCCCGCTTGGCGCCGTACTTGGAACGGGCCTGCTTGCGGTCCTGAACGGCCTGGCTGTCGAGCGCGCCGCGGACAATGTGGTAACGAACGCCGGGAAGGTCGCGCACACGGCCGCCACGCACGAGCACGATGCTGTGCTCCTGCAGGTTGTGGCCTTCGCCCGGAATGTAGGCGGTGACTTCGATGCCGTTGGTCAACCGAACGCGGGCGATCTTTCGGATAGCCGAGTTGGGCTTCTTGGGGGTCATCGTCTTGACCTGGGTGCAAACACCCTTCTTCTGGGGGCAACCCAAAAGGGCAGGGTGCTTGGGCTTGCTGCGCTGAACAACGCGTGGCTTGCGCACGAGCTGGTTGATTGTCGGCATGATGCCAGGTCACCTGAATCCGTGGGAGTTCCGTGGAAGTGCCGTTCAGCAGCTTCGCAAGCCACTATGGTAACCGTGGCCTCCAAGAGGGTCAAGTTGGGGGAACCGCCACCGCGAGGTATGCCATGCCCGGAATCCTCTCCGTGATCATCCTGCTTGGCATCGGGGTCGTCACTCTTAGCCTTTTGGCCCTCGCATGGCTTGCTTGGCGTCATTTTTCCCACGCCCGCCGGCCCGAATACCAATGGGCCATGGCAGCATTGGGCCACCAAAGTCAGCTGAAAAACCGGCGAAAAGAGGCATTGGCCCGATTGAGATCAGCAGCGGGCAGCCTGGCGTCCAAGGTCGGACCGGTCTGGGCGGATGCCGCCGTGCGCGCATGGACTCAGGTACCCGTCGAGGAACTGGGCAAGGAAACGAACATAGGTCCGGGAACCGTGGACATGCTGAGGACCGCCCGGGTCCGTACTGCCCACGAAGTCGAGACGCACTATCAGCTGCAATCCATCCCCGGTATTGGCCCCGCCCGCGCCGCTTACCTTCGCGACGCCCTGGCCGAGTGCAGGGAGAAGACCATGTCCGGCCTGTTGGCCGCCACCTCGGGGCCTGGCCTTGAAGCGCGCCGGCAGGAGGAGGGGTTCAAGGTTCAGTTCGAAATCGAGACGGATAGGGCTTCTGAGGAAATCCATGCCATCGACCGTGAATGGATCGAGCTTCTGCCTGTCTTTGCCCTTGCCCGTTGGTACCGGTGGAAGGTGTTGCTTTCGGTGGGCCGGCCTCCCCTTCTCCCCCAGGGGATGCGACCCTTCAAGGTGCCGGACAGGTCGATCAAGCCCCAGCCTCCCGCTGCCGCGCCCCAACAGGCACCGATCGCGCGCCCAGCGACTCCGCCACCGGCACCCAGCCCTTCTGTGCCCCAGCCAACCGAGTTCCGGATTGCCCTGCCCAAGCCTCAGCCGATACCCCAGACAGTTCCCAAGCCGTCTCCGCCCCCTTCTCCTCCCAATGCCCGAGAGGTTTTCGAAATCACCGGCCGCCTTGCCGTGGCGGCGGGCTTCAGCGATGGGCGCTTTGTCGACAGCGAGCGGGAAGAGTTAATATCCCAGTTGCGATCGCTTTTCGGGGCTTCACCTGAATTGGCACCGTTGATTGCTCCATTTGTGGAGACGGCGGGGAAGGAATCGCTCAACGACTTGTGGATCGACCTCGATCGCCTCTCCATGGACCAAAAGCGCGCCGGGTACCGCCTCTGTTGCCGGGTGGTGGACGCCGCTGGCACGAGGAACGCCAAAGAAAGCCAATTTCTCGAGGAACTCCAGCGCGGCTTGGGCCTTTCGAATGGCGGTGGCGGGGCACCAGTGCCGAATGCCCGCTCCGCGGATGATTCCATGGATGTGGAGAAGGCGCGGGCGGTATTGGAAATCGATCCGGTCGCGACGCTGTCCATCGACCTGGTGCGCCGGCAACACCGCCTTCAACAGGACCGTCTGGGAGCGGTCAGGCCGGGGACCTTGGGTGCGGAAATCGAGGCAATGCTCAA
>CAWUNZ010000306.1:0-4090 GCA_963923445.1 uncultured bacterium
ATTCGGGCCGCTGCCCTCCGCTTGGCCGGGGCCTGGCGGGCAAACGGCCTCTTTCAGGAAATGGTTGCGGGGACCAAAGCGAACGACAAGGCCTTGCAATCCGCCGCCATCGAGGCCTTGGGGTTGGCGGGTTCTCCAGAATCCGTCGCTGCGCTTTTAGCGTTAACCCAAGACCCCTCAGCCAGCCAGCGGGAGGTGATTGTTGCGCTGGTCACAGCCGATTCCAATAAGGCGGCCCCCGTTGTCGCTACTTACCTGGGCAAGGCTGGCCCGGATGACGGTCGCGCCGTTGTGGATGCGGTACTGGCCCGAAAGGGTGCCTCGAACACTCTGGCCAAGGCCTTGGCTGGTGCGAAAATTCCCACCGACACGGCCCGCCTTGCGCTGCGCGGTGTCACGGGATCGGGACTGGACCATGGAGCATTGAAAGATGCGCTTCAAGCCGCGGGCGGCTTGGGATTGGCTCGCAAGGGCTGGACCTCCAAGGAAAAGGCGAGCCTCCTCGCGGCCCTGCCGAAAGCCGATCCGGTCCGGGGAGAATCGATTTACCGCACCCGTCAACTCCAATGCCTCAACTGCCACGCCATTGGAGGCGCCGGGGGCCTTGTCGGACCGGACATGACCAGCATCGGGGCAAGCGCCCAACCTGATTACCTGTTGGAATCGCTTCTGGAACCCTCCGCCAAAATCAAGGAGGGTTACCACACGGCTATTGTCTCCACGGATGATGGCAAAATCATCACGGGGGTCCGTGTCCGCCAGAACGATTCCGAACTCCTGCTGCGTCTGGCCGATGGCAAGGAAGTCATCGTGCCGCGCGCCCGCATCGAGGAAGTCAAGGATGGCAAGTCCCTGATGCCCGAAGGGCTGGCCGACACCTTGACCGACACCGAATTGGCCGACTTGGTCCGGTTTCTTTCGGAACTTGGCAAGGCGGGGCCCTACGCCCCGGTCACCCGACCCATCATTCGCTCCTGGCAGGCGCTGGAAGACACCCCGGCGGCGCGCGCTTGGCTGGCCCGCGCCAGCACCGCAACACCTCCCGCCGCCCTGAAATGGACGCCGGTCATTGCTCGGGTTTCAGGGGAATTGCCCTTGGAGGACCTTCCTATGGTGGACGGGCGAGTGGTGATTCGCCTGCCCCAGGCTCCCCCAGGCATGGGCAGGGCCAAAATTGAACTGCTGAAAACCCAGGCGGCGGAATATTTGGCCAACGGCAAGGACAAGCTCTCCTCCGGCGCGACCCTGCCGCCAGGATCACTAATCCTGACCAGACCCAATCCGGAGGCGCGGGTGCGCGCCGAGTGGCAACCCCGATAGTTGCCATCAGCTTCGCGTGGGGCGGTCACTTATGGCCGCACCACGCGCGGCCTTGGCCACCCAAGGCAAAAAATCCTGCGACTGAACAATCTTCGCCACATCCCCGTGCAACTTGCGGGGCAGGGTGAGGACACCGAGCGCGGCGCGCCGAATCATCTCCTCGGGTTCCACCCAGGCGGCCTCGTCCGTCTCACCCGTCATGCAGTCAGGAACATGCGATCTGAATGAGGCGAAATAATAGGTGGGTGACTGAACCCACTTGACCAGCCGGTCCTTGCCGATGTCGTAAATGTTCAGCACCTCGTTTTCCGGAGGATCAACGCCATGGTGCTCGCGCCAGGCGGTGGAGATCATGTCATAAGCCCCTTGGCTTATGGAATCGCCCGGAGGATCCAGGTGGGTGACTTCATGGCGGGTGCCGAAATACTGGCAAATTGGCTTGTGAATCATGGGCCGGGCTCCCCTTGGAGAACCAAAACCCAGGTTCTCATGGAAAACCCGGCCCATAAAACCGACTGAGCACTCCGGCAACAATTCCACTTCCAACCCGATCTCCTCGCGAGCCTCGCGCGTGGCTGCCTCGGCGGAGGTTTCCCTGTGATCCAACCCTCCCTTGGGAAAGCACCAACCTTGATTGGCGTATTCCTGATAAGCCATGGCCACGCGTCCGAGACCATCCACGATCACCAATCCTGCAACGGGTCGTGGAAACGCCCGGGAGGCCAGTTGCCCCAGACGGTTCATGACAGGAAGGTAAGACATGGTTAGGGTTCCGGAATCCCGGGAAAATTATGGTTGAGGACTTCCTGATTGGAAGTCATAGTGAATGTTCGGGCGGGAGATTGCCAGCCGCAAATGACCGCGCGAACCCTACCAACAGTTGTCTCCGAGGTCACCATGAGCACTTCTCCTGCCTCCCCCTCCCGCCGCGACGGACTGAAAGCTGCGGGCGTCATTGCCGGCGCCTCCGCCTTGGCTTCCATGAATGTTCCACTGGTCCACGCTGCCGGAAGCGACGAGATCAAGGTGGCCCTGGTCGGCTGCGGCGGCAGAGGTACCGGCGCCGCACTCAATGCCCTGGAAACCAAGAGCGGACCAATCAAGCTGGTGGCCATGGCCGATGTTTTTCAGGACAAGCTGGAAGCCAGCCTGAAATCGATCCAATCCGCCAAGCCGGGTCAGGTGGAAGTTCCCGAGGGACGCCGCTTCATCAGTTTTGATGGCTACAAGCAGGCCATGGACCAGCTCAAACCCGGCGATGTGGTGATCTGCGCCACCCCTCCCGCCTTCCGTTGGGTCCACTTCAAGTATGCGATCGAGAAGGGCCTCCACATGTTCATGGAGAAACCCCTCACGGTCGATGGTCCCACCACCAAGAAGATGTTCGCTCTGGGTGAGGAAGCCAAAAAGAAAAACCTCAAGGTGGGCGTCGGCCTGATGTGCCGCCACTGCGAGGCCCGCGAGGAACTTCACAAGCGGATCAAGGACGGTGAGATCGGCGACATCATTCTCATGCGCGCCTATCGGCAGGCGGGTCCCACCGCCAGCGCCTTCTCAGGCCCCAAGCCTGAAAACATGTCAGACCTCGCCTATCAGATTCGACGATTCCACAGCTTCCTTTGGGCCTCCGGCGGTGCCGTTTCCGACTTCCTCATTCACAACATCGATGAATGCTGCTGGATGAAGGATGCCTGGCCCGTGAAGGCTCAGGCCTCCGGCGGTCGCCACTACCGGGGCAACAACATCGACCAGAACTTCGACAGCTATTCCATCGAGTACACCTTCGCCGATGGTTCGAAGTTCCTGATGGAAGGTCGCACCATGAACGGCGCACATAATGAGTTCGCCAGCTATGCCCACGGAAGCAAGGGCTCGGCGATCATCTCCACCTCCGGGCACACCCCCGCGCGGTGCCGCACCTTCAAGGGGCAAAACATGGTCAAGTCGGAACAGACTTGGGCTTTCGGCCCCGAACGCAATCCCTACCAGCTCGAATGGGATCACCTCGTCGACGCCATCCGCAACGGCAAGCCATACAACGAGGTTGAGCGAGGCGCCAAGGCGAGCTTGGTCACCTCCATGGGACGCATGGCGGCCCACACCGGACGGGTGATCACTTACGATGAGATGCTCAACTGCGAGCACGAGTTTGCCCCCACGGTCGACAAGCTGGTGATCGACGGCCCCGCCCCGGTCAAGGCTGACAAGAACGGCCGCTATCCCGTGCCCCAGCCAGGGATCGTGACCAAGCGCGAGTACGAGGCCAACGAAGCCTGATAGTCTCCCGATCCGGCCCGGAGTCTTTCACTCCGGGCCGGATTTGCCGTCTATCGCCGCCCGCGCGAAATCTATCGATTGGCTGAGAACAATTCCCGGCATTTCCCTACGCGGCAACTTGGCGACACAATATTTTTCCGACTCGCGGAGCCCTTGATGTCCGTCATCAACCGGAAGCGTGGCGCCTTGATCGGGTTGGCCGTGGGTGATGCCATGGGCGCCAGCATCGAATTCAGGGCGCCCGGGGCCTTCGAACCTGTCACCACCTACCGCGCCGGTGGCCCGTTCAATCTCGAGGCCGGCCAATGGACGGACGACACCAGCATGGCCCTTGCCTTGGCGGACAGCCTCGGCCAAGGCTGGGATGTGAACGATCAGGCCCGCCGCTATCTGTCGTGGTGGCAAGGTGGCAAATACTCGGTCAACGGGGTTTGCTTCGATATCGGCGGGACAACATTGAGCGGACTAAGCAACTTTTCCAAAACCGGTGACG
>CAWUNZ010000307.1:0-4084 GCA_963923445.1 uncultured bacterium
GCGCGGAGATGGAAAAAAACCAAAAGCGGCTGGTCTTCATCTGTAAATCTGGCGCCCGGGGCCGTTCCGCCTGTGAAAAAGCCATCGCCGCTGGAATTAGCTCGGTATTCAATGTTGACGGTGGAACCGGGGCATGGATTGATGCCGGCCTTCCAGTCATTCGCGGGGCCAAGTCATTTTCGGTTGAACGACAAGCACGGGTTGTGATCGGCTCCATGGTGCTGGTGGGCGTGGGTTTGGGAGCATTGGTGCATCCATATTTACTTGGAATTGCTGTGTTTTTTGGTGCAGGCCTATTGTTCGCCGGGATTTTCGATTCCTGCCCTTTGGCCAATTGCCTCGCGGCGATGCCCTGGAACAGGCGCAAGCCAGGCTGTTGCGCCTAACAATCAATCGCGCGGAACCATCAGGGGGGACAACCGCATGAAACTGGTGATCGTGGGCGGAGTGGCGGGCGGGGCATCGGCGGCGGCGCGGGCCCGCAGGCTGGATGAGGGCGCCGAGATCGTTCTGCTCGAGCGCGGGCCCGATGTATCGTTCGCCAATTGCGGATTGCCTTACTATCTGGGTGGCGAAATCACCGATCGTGACAAGCTGCTGGTCACGCCCTTGGGCCGCCTTCGAACTCGCTACAAGCTGGATGCGCGGCCGTTGTCGGAGGTGACCTCCATCGACCTTCCCGCGAAGGAAGTCGTGGTGCGCGACATCGGAAAGGGAACGACCTACCGGGAACGGTTCGACAAGCTGATTCTTTCCCCCGGCGCGGCGCCACGGCTGCCAGGGGTGCCCGGACAAGAACTTCCGGGCGTGCACACGCTGCGCAACCTTCAGGATGCCGACCGCATCATGGCCCGCCTGCAAGGGGGTGTGAGACGCGCCGTGATCATGGGGGGCGGATTCATCGGATTGGAAATGGCGGAGTGCCTGGCCCACCGGGGGGTGGCGGTGACGCTGATCGAACGCAATCCGCAGGTGCTGATGGCGCTCGACCCGGAAATCGCCAGGCCCGTGGCGGATGAACTCGCCGCGCGCGGCATCGAGGCCCTCACCAGCCGCAAGGTGACCGCGATCCGGGCATCTGGCGACCTGCTCCATGTGGACATGGAAGGCGGGGAAACTCGAGAGGCCGGCCTGGTGGTGATCGGCATCGGCGTTTCGCCCGAAAGCGACCTTGCCCGCGACGCGGGACTGTCGCTGGGCAAAACCGGTGGCATTCGGGTGGATGCCCACATGCGCACCTCGCACCCGGATGTGTACGCCGTGGGTGACGCGGTTGAGACCCCCAGCGTGGTGACCGGGGAGAACGCCGTGGTGGCCTTGGGCGGACCGGCCAACCGGCAGGGACGCGTCGCCGCGGCGCACGCCATGGGCAGGCCCGACTCCTTGAAGGACAATCAGTACCGGGGCAGTCAGGGGACGGCGATCGTGCGGGTATTCAACCGCACCGCGGGCTGCACGGGAGCATCGGAACGGGCTTTGCGCCGTTTGGGAACACCGCACCTGACCGCCACGGTGCATCCCGCGCACCATGCGGGCTATTACCCCGGCGCCGAGGGAATGACCCTCAAGGTGATCTTCGAACCTGCCAGCGGACGGTTGCTGGGGGCCCAAGCCGTTGGCGGGGCGGGTGTGGACAAGCGGCTTGATGTGCTGGCCATGGCCATTCAGGGAGGGATGACGGTTTACGACTTGGAGGAAGCGGAACTTTGCTACGCCCCGCCCTACGGGTCGGCGAAAGATCCAGTCAACATGGCCGGATTTGTGGCCTCCGGACTCTTGCGGGGAGATCATCCGCAGATCACCGCCACAGAACTCAAGCAGCTGATATCCAGCGGCATCTCCCCTGCCCCCTTGGATGTCCGGACCCCCACGGAACACGCCAAGGGAACCGTTCCGGGGGCGGTGAATATCGAGGTGGATGCCCTGAGGGATCGAATCGGCGAAGTCAAACAAATGGCGGGTAATGGCGAATTGGTGGTTTTTTGCCAAGTGGGCATGCGCGGTTACCTGGCCACACGGATTCTGCTGCAGAACGGAATCAAGGTGCGCAACCTGTCCGGTGGTTACACCAGTTGGGGGCGGTGCTGAAAATAAAATCTCAGCGATTTCTCATTCTTTTCCCCGCGCGGAACCTTGCGTCTGCCCGCGTGTTGGGAAAGATAGACGCTGGGAGGAATTCGAACCATGAAGAACTGGATGGCGGCCTGCGCGTTGGCGGCATTGGTGACACAGGCCATGGCATGGCCTGAAAAGTCGCCCGAGACTCCCAAGGCTTCCGCCGCCGGGGTGAATGGCCCAGCGGCCTTGGCCAAGTCGGTGGATGCCGCCGTGGCGGCCAAGTGCAAGGAATCGGGGATTGCCCTGTCCCCCCGCTCCAGCGATGCCGAGTTCCTCCGCCGGGCTTATCTGGATCTTGTGGGCAAGATCCCCACGGTGGAAAAGGCCCGGGCATTTCTCGACAGCAACGATCCCGACAAGCGCGCCAAGCTGGTGGATGAGTTGCTGGCCGATTCCGACTACGGCCGTCACATGGCCGATATCTGGCAAACCTTGCTGCTGACCAAGAACAGCACCGCCCGCAGGCTCGACACCGGCGTGTTCGTGGACTGGCTGGCCCATGAGTTCAATGAGAATCGCCCCTGGGACTCCGTGGTGCGCGAGATCGTCACCGCCAAGGGGGCGCAGGATAAAAACCCGGCCACCACCTTCTGGCTGTCGCAGGTGAGCGTGGACAACATGACCGACACCGTCTGCAAGGTGTTCCTGGGTGTCCAGCTTCAATGCGCGCAGTGCCACAACCACCCGTTCACCGGCTGGAAGCAGGATGAATATTGGGGACTCGCCGGGTTCTTCCTGAATGTTCGCGCCCAACCTCCGGGCAACAAGCAGACCACCTCGCCCGTGGTGGCCGAGGCGAAAAACGCCCGCAACCGCAAAAACGCCCTTCCCGAGTCGGCCAAGATCCTTCCGCCCAAGTACTTCGGCGGCGAGGTGGCGAAGTTGGGAAGCAGCCCGGAAATCCGCCCCGTGTTCGCCGACTGGTTATGCGGCGAAAACAATCCCTACCTGGCCCGCTCCATGGTCAACCGCCTGTGGGCGCAGATGTTCAGCCGGGGTCTGGTTCACCCCGTCGACAACATCCACGACGGCAACCCCGCCAGCCACCCCGAGCTTTTGGAAGACCTCACACGCCGGTTCAAGGCCGGCAAGTTTGATGTGAAGGCTTTCCTCAAGGGTGTCTGCCTGTCGGAAACCTACCAGCGGTCGAGCAAGCCGGTGGAAGGCAACAAGGACGCGGTGGTGGATAGCTACTCCCGCATGCCGGTGAAGGTTCTCACCCCCGAGCAGATGTACGACAGCCTGCAAATGGTGCTGGGTGTCGCGACCGGACCGGCGGCGCGCAAGGCGATGGGCCCGGCGGCCAAGGGTGCCAAGGGCCAACGCGCCCAATTCGTGGCGTTCTTTTCCGGTGAGGAAGGCGCCGAAGCGACTGAGTACCAAGCTGGAATCCCTCAGGCCCTGCAACTGATGAACGCCCCGCGGATGAACGCCCCCGGCGCGGCGCTCAAGCTGGCCACGGGCGCCTCAAGCCCCGAGGCGGTGGTGGAAACCCTTTACCTGGCCACGCTGAGCCGCAAGCCCACCTCCGCCGAGGTGGCCATGGCCAAGGATCACGCGAAAAAGTCGGACACACCCCGGCAGGCTCCCGCCGACCTGCTTTGGGCCCTGGTGAATTCGAGCGAATTCGCCACCAACCACTAATTCCGATTGAAGATCAAAAACGGAGAATCCGAAATGTCCTCGATCATCGACATCGCGACCGCCTCGGGCCTCAACCGCCGTGACGCCCTGAGGCTTTCAGCCGCGGGAGTGGGCGCCTGCTCATTCTCCGGTTGGTTGCCCGTGCTGGCTCAGGCCGAAACAAAGCTCAAGTCGAACGCCAAGGCCTGCATCGTGCTCTACATGGATGGCGGCCCCAGCCACAAGGACACCTTCGATCTCAAGCCCCAAAGCCAGGGCGCCGGCGAGTTCAAGCCCATCGGCACATCGGCCACCGGCGTCGCCATCAGCGAGCACCTGCCGA
>CAWUNZ010000308.1:0-4082 GCA_963923445.1 uncultured bacterium
GAGATTCCTCTACGTCTCGTGGGCTCGGAGATGTGTATAAGAGACAGATACGACGAGGTGGCTTGGAAACCGGCCGCCTGCTCCCCGTTGGAGCGAATAAGCCCAATCGCCTCGGCTCGGGCCTGGGTTGGTAACGCGTCGAGGAAAATATCGTCGCCCTGAAGTTCCATCACCACCGGAACCTTGGGCATCCGCGCGCGAATTTCAGGCACGATTCCCGACAGAAGCGCGTTCGTGAGATGCACCACATCCGGCTTCACCTCGTTGGCCAGCCAAGCCGCCAACCGGCGCACCTCCTTCACCTGGTGCCCGTGGGTGCCCCTGAGCATGGATAGGGTCAACCCGGCCAGTTCGTCGTACGGCGTGGAACCGGCGAACCGGCCGATCCACTTAAGCAGCCAGCGGGCATCCAGAAAGCGGTCAAGCCAACGCGGCGTGTAACGGAAAAACGGGCTGATTTCCTGCAGGTAAACATTCAGGCCACCCATGAAAACCTGACGCGAGGAGGCGTCGGATTCATCGGTGGTGATGGGGGTGTAGGTGGGAACCAACAGGGCCTCATGCCCCAATTGGCAAAGGGCCTTCACCAGCGTGTTGTCACGCATGCAGGAACCGCAGAACATTCCCGCGGCACCCGCCGTGATGTAGGCGACACGCATGGCGGGTGGCCTCGGGGATCAGTGCTCCTCGCGGGGAGGCTTGGGCAGGAAGAAACTACCCAAAAACCCGATAGCGAAGACCGCGGTGCCGGTGACTCCTGCCCCGAATGCCACCTTTTCGAACAGGTTGGCGCCCGGCGCATAGGGCGCGATGAGGTTGGTGGTGAGAAACGCGGCGGAGGTGCCGATCATGCGCCCGCCGACATTGGTGGCGAAGGCGCCGCCGGTTCCGCGCAGGTGCACCGGGAACACCTTGGGCAGGTATTCGCCGAAGTAACTGAACTGCGCCACGGTCATCACCCCGGCGGCAAACACGCCCCAGGCGAAATATTCGGGCTGCTGCTGAAACACCCAGAACCAGACGAATGGAATGACCACCAGGCCGGGTACCTGGAACAGCCACAAAATCAACCTGTGGCTGGCGATGGCGGTCAGGGCCAAGGCCAAAAGGATCCGCCCGAGAAGGCCGCCCAATTCCTGCAAAAATTGCACTTCCTCGCGAACAGGCTGAACCTTCTCCTTGTTGATGGCACCCTGCTTCTTGAGGAGGCCGAAGTACTCGCCCTTGAGCTTTTCCTTCTCCTCCTCCGGGGCGTCCTTGAGCTTGGCCTCGACCGCCTTGCCCTGCTTGGTGAGTTCCGCCAAGGCCTTTCGAGGTTCCTCAAGCCTTTCAACCTTCAGGCCGGGCACACCCTGGGTGACGGTGACCTGAAGGGTGCCGAAGGCCGCGGCGTAGGCGCAGGCCGAAAGCAAGGTTCCCACCAAGGTGGTGCGAATGAGCGCCGGTGAAAAAAGCTCGACAAAACTGGGCCTTTTGAGCGCGCCAGAACGCTTTCGCTGCCGCCACACTTCCGATTCGGGCACGAAGGGCAGGAGCATGGCGATGGGGATGGCGGGGAAAAGGCCGGTCATCAGCGTGTAGCGCCAGTTGCCGGCATTCTCGATGCCGGGAATGGCGGGGAGCATTTTCTGGGCGGCCATGTAACCCACGCCGCCGCTGACGGCGGTGACCAGAAGGCCGCCAACCGAGGCGAAGGCCTGGGTCCAACCGAGGGCGAGTTCCTTCATCTTCTTGTCGGGGAACAACTCCGCCAGCCAGGTGACCGCGGCGACAAATTCGACGCAAACGCCCACAAAGGTGGTGCAACGGAAGAAAATGAGCCAGGTGAGGTCGGTGCTCAGGCCCGCCATGACCGGGGAGAACGAGTACAGGAAAATGCTGGCCACCATGACCGATTTTCGGCCGAACTGGTCGATCAGGTAGCCGCCGAGAAGGCCGAAAACACCGCCGCAAAGCGCTGTCATCCACAGCACCCGGCCCACCCATGCCGTGACCTCGGGGTGGTTGGCGGGCAACTTGAGCAGGTCGGAAAGCGCGGGCGCCAACACCAGCGGGGTCATCAGCAGTTCGTAGGTGTCGAACAGGAAGCCGATGGCGGCGACGGCAAGCACCAGCCATGTGGTGATCGTCACCTTGGGGGATTCCGGCGCTGGAGTGTCCATGGAAGAGGTTTCCTCAGGCGGGGTGTTAACAACTCTTTGATACGGTGACCGAAATGCTTGTCCACAACAAGGGAATGGTTGGTGGGCGGGGCTGTTTGGCGTATCCTCGCCGGTGCGCCCTCTTCCCACGGAGCACCTGAACCATGCGCCTTGCCGCCTTGTCGATGCTGGTTGCCTTTGCCGCCACCGCTGTCGCCGCCGACCAACCGAACATCATCATCTTCCTGGCGGATGACCTGGGCCACGGCGACCTGGGCTGCCAGGGGCACCCCAGGATCAAGTCACCGAATCTCGACGCCTTCGCCAAGCAGGGCGTCCGGCTCACCCAGTGCTATTCCGCCAGCGCGGTCTGCTCGCCTTCCCGTTCGGCGATCCTCACCGGTCGAACTCCCCACCGCAACGGCGTGTACACCTGGATCGCCGAGGGGTCCGAGGTGCACCTGCGCACCAGCGAGGTGACCCTTCCCAAGCTTCTCAAGGGAGCGGGATACTCCACGGCGCATGTGGGCAAGTGGCACCTGAACGGGAAGTTCAACAACGCCTCGCAGCCACAACCGGGCGACCACGGCTACGACCACTGGATGGCCACGCAGAACAACGCCGCGCCCAGCCACAAGAACCCCGTCAATTTTGTGCGCAACGGCTCGCCGGTGGGCAAGCTCGAAGGTTTCTCCGCGCCGCTGGTGGTGGAGGAGGCGATCCGGTGGCTGGATGGCGGCCGCGACAAGGCCAAGCCGTTTCTCCTGGCGGTGTGGACCCACGAACCCCACCTCCCCATCGAGAGCGACCCGAGGTTCCAGGAGCCCTACAAGGACATGCCCGAGGAGTTTCGCCAGCACCATGGCAATGTCACCCAGCTCGACCACGCCTTCGGAAACCTGATGAAGGCGCTCGACGAGCGCAAGCTGGCCGACAACACCGCGGTGTTCTTCACCGCCGACAACGGCCCCGAGGGCGATGGCACCAAGGGGCGCACCCGCGGCGTGACGGGCGGACTTCGCGGCCGCAAGCGATCGATGTACGAGGGCGGCATCCGCGTGCCGGGTCTCGTCCGCTGGCCGGGAAAGATTCCCGCTGGAACCGTCTGTGACACGCCCGTGGTGGGGACGGACCTTTTCCCCACGGTGCTCGGCATGTGCGGGGTGAAGCCCCCGGCCGATCGCGTGATCGACGGGACGGACGCGCTTGCCGCGCTGTCGGGCAAGGCGACGGAACTGAAAAGGGCCCTGCCCTTGTACTGGCGGCTGGACATGGCCCCGCCTCGGGAAAAAGTGACCATGGCGATGCGCGATGGCGACTTCAAGGTGCTGGCCTCGCGCGACTTGTCAACCGTGGAGATCTACAACCTGAAGGCCGACCCCGGGGAGAAAGACAACCTCGCGACGAAGGATTCCACCCGATTGGCCGCGATGCGCGACAGGCTCAAGGAGTTCAACGGTCAGGTTGAGGCCGAGGGTCCCGACTGGTGGAAGCGCCTCAGTCCCAACGGTGGAGGCCCGCTGAAAAAATGATCCCGATCATCGCGCAACTCGCCATTTGTGTTTCGGCGGCCGACCCGGCCGGTTGGAGTCCCGGCCCGGCTGGCCGGAGCACCATGGAGGTCCTGGGGTGGAAGGTCCACGCCTCCGCCGCGCTCCTGTCCGACCAACGCGCCGACCTCGACAAAGCCATGGCTCTTCTCAGGGAGCAATTGAGGGAAATCGACCGCGTGATTCCGGCATCGGCCTTGGCCAAGCTCAGGGAAGTGCCCTTGTGGTTCTCGACGGAATACCCGGGCACCCCGCCTCGGGCGGAATACCATCCCTCGGCCGGATGGCTGAAGTCGCATGGACGCGATCCGGCCATGGCGAAGGGGGTGGAGTTCACCAACATCCGCATCTTCGAGCAGGAGACGACGCGCATGCCGAACTTCGCCCTGCA
>CAWUNZ010000309.1:0-4080 GCA_963923445.1 uncultured bacterium
ACGAGAACCAGTGGACAGGAGCGGAAAAAACCATCTTGTTTGTCTGCCCCACCATTCATGAGTCGGTCGCCTGCAAGGCCATTTACAACGACTTCAAGCACCATTTCGGCGATCTGCCCCACGCCATCGCCGGCAAGCAACTCTCCCCCGTCAACGATCCGCATGTCACAGGGTTCCTCGACGCCGCCAGTTATTCACGGCTGTTCCTCGGGGCCCGGGCCATGTACTACCACAGCCGGGAACCCCGCCATCTGCATTACCACCCCGTCGAGGCCATGGCGACCGGCATGCCGGTCGTTTACCTGAGGGGAGGCCTGCTGGAACGATACGACCAGGGCAGCCAGGCTGGGGCATGCGCCGACGAGTCCGAAGCGCGGGGCAAGCTCATCCGCCTGCTGCATGGCGACACTCTTCTGGCCGATGCCATGCGTGAAAGCCAGAAAACCGTGGTGGCGCAATGGAGGCCCGAGGTGGCCAGCGCCGCCTGGGCCGATTGGTTCGATTTGTTCACCCCCGCCGCGGACGGATCGCGCCCCGGGCTGGATCGTTGGTCCGCCGACATGCCCGTTCCCACCCGCGCCGAGCTCCGCGATTACCCGTTCCTGAATCCCAGCGCCTTTGTCCCCAGCCTGACCTTGGCTCGGATGTGGCGTTCGGCAAAGCGCTATTTTGGCGCCGCCATAAGCCAAAAAACACTGCTGCCCCGGGGCGTTTACCGGGTGGACAGGTTTCGCAATGCCATGGCCAGACTTTGGGGAAGCAAACCCGGGGCCCAAGAAAACCCGGGTGGCGAAGGAAATTGACGCCAAACGATTCGACTGGATTCCCTGAAAAACAATGACTACAGCCCGGCCCGGATTCTGCCGAATAACAGATTGGTAAGGATTCGCAAATCAAACTGCTTATGTTATTCGGCGCGGGAGTGGGTAATGGGAACCGGCATCATCAAATGGTTCCGGAATCAGAAGCGACGGATGTTCCGAAACGGCCATGTCCTTTACTTCTGCCACATTCCCAAAACCTGCGGCACCACCTTCGACCGCATGATCCGCTCCCGGTTCACCGCCGAACTTGCCGCTCCCATCGCCGAGAACCACGCCTACTTCACCGATCCTGACCTGAATCTGGAACAATACGACCTCATCAGCGGGCACCTTTTCTTCGGCTACCACATTCCGGATATGGTCTCGCGCCCCGTGCGCTCCGTCATGCTGCTGCGAGAACCCCGGGCATTGCTGCTGTCGATGTTCAAGCACGGAATCCAGTTCGTTGAGGACCCGGTGCACCAGTACATCAAGACCAATTGCCCAACCCCTGAACAGTTCTTCAAGGACCCGGTCATGGGTCCCTATGTCGCCAACCCCATGGCGCGGTTTTTGGGCATCTCAGAACGGGCCTACTCACCCGCATATGTCCAGCACGCGTTGGCCCAACCGCTGGAAACCAGCAAGGCCTTGCTGGGGACAGTTCCCCAGTCCGATGTTCACCAAACCGAGGTTCTCAAGACGGCGCTTGAACGCCTGGCCGAATTCCATGTGGTCGGGTTGTCGGAAAACCTGCGGACATCTGTGAACCTGGTGGCGCGCATGGAAGGCTGGCCTCTGTTTGGCGAGGTGCCGCACTACAACGAATCGGCCAACAAGCTGAAAGTGAAGGATCTTTCCGCCGAGACCATCCGCGCCATCGACAAGCTGACCGAACTCGACCGCGAAGTGTACCGCGCGGGTAAGGATATCTTCAATCAGATGGTCACGCGGGAACGGCTTGACGAGGAATCAACAGTGCGCCTGCACTCGACTCCATCGGCAACTCTCCGCAAGGCGGCCTGAATCCGGGGCAGTTAATGCCCCGGGTTGCTTCCGGTGAGCGACTAGGAATATTCTTCCACCAACCATTCACATCAATCACCGCTGGAGCCTTCCGAGTGGACCGCCGCGGCGTCGTCATCCTGGGTGCCGGTGGGCATGCCAAGGTGGTCATCGAGGCGTTCCGCGCCGCGGGCGACCATGTCTCATGCTGCCTTGGCGGTCCGTCCGATCCCGAATCGCTGCTTGAAGTTCCGGTGATCCGCGACGAGGCCGAACTGCCCCGCCTCAAGGAAGTCGGCTTTCGGCGGGCCTTCGTCGCCATCGGTGCCAACAAGGTGCGCGACCGTCTCGGCCGCAAGCTCGAGGAAGCGGGATTTGAGCTTGTTTCCGTGGTCCATCCTCGGGCATGGTTTTCACCAAGCGCCCGTCTGGGTCGCGGCGTGGTGGTGATGGCGGGGGCGGTTGTCAACGCCTGCGCCGTCATCGGCGATCTCGCGATCATCAACACGGGTTCCACGGTCGACCACGACTGCGTGATCGGCCGGGCCGCCCATGTGGCGCCCCAATGCGCCTTGGCCGGGTGCGTGAGCGTGGGCGACGGGGCGATGCTGGGGGTGGGCACCAAGGTCATCCCGGGCATCCGGATCGGAGCGGACGCCACCGTCGGGGCCGGTTCGGTGGTCGTGCGAAATATCAACGACGCGGCGCTCGCCATGGGGGTGCCGGCAAAGGTCAGGGACGGGGGCAAGACCAGATGAACAGGATCATGGTGGCGGAACCCACCCTTGGCGGCAACGAGCGCAAGTATGTCCTGGACTGCCTCGACACCAATTGGATCTCGTCCAACGGCAAATACATCGGCATGCTCGAGTCCGCCTTCGCGGAGTTCTGCGGGTCCAAACACGCCATCGCCTGCAACAACGGCACCACCTCGCTCCACCTGGCCTTGGTGGCCATGGGCCTTGAACCCGGCGACGAGGTGATCATTCCCACCGTCACCTACATCGCCACGGCCAACTGTGTGCGCTACTGCCACGCCACGCCCGTGCTGGTGGATGTGGAACCCGGCACGCTCAATGTCGATCCCGTCGCGATCGAGAAGGCGATCACCCCCAAAACCAAGGGCATTATCCCCGTTCACCTGTACGGCTATCCCGCCGACATGGACGCCATCAACGCCATCGCCCAAAGGCATGGCCTGTTCGTGCTGGAAGATGCCGCCGAGGCCCATGGCGCCACCATCGGCGGTAGGCGTGTTGGCAGCATGGGCACCGCCGCCTCCTTCAGTTTCTTCGGCAACAAGATCGTCACCACGGGCGAGGGCGGCATGCTCACCACCGACGATGACGACCTCGCCGCGCGCATGCGCCTCTTGCGCGGGCAGGGCATGGATCCCAAGCGCCGCTACTGGTTCCCCGTGGTGGGCTACAACTACCGCATGACCAACATCCAGGCGGCCATCGGCCTGGGGCAGATGGAACGGGTGAGTGAAAAGCTCGCCAAGAGGCGGGAGATCGCCCGCTGGTACGACGAGTCGCTGGCGCCCATCGCCAGCGGCCTCGACCTCCCCTCGGAAACCGTCGAAACCAGGCACTCTTACTGGATGTACAATATCTTTGTGAAGGATGCCGACGAGGCCCGCCGCGACGCCATCATGCGGCACATGGACGCCGCGGGCATCGAGACCCGCCCGGTGTTCTATCCCATGCATGTGCTCCCCCCCTACGCCCAGCAGTCGCGCTTCCCCGTGGCGGACCAGTGGGCCTGCCGGGGCATCAACCTGCCCACCCACGAGGGCCTTTCCCGGGCCGATGTGGCCCGCGTGGCCGGAGCGCTCGGGGCGGCGATCGCATCCACCGCGTCCGCCCGCGCCAAGGCCGCCTGATTCATCCTCCTTTCCCAAGAAACAGTTGAGATCGCCGGAACGGGAAGTTCCGGCGATCTTTCATTTTTCAGCCAATCCTATTGATTAACTCAACCGGCCTGATTGGAACAACCGATACCACCTGAAGGACCGATTCCTTCAGGAATATCGCCATGGGCCGCGCCTCCGTCATCGCCTGCTGCCTCGCCTGGGCCTGCACCCAATCCGGTGCGCAGGAAATCGAGCAGTTCGTGGGTACCAAGCGCTTGGAAGCGATCAAGACCGCCGCCAAGCCCGAACCCGCTCCCGCCGCAGCCAAGCCTGAAACCGTCAAGGAAACCAAGGTAGAGGAGGGGCCATCGGTTATTGCCGTGGCCTCGCCGCTAAGGCGGGTCGATTTCCGCGAAG
>CAWUNZ010000310.1:0-4076 GCA_963923445.1 uncultured bacterium
CCACCGCAGCCCTGACAGATTCGTCCGTGGAAGACGCGCGTTACGAGGGCCTGCGTGAAAAGTTGGGCCGTCATATCCTCCTCACCCCCCAAAAATTGGGTGGCGGCACCCATGCCGTGGACCTGGCCACCCAAAAAACGCTCGCATGGATCTCTTACTGGAACTATGGCGACAGTTGCCCGATCTCGCACCATCTTGCCGCGTTTCCAGCCGACTCGGGTGATCCCTACAAGGGATTTGAGTTCGTGAACACCACTCAGGGCGGCGACAATGTGCTCATGTACGGTCTCCGCACAAGGATCCGCGAGAACGGCATGCTCGGTCAGGCGGGTCAGGGAAACCATATCTACCGCGTCGGATACGATGGCAAAACCGGCCAAATGGAGTTGCTGGAAGACATCGCTGAAACAACAGGCATCGGTCTGGGCGTGCACACCGTCCCATTTCCGGATGGAACAGGCTTCGCCTGTGGCGACGGCCAAAAGGATATCGTGGCATTTTTTTCCCGCGCCCGGGGAGAGGAAAAAACCAAGGTCCTCAATGCCTTCAAGGCGGACTGGCAGCCCAAAGCCGACGACCTTGGCTCGACATGGATGAAGGGTGGCAGGATCGTCCTGACACGCCTGTCGCCCAGCCTGGATCTCGGGCGTTACGACCTGCAGGGCACAACCGGGAACAAGATCAATTTCGAGATGGCCCCGATGGCCGAGTTGAGGGTGGAACGCGGCCAGATCCCCGGAAACGATCCACGCGGCCTCACCGGCCTCGACTTCTGCCTGCACGATCCGGGCCACAGGTTCTCGCTCATGGGTTTGAGAATGTGCGGTGGTGGCTTCATCATCGACCGAAAAAACTGGGAACCCATCTGCTTCGTGCAAGCCAACGAGGGATTGCAGGATAACTTCCCGCTCAAAAAGGTATCCAATTCGCCCGACACATGGGTGGTTGACCTGCCCTCCGTCGGCAATCCCATCCATGAGTCCGGTTTCCATCCCAACGGCGGTTTCCTATGCATGATGAACAACCTGCGCGCGAACAATGTCGCGGTGTTCGACACCTCCGACCCCGATCCGCGGAAGTGGAAGCGCGTCACCTTCGTCAAGGATCCGGAATGGCAGGGCGAATTCCCTTCGCCTTTCCACCTCAATTATTCGATTGACGGCTCCAAGTGCTTTTTCACCGTTCTCCGGCCAAAGCCGATGCGATCGGATGTGGTGGTGGTTGACACGAAGTCGTGGAAGATCATCAAGAAATTCCGCAATATCGGTGTCGATGCCCAAACCACCTGCACCACCTACGACGGCAAGTACGCCATCGTGATCTTCTCCGGATTCCAGCGGATGGAGTCCGGTGCCTTCGTGTTCCGCCAGGACACGCTCGAGCAGGTCGGTTACATGCCGAACTTCGGCGGCCACCACGATTGCGTGATCGTGCCGTCCACCGTGGATCAACTGAAGTACAGCCGCAGTTGCACGGTGTGACCATGGGCGGCGCGGGCTCCCATTTGTGGGTGTTGTTCCGCATGGCGGTGATCGATGTCAGCCGGCGTCCGTGGAGGCTCGCATTCCTGGCGGCCGGCATCGCGCTGGCGGGTGCGGCCTCTTTCGGGTCTCTGGTATTCCACGCGTCGATCAGCCGCTCCCTTGAACGAAGCATGGCGCGACTTGGGGCGGACGCCGCCATCGTGCCCGCCGGCGTGACCGCCAACCTGACCCCCGTGCTGCTGACAGTGGAGCCGGGTCCGGTGGTCATCAGTGCTCCGACCATCGCCATGATTTCTGCCCTTCCTGTCGTGGGTCGCGTCGCGGCCCAGCGCACATTAAAGATGGCTACTTCAAGCGGCCACCTTCCCATCGACATGGTTGTCTTTGATCCCGTCGCGGACTTGACGATTCAACCTTGGGTGGTGGAACAACTCCAACGGCCTTTCGGGCCGGGGGATGTGCTAGTGGGCGCCCGAAGGCCCGAGCGGCTGGGCGAGCGCCTGATGCTTCAGGGGGTCGAGGCAACGGTGCACGGCAGGCTAGGTCTAGCCGGTGCGGGCCCATTCGAACGCTCGATGTTCATCGGCCCCGAAACCGCGCGCCTGTTGGCCGTGGCGAAGGTTGTGATGGCAGATGGGCAACCTTTCCCTGTCGCCCCTCTGGATAGCCCCAGCGGGGCGATGATAAGGCTCGCGAACGGCAGGGGGCTTGAGGAGTTCCGATTCGCGGCTGCTTCGATCCCCGAGGTGACGGTTGTTGCCGGCAGCGGCAGCCAGGTGGAGGTGAGGCAAGCCGTGGCGACGCTGACAGACAGTTCATTGGCCACGCTCGCGGTCGCCCTTGTGGCCCCGGCGGTTCTTGTCGGGGTGGCCTACACCGGAATGCTCGCGGAACGGCGCCGCGAATTGGGCACCATGCTCGCGCTTGGTGTTTCCCGACGCGACATCGTTCTATCCGTGGCAGTGGAGGCCGCCTTGGCCGCCCTGGCCGGTACAAGTGTCGGAATCGTCGTTGCCTTCATGGTCATCGCCAGCTTCATGCGGACTGTGGGTTTCGTGCTAAGGCAGCAGGCGATCTCGCTCACCATTCCGTCATTGACGGAATGTATCTGGTATGGGCTCATCAGCGCATTGACAATCGCGGCGACAGCATTGTTGGCTGCCGTTTGCGCCGCATGGATCGCCGCACGGCGGCAACCATGGACCTTGTTGCGGTCCGATGCCCCATGAACGCAACGCCGATCGTTGAGGCAAGGGCCGCCAGCCTGATCTATCCGACCCCTCGAGGCCGAATCATCGCGGTCGACGCAGTGAGCCTGAGGGTCGATCCCGGGGAGTGCGTCGCCATTCTCGGGCGTTCAGGATCGGGCAAATCGACTCTCCTGGCTCTCCTTGCTGGTCTCTGCAGCCCGACAACAGGCGATGTGCTTTTTGATGGAAGGACATGGAGCGGACGGACATTGCAGGAGATCAACGCCGTTCGGGCCACTGGTATCGGGCTTCTGCTTCAGGATAGTGGCCTGCTTCCCGGCCTGAGGGCGCTCGACAATATCCTTCTGCCAGCCGTTTTAGCCGGCAAAAGCCATGCCGAGGCGGTGGCCAGGGCTGAGGAACTTCTGGGAATGGTCGGGCTTCGCGACCGGTGGGATGCTTACCCGGCGGAGCTTTCAGGCGGGCAGAAACGGCGTGTGGCCCTGGCGCGCGCCCTGACCAATAACCCTGCTGTCATCCTCGCGGACGAACCCACGGGCGACCTCGATGTGCTGGCAGCGCGAGAAATCACCAACATCCTTGAGAAAATCAGCCGCGCGGGTCGGACAGCGGTCATCATGGCGACGCATGACCCGTTGTTGTCGGCGATCGCTGACAGGCATTTTTGGATTGAGAAGGGGCAATGTGCTCCCATCTCCCGGGATTCAGCTTCACCAGGGGTGGTTTCCACGGTCTGTCCCGAGAGAGATAGCGCCCCCATCGCCCCCGTGTTCGAGCCTACACCAGCGACTTTGGAGACACGGCCTCCCCATTCAGCGATTGGGAGCATTATCACTTATTGGCTGATCTTTTTAGGAGGTATTGCCTTGGCCGCGGCCTGCGTGGCCATGCTGGATGGCTTGATCGCCGGCAAGCAGGAGACGATTGTCCAAACCACCAAGGCGCAGCGCCGGATGGCGGAGGAAATGGCCATGCAGGACCTCCGCGCCGATGTCGATGATGTGGTGCTTGCGGCCGATGGCGGTGTTTCACTGACCATCTTCCTGCAAAACTACCGCCCCGAGCGGGCCCTTCATGTCCTTGGCCCGGCAATCGAGGTGGGCATCCAGCGGAAAGGTCGATGGGACAACATGGCCACCGATATCGGCTTCGACTGGAGAGGTATTCGCACCATAGGCTCGGAAAAAACCGTGCTTGGCACGCGATTCAACCTTACGGATGGCCAGTACGATGAACTCCTTCCGGGCTACATCCATGTGAAAATCGGCGCGACGATGGTGGTGAGCGATCGTCAGGATGGCACTGGGGACCTCTTCGAACGACAAGATGCCTATTACATTTACCTGCGCGATCCCAGGCGAAAGGACGACTGGATTCGTCG
>CAWUNZ010000311.1:0-4070 GCA_963923445.1 uncultured bacterium
GAAGCCGCGTAGGCGAGCGGGTCGTCACCCTCGTAGGGGTAGCTGCGGGTGAATCCGCCGAACTGCTTTTCAAGGTAGTCGGTGACATAGGCCTCGGCGACCCATTGGTGTCCGTCGGCGGAAAGGATACCCGAGCAGTAGAAGTTGTCGAGCAGCACGAATTCCCGCGCCAGCTTGTGGTGATTGGGTGTGACCTCCTCACCGAAGATGCACAGCTTGGGATCGCCGTTGCCTTCCTTCATGTCACCAAAGACTTGGTCGTAGGTGCGGTTTTCCTTGATCACATAAATGACATGCTCGATCGGACTGGGTTCGCCGTGGCGTTCGGGGAGGGGCTTGGCGGCGATGCCGGGCCTGGGTTTCTCGAGGCCTGCCAGTGAGCGGGCGAGGCGGTTGTTGGCCGCCACTCGGGTGGTGAATGTTTTGAGCTGTTCGGCGTCGGGCACCGGAATGATGGAAACCGATCCCATGTGGTCGTGTGAATTGCGGCCTTTGTCCGGGTCGCGTTTGGTGGCCAACGAGCCGACCCCCTTGACATTGGCGATGATCAGATGCTTGCCGCCAGGGGGCAAAGTGATGGCGCCTGGATACCACCCGGTGGGTATCAGGCCGATGATGAAGCTAGGGCGGTTGGCGATGGGCCCGTGTTCACCACCTGACCTGTTCCCAAGGAGAACCACGGCCACGCAATTGTTGGTGCCGTTGGCCACGAACAGGGTGGTTCCGTCGGGCGATACGGCGACGGCATTGGAACCGCTGCCGAACGGCAGTCGCGATTCGGGCTTGGCGACGATGGTTTCCACAACGGAATCGGTGGAGGTATCGATGACGCTGACGGTGTCACTGTTGGCGTTGGCCACATAGAGGAACTTGCCGCCGGGTGCCGATGCCATTCCGCAAGGGTGAAGCCCCACGGGGATCGATTTTTCCACTTTCCAAGCGTCGCCCGACTTGGCGATGACCGATACGGAACCCGAGTTGGCCACCGTGGTGACGGGATCAACCTTCACCGGTGTGCCCGATGTGGTGAAAGGGGCTTTGGCAACGGGGCGGTCGCCTCCCCAATTGGAGACATAAACCTTGGAGCCGACCACCAGTGGCATGTAGGGCGCGACTCCCACGGGAAGGATGGCTTCGGCCTTGCCCGTGGCGGGGTCAAGCAGTTGCGCCTCGTTGCCGCGGTTGGAGCAGACCCACAATTTCCCTTCAGGCGTTGTAGCCAGTCCCGTGGGGTAGGCGGCGCCTGCCGATCGTCTGCCGCCCGTGGCCTCGGGCGCCTTGAGTTGAAGCGGTTCATTTTCCCACGCCAGTTTGCTTTCGGCTGTCCACTTGGCGATGCGGATGCCGCTGGCGGTATCGGTGGCAAACACCTTATCGCCGATGGCGGCGAGTCCCACGGCGCTGAAACCGCCAGAGGGACGCCCCGGTGCCCCCAGAGGCAGCACTTGGCGGACCTTACCGGAAGGAAGATCGAGCACGGTGAGGTCGCGCATGTTTTTGACGACAACGGCCTTGCCACTATCGGCTACCAGCAGGTCCACAGGACGGCCGGGAAACTCGACATGGGTTCCGGCTGGGGTGATCACCTGATTGGTGGGAACCACCACACTGCCATCGGTTTGCCGTCCGACCTTCAATTTGTCGAGCGGTTCCGCGGCGGCGTTAGAAAGACCGGCCAGGAAAAAGCACAAACAGGCCAAGCGGTGAGGGTGGGACGGCATGGTGCGTCTCTCCGAGGTGGTTCTTATGCAGTCAAGGCTAAGGCTTGCCCGGGTATGGCCGCAAGGGTTCGGGACATGGATTGAATGGAACCAAAACCTGTTGCCTGGGTTCTTGTAAGTGAATGCAGGGAAATGTCTGGTTCAGGTTGGCGGATAAGTTGGTGGTCATGATTCCCGGATGTTGGAAGCCGGCTGAGTCGACAGTTCAAAAGTTGATTATGTGCGGTTCTCAGTTAGGGGATGGGAATGGAGATTTAAGTGCAAAATCGGCAAAAATTCAGTTTGTCAGGCGGGCGGGTGGATGTTTCTGCGATGCTGAATCATTGCATTAGATTGGTATGGATGCGATCATGAAATCCACATTCGTGACCGTTGGCCCGATGAAATGGTGATTGGTTATCCCCATCAACTAGGGGATGAATCTGAATTGATGCGAGGTGCCGGATGAGGATGGTCAAGGCTTTGGTGTTGATGACAGGCGTGGCGAGCCTGGCTCTAGCCGCTATTTTTTGGTTGAGTGGAAAAAGTACCGCGGGGCAGGATGGCGCGCCAAAAGCTGGTGAAAACCAACCCGCGGCCCGGCAAACCTTGGAAAAATTTGTTGCCGCTTTCAATGCCAACGACGCCAAGGCGTTGGGCGCGACGCTGGCCCCGGCCATGGAATACATCGACGAATCGAGCCAAAAGGTGGAAGGGGGCAAGGCGGTCGCTGACATGCTGGCCGGTTTCTTCAAGGCCAACCCGGGTGTGAAATTGCAGATCAATCCCGATGGAATCCGTGTGGTGGCGCCCACCGTGGCGCTTGAGGACGCCGAATCTGTCATCACGATCACCGACAAGGGGAAGCAAACCGCCCGCAGGGTGTCGTTTGTCTATGCCCAAACGGAAGGTGATTGGAAAATTGCCAGCATCCGCGAGTTTCCGGAAACGGAGTCGGTTCCGGAGGCTGGCAGTCGGCTGAAGGAATTGGCATGGCTTGAGGGAGCCTGGCTTGATGAAAGCGGCGATGCCGTGGTTGAAACCACATTCACCATGTCCAAGGATGGGTCGCACATGGTGCGTGAGTTCACGGTTCGCAACAGTGGCCAGGAAACCTTGAAGGGAACACAAAGGATCTCCGTGGACCCGCAAACCGGAGTCATTCGAAGTTGGACCTTCGATTCCCTCGGGGGGCACGGCGATTCCATTTGGACAAAAAATGGTGACGGCTGGCTGATCCGGGGCAAGGGTGTGACGGGGCAGGGCAAGGAAGCTTCCGCCACCTATCTGCTCAAGCCCTTGGGCAAGGACCGGATCGAATTCCAAGCCGTTCACCGCGTGGTGGGAGATCAGGTCGAGCCTGACACCACCACCATTCTGGCCAGGAAAGTCAGCCTGCCCAAGCGTTGATCATCTTCAAACAACTGCCTGAAAACGGTGATGCGATGACAAAATTCCTATTTCCCTTGGTAGTGGTTTTTTCGGCTGGCTTGGCTTTGCAGGTGACGGCTCAACCAATGCGCCCTGGTGGGGGTGCCCGTCCCGGTCCCAGACCTTCGGCACCGTCGGTTCCCTCGATGTCACGACCCGGTCCTGGGCCATCGACCGCAGCGAGGCCTGCGAATACCGGTATCGGCTCCCGCCCGGCGGTATCCCAACCTGCTCCCGCACCCCGCCCGGCGCCACCCGCAGCGGCGCGCCCTGGCCCAGCTAATCTCAACGGAGGATCTCGTGGGCCATCGTCGATGCCAGGAATGGGGCCCATCGCCAAACCATCCGGGCCCGGTAATCCGTCCATGGGAAACGGAATAGCCAATCGCCCCGCCGCGCGGCCAACTCCCCCGGTGGGCAACATCCCCATGACCAAACCAGCCCTTCCGGGTGGGAATGGTCCCAATGGTGGGATGAACCGTCCATCCACACTCCCGATCGGGGTGAAGCCAGACCTTCCCAATCAATCGTTCCCCGGGGCCAACAGGCCAAATGGAGGGCCGAACAGGCCGACAACTCTTCCGGGTGGTGGCGGGCCAAACCTTCCTGGGAACAACCGACCCGGGGTGGGCTTGCCAGGAAACGGCGGCGGCCAGCAACCGGGTGTCAATTTTCCGAATAGGCCGGGCGGAATTGGCCCAGGTGGTGGTGAACGGCCCCTGATTGGCCAACCGAACAGGCCGGGAACTGGCGACAGGCCGTCGGTGATGTGGCCCAATCGGCCTGGGCCTGGCGGGGAACGCCCGGGAATCAACCTGGGAGGTGGAGATCGGCCTGCCATCAACTGGAAGCCTGGAATCAACAACAATGGCACCATCAACACGGTTGTCAGCAATCGTCCCGTGAACAACAACTTCATGAATCAGACCAATGTGAACA
>CAWUNZ010000312.1:0-4049 GCA_963923445.1 uncultured bacterium
TATCCCGCCTGAGACATCTTCATGATCGCATGGATTGCCTGCCTTGCCTTTTCCGCCGCCCCGGTGCCGGCCGAGGTGGTCCAGTCGTTTGTGGCGACCCATTGCAAGCAATGTCACTCCGGCGCCAAACCCAAGGGCGGCCTGAGTTTGGAGAAATACGACCCCGCCACCATCGTGAAGCAGCGCAAGGCATGGGTTCAGTCGCTCGACCGTGTCCGTGGCGGAGACATGCCGCCTGAGGGAAAGCCGAGGCCCGACCCAAGGCAAATTGAGGCGTTTGTCGCCGCCGTTGAGTCGATCTGGGACGCCGCCGATCGCGCCGCTCCGCCCGACCCCGGCAAGGTGACGGCCCGAAGGCTCAACCGGATTGAATACGCCAACACCATCCGCGACCTCACCGCGGTCGACTTCAATCCGGCTCAGGATTTCCCCGCCGACGACATAGGCCATGGTTTCGACAACATCGGCGATGTGCTGACACTCCCGCCCCTTTTGATGGAACGCTACCTGGCCGCCGCCGAGTCGATCTCCCAGCGCGCGATCCTGACGGAGATCCCCCCGGTGCCGCGCCGGTATCTGGCGGGGCGGTTCCTTCACCCCTATCCCCACGAGGCGCCCGGGACCAACGGCCGTTTCCGGCCCATGCGACCGCTCGACACCAATCCCGTCTACTCGGGTCCGTTCATCGCCGGAACCGATTACCTCAAGTTCAACGACCAGGATGACTTCTTCCTCCGCGTGCGGCTTTATGCCCAGCCGAAGGGCAAGGCCCCGGTCAGGGTGGCGCTTTTCCTGTCCGGGCCCAATGTCCGCAAGCCTTCGCCCGACGCCGAAGTCGACCGGATCCTGGGCGTCGCGCTCAAGTCGTTCAAGCCGATTGAAATTCTGGGTACCTTCGAGATCACCGCGACGGACGAGAAAAAGATCCAGGAAATCGAGTTTCCGATCAGCAAGCGGGCCGACGCCCAGCGCGCGGGCATCGGCCTGCTGAAGCCCCCCGGTGACGAGGAACCCGCCCACTTGTTCGTGGAGAACATCTGGTCGGAAGGCCCGATGGAAACCCGCCCCCGGAGCCACCTGAAGCTTCTCGCGTGCTCCCCCGACAAACCGGTGGCAGCCCGCACCCGCGAGGTGGTCGGCAGGTTCCTCGGCAGGGCTTTCCGTCGCCCGGTTTCCGCGGATGAGGTCGAGCGCTACTCCAAGCTGGTGGATCAGGCCGTCGCCGCCGGCCGCAAATGGGAGGCGGGCGTGCAGATCGCCGTGCAGGCCGCTCTGGTCTCGCCGCATTTCCTCTTCCGGGTCGAGCGTGACGCCCGGCCGGCCCGCGCCGAACCCTACCCTGTTTCCGACATTCACCTCGCCAGTCGCCTTTCCTACTTCATCTGGAGCTCGATGCCCGATGACGATCTCCTGGCGCTCGCCGCCAAGGGACAGCTCGCGGCGAATCTTCAGCCCCAGGTGAGGCGCATGCTCGCCGACCCAAAGGCCCTCGCCCTTGTCGAGAATTTCTTTCCCCAGTGGCTGCAACTGCGCCGCTTCGACGCCTTTTCCCCCGATCCTGTCCGTTTCCCCACCTTCAGCGCCCAGCTTCGCGCGGCGATGAGGGAAGAGGCGACATCCCTTTTCCGGGAGATCGTCCAGAATGACAGGCCCGCGACGGAGCTGGTCACGGCGAACTACACCTTCCTCAACAAGGCGCTCGCCGGCTTCTATGGCATCGCGGATACCGCCGGGAACGCCGCCGGCAAAAAGGCCGACCGGCAGGGCGGAAAGCCGATTCCGGCCGAGCAGTTCGTCAAGGTGGATGTCAGCGGTTGGCCGCGCGGCGGCGTGACCAACATGGGGGCGGTGCTCGCCGCGACCTCCAACCCGACGCGCACCTCCCCTGTGAAAAGGGGGAAATGGGTGCTCGAGCAGCTTCTGGGCGCGCCTCCACCCCCTCCGCCCCCCAATGTTCCCGAGCTGAAGGAGGGTGGCGAGGCGCTCAAGGGAACCTTGAAACAGCGCATGGAGCAGCACCGCGCCAACCCTTCCTGCTCCTCATGCCACCTCAAGATGGACGCCCTTGGATTCGCCTTTGAATCGTTCAACGCCATCGGCGCCTGGCGCGACAAGGACGACGGCCAGCCGATCGACGCCACCGGGGAACTTCCCGGCGGGGTCAAGCTCAACGGTCCGCAGGCGGTGAAAGATTACCTGGCCGCCAACCGCGACAAATTCATGCGCGCCCTTACCGACAAACTGCTTACCTACGCCCTGGGCCGCGGATTGGAACCGTACGACCGCAGGGCGGTCGATGCCATCCTCAAGCGCTCCGGCGACCGGGGCGACAAGTTTTCCGAATTGGTTTTGGCGATCGTGGAAAGCGAGCCATTCCGCTTCAGGCGCGGCCGTGAACCGGCCGAAACGGAACGATAGGACGATCTGGTTTCCAAGGAGGTCCGGGACATGAACGAACCGATGGCTGGCAGGCGCCGAGTTTTGAAAGGCATGGGTGCCGTGGTGGCCTTGCCTTGGCTCGAAAGCTTGTCGTTCGGGGCGCCCGCGTCGGCGCCCAAGCGGCTGGCCTTCGTCTATGTTCCAAACGGTGTCCACATGGCCGACTGGCGGCCTGGTACAACCGGCGCCCTGGGGGCGTTGCCTCCCATCCTTCAGCCCTTGGAAAAACTCAGGAACGACCTCGTTGTCCTCACGGGACTCACCGCTGACAAGGCCCGTCCCCATGGCGACGGCGGTGGAGACCACGCCCGCGCCCTGGCCGCGTTCCTCACCGGGTGCCAGGCCAGAAAGACCGACGGCACGGACATCCGCGCCGGCATTTCCGTCGACCAGTTGGCGGCCTCCCGCGTCGGCCACCACACCCGCCTGGGGTCGCTCGAGATCGGCGCCGAGGCCGGTTCAATGGCCGGCAACTGCGACTCGGGCTATAGCTGTGTTTACTCATCCACCATGTCGTGGAAATCGGCGACCCAGCCGCTGCCCAAGGAGGTCGATCCCCGCCTGGTCTTCGACCGGATTTTCGGGAACTCCAACGACAGCAAGCGCAAGGAACGCGACACCGCCCGACGCAGCATCCTTGACCATGTCATGGAGGACTGGCGCTCCCTTTCCGGAAACCTGCCTCCCTCGGACCGCCGTAAGCTCGATGAATACCTCACCTCCGTCCGCGAGATCGAGCAGCGGATCGCCCGCGCCGACAAACTGCCGCCCGCTCCGAAACCCGAGTTCGGCCGCCCCGCCGGGGTTCCCGCCAGCCTGCCGGAGCACCTGCGCCTGCTGAGCGACCTGCTCGTGCTCGCCTTCCAGACCGACAGCACCCGCGTCGCCACCTTCGTGGTGGCCAACGAGGGTTCCAACCGCCCCTATCCGTTCGCCCAGGTTTCCGAGGGTCACCACGACCTTTCCCACCACGGCAACGACAAGGCCAAGCAGGAGAAGATCAGCCGCATCAACCGTTTCCACACCACCCAACTGGCGTACCTGGCGGAGAAGATGAAGTCGGTCCGCGAAGGCGACGGCACCCTGCTCGACAACTGCCTTCTGGCCTACGGGTCGGGCAACTCCGACGGCAACGCCCACAACCACGACGACCTGCCCATCGCGCTGCTTGGCGGAAAGGCCGCGGGCATCAAGGGCGGCCGGCACCTGGCCTTTGCCAAGGAGACTCCCCTGGCCAACCTCTGGCTGGCCATGCTTGACCGCGCCGGAGTCGCCGCCAACCGCCTGGGCGACAGCACCGGTGTTCTTGAAGGCCTGATCGGCTGATCCGTTTCCCCGCCCCGGAACCCGGACATGGCAAGTTTCCTGATCCTGGCCCTGTCGCTTGCCCCGGCGGCGGGGCCTGTTTCGTTCTCAAGGGATATCCTCCCCATCCTGTCCGACAAATGCCTGGCCTGCCACGGGCCCGATGCCTCCGCGCGCAAGGCTGGCCTTCGCCTCGATGACGCCGAGTCGGCCCGGGCCAACGGCGCCGTGGTGCCCGGCAAACCGGAAGACAGCGAGGTTCTCAGGCGCGTTTTATCGGCCGATCCCCAGGAGGTGATGCCTCC
>CAWUNZ010000313.1:0-4037 GCA_963923445.1 uncultured bacterium
ATCATTACTGTCCCGGCAACCTGCGCGCCGAACTCTCCTGGCCCGACCCGTGGCCGCCCACCATCTCTCCCGGGCGGCAATCACTGCTCCGTGTCAGGGCCCTGAACAGTTCCATGGCACCCTGGAAGTTCAGCACCAGTGAAAACGCCGGGGTGCACCTTTCCTGGCGGCTGATTTCCGGTTCTGGCGTCACCGTCGGCGCCGGCCTGGCGGGTTTGTTCGAGCGAGTCGTGCCGCCCGGAGAATCCATTGACCTCGACATACCCTTGCCGGCATTACCCGCCGGCGAGCGATTCACCCTTCGGGTCGACATGATCGACCCCCAGCATGCCAGCTTCCTGCAGGCGGGAGGCGAAATGCTGGAAGGCGAGTTCCAAGTGGGAAACCCGGCGTCATGACCATGGATGACACTCCTGCCAATCCATGGAAAGCCCGATTGGGCCTCCTCTTACGGTGGGGCGGAACGCTGGGGTTGCTGGGGTATTTGGGAACCCGGGTGGACTGGCCCTCACTGGCAAAATCGTTTGCCGGCATGGATGCCCGATTCTTCATGGCGTCGGTCGGGGTCTTCGTTCTGGCACAAATGGCCAGCGCCCTGAGGTGGCGTGCCTTGGCCCAAGCTCAAGGTTTCCGCGACCCCATTGGCCCTTTCGCCCGCTGGTACGCCGCGGGCATGTTCTGCAACCTGGCCCTTCCCAGTTCCGTGGGTGGCGATCTGGTGCGCGCCTTGTACCTGGCCCGCAAGGGCAACGGAGCGGTGCTGGCCCGCCGGCAGGCCGCCGTGGCCAGCGTTTTGCTCGACCGTGCCACCGGCTTGGGCGTTCTCATCGGCGTTGCCGGGGTTGCCGCCTTGTCGGCCCCGCCGGGACTGCCCGCGCGGGTGACCGCACCTGTTTGGATGGCGGTTTCAGCGGCTGTTTGCGGCCTGCTGGCCTGGCCCGTCATTTCCAAGGTGGGCCGAAAGATCGTGCCCCGTTTGGCCCCGCTGCTGGGGGGCGTTGACGGCGTGCTGCGCGATCCGGTATTGCTGGCCACCACGACGGCCTGCTCGGTGGTGGTTCAGTTGGGCAGCGTCGCCCAGGTGGCCCTTGTGGGCATGGGGATGGGGATCGACTTGCCGTGGGCGTTTTACGGCTGTGTCGTGCCCTTGGTTTCCCTGCTGACACTGCTGCCGGTGAGCCTCAACGGCATGGGCCTGCGCGAGGCGGGTTATGTCGGGCTATTGGCCCCGATGGGGGTCACGGCCACGCAGTCGGTGGCCTTGAGCCTGCTCGGCTTCGCGGCGACCTCGCTGGTGGCACTCGCGGGGTTGCCGGTGTTGCTCGCGGAGGGGATGCCTCGGCGCGCCAACGATCCGATCGGAGGAAGCGATGAATCAGGCACGGAAACTGTCGGTGATCATTCCGATCAAGGAGGAGCAGGACAACCTGCGTCCGCTGCATGAGCGCCTCACCGCCGCCCTCGAACCGCTGACCAAACCGGGCGCCAGCCCGTCGCTCGGCGATTACGAGATCGTTCTTGTGGACGACGGCAGCCGCGACCAATCGATGAATGTCCTACGCGAAATCGCCGCCGCCGACCGGCGCGTCAAGGTGGTGCGCCTGCGCCGCAACTACGGCCAAACCCCGGCCCTGAAAGCCGGCATCGACCACGCCTCGGGCGACCTCATCGCCACCATGGACGGCGACCTCCAGAACGACCCGGCCGACCTCCCCGTCATGCTCGGTCAGATCGACGAGGGGTACGACGCTGTCTTCGGGGAACGCGCCCGCCGGCAGGACGATCTCTTCCTCCGCAAGGTCCCAAGCCTTATCGCCAACGGTCTCATCCGCCGGGTCACCGGTTGCCAGATCCGCGACATGGGTTGCACCATCCGCGTCATGCGCGCCGAGATCGCCCGTGAACTGCCTCTTTACGGGGAACTGCACCGCTTCATTCCCGTGCTGGTGCAAATGACAGGCGCCCGCATGGTGCAGATTCCCGCCCGGCACCACGCCCGCGTCGCCGGGGTCACCAAGTACAACCTCACCCGCACATTCCGGGTGGTTCTCGACCTCATCACGGTGCAATTCCTGCACACATACCTGGCCCGCCCCATGCACGCCATGGGCATGTTCGGCCTGGCGTGCATGGGACTGGGTTTCTGCAGCCTGGCGGCGACCGTGGTCATGAAGTGGACCACCGGCCTCTGGATGACCGGCAACCCGTTCCTGCTGCTCTCCGCCCTGTTTGTGCTCATCGGCACCCAGTCGATCGGGCTTGGACTGCTGGGGGAGGTTCTTTCCCGCACCTACTTTGAAAGCCAGGACAAGCGCAGCTACGCTGTTTCAGAGGCTCTCAATATCGACCAAGGCGCTTCTCGTCGCGCCGCCTGAACACAATGGCGATAGGGAACAACTGGTTTCGTGTGGATCCACTCAAAACCATTTGGGTGGATTATTCCTCAAGGCCGTTCAATCCCACTTGAGTTCAAGGTCCCCCTCGGGTTTGGTGATCTCGATCATCACCTTCGAGTTGTCACCGCCGTACTTGCGGAACAATTCCTTCTGCTCGCCGCTCATCACCGCCGGCATGCCAGGGATCAACCCGGGTTTACCGGCATCAGCGAGGGCGTTGTGGGCCACAAATACCCGGTGCTTGCCCGTCTTGGCGCCCTTGGTCTGCGGATCGTAGGTCAGGGTGAATTTCCCCGCGGTGTCCGTTTCACCCATGCTCGGGCGCCCGCCGTCGGCCGGAACGAAGTTGACGAAGGCGTTGGTGACAGGCTTGCCCTTGTAGGTCAGGGTTCCCGAAACGGCGACGATTCCGGAACTGCCACAACCGGCCATCAAGAAGCAGAACGAAGCGAGGGAAACACGCAATAAGGATTGAAACATGCTCGACCTCAGGGAGGGGGATATTGAAAAACCATCTCGGCGATTGGCCGGACGGGGCGCGCCCGCATGAAGGAAATATTCCATATAAAGACTAGGGAATGGTAACGGTTTCTCCACCATTCCGGGTACCCGCAGCCATCCATGCCGTCATGTCGACACTGTTGCTGACGAATTGAACATGTCCATCCACATAGGACACGATAATTCCGTTGGTATGGCTTCCTGTTGGTGCCCGGCTATTTCCCTTTTGGGACCAGTTCGGCGGTTGGGAGGCGGTGACCAGACCCTGAGACTGGTGATGCACCCAGATGAACGGGTTGCAACCGCTGCCGTCAAAGCACCAGCTTTGGTTGGCCCAATTGGCTTTTTCTGTGAAGTGCAGGGTGTTGCTGGTGCCGTCGGTGACTTCCGCCATTTTCACTTGGCTATTAACCCAACCCATGCCCGTGAAAAGTCCACCCCCCTGGTTCCGCTCCGGGCAGCAGCGTTCGTTGAAGTTCGGTAACCCCGAGTCGTAAACCATCGCGTAATCCTTCATCGTGTTGGGAAAACCCAAACGACCCCGCGGAGCGGACGGGCAAAGAAATGTTTTGGGCATGGCCGTGGCCGCCGTCTTGTTCGGATTGGGTTGGCCAGCCAACCCCGCGGGCACGCCGGTGAAATTGGGAACCGTCGGCTGGCCTGGCCCACGATCACCACCGGGAGTGCCCCACCCCGTGTCTTCCGGGACATTCTGGGCATAAGCCGGTACATCGAAGTTGATGCTCTTGTACAAGCTGTCGCCTTCGATATAGGGCAAAATGCGTGCCGCCCAACTGAATGCGCCCCACGGGCAGCATGTGCTGTTGGGATCGGACCACACCCAGTTGCCGTTGGGCACTGAGCCGACATAGGCCGTCGGCGGGGCCCAAACACCGGAGGGAAAATATCCAAGCGCGTCATGATGCCCATGCGAGGCGAGACCGAACTGCTTCATATTGTTGGTGCAGCTCATCCGGTTGGCGGCTTCCCTGACCTTCTGGACCGCGGGAACCAAGAGGCCGATCAGAACAGCTATGATCGCGATGACAACCAGAAGTTCGATGAGCGTGAACGCCCCTCGAGTCCTTTTTGAATGATCCATGTGACTATCTCCTGATAATGAGAGAATGATCAAAAATA
>CAWUNZ010000314.1:0-4018 GCA_963923445.1 uncultured bacterium
TGGCGTAGGTGATGTCGTTGACGGCCCGGGTGATCGACATGTTGTCGCCCTTGAAGTTCATCTGGGCGGTGTCACCGAGCATGATCGTCAGGTAGCCATTCCAGTTCACGGCGAATCTTTCCGCCTCATCGGTGATCGCAAACCAGGGAATATCCTGGGTGAAATAGCTGTAGTTCAGCGACTCGAACGCCCTCGCCGCCCCCAGGATCCTGCTGGTGATGTTCTTGCTTTCGAACTCGGCGTAATTCTCAATTTCGTTGGCGCCGAAGGTCTTTTTTGTCAGCTTCATGTCCTGCCAGAGCCTGACCATGTCCATCTGGCAGGTGATGGATGAACCGAACGAGTTGGTGATCTGCGCGCCGAACAGGTTCTGCCGGGTGCCGTTGCCGTTGAAGCTTTGGTAGGCCCCGCTTTCCGTGCTGATGAAGTTCTGGATGAGTCCCAGGACCTCGGTGCCGAATCCGCTCATGCCGTCACCTCACTGCCACTCGATGCTCGACTTGGGCCTTCGGAGCACCTGCGCCTTTTCCTGGGTCGTCAACAGCCTGGCCTCCGCGTGGATCAGGATGTTCTCCGCCCCGCTCGAATCCGACATGACGATCCGGTGGAAGTTCTCCGACGCCTCGCCCCCCTGCGTCTTGGAGTGAAAACCCGACATGTAGGCCATCTCGGGCAGCGTGTAGGGGGTGATGTTGGCGGAGTTGTAGACGCTTCCCACGATGATCGGCCTGTCGGGGTCGCCATGCTCGAACGCCACCACCACCTCGTTGCCCACCCTCGGCCAGAAGAAGGCGCCATAACCCTTGCCGGCCCAGGTCTGGGCCACGCGCACCCAGCACGAGGTGTTGCTCCCCGCGGAGTCCGACGGGTCCCACCAGAAGCGCACCTTCACCCGGCCATGGCGGTCGATCTGGGTTTCAGCTCCCTCCGGTCCGGTGACGATCGCCGTTTCCACGCCGGCGGCAACGGGCCTGGGGAGCGGCGGCCAGGGCTTCTGGGGGACAGATGCCGGCGCCGCTCGAAAACGCGTGACACAACGGATCTCCGGTGTCTCGGCAGTGAAGCCCACGCCCCGCTGCGCGACCTCGTGCTCAGCCTCCAGAACCATCCACAGCCCACTCGACGACGGATGGTCTTTAAGCTCGAAGATCATGCCCGGCGCGAAGATGGGGTTTCGCGCCCCGCCACTGGCGACAAGGGCATCCGCCCCCGCGGCCAAAGCCTGCGACTCGGCCCTTCGCGCGACCCATTCGTGGAATTCGGGAACGGCCTCGGGGTTTTCACCGCCGCTCGCGCCCACCTGGTCGAAATAGCGCGCCGTTCCCAACTCGGGAACTTCCCAGCTTGTGGCGCAGGCCGAACCGTTCACCATCGGACCGGTGGTGCCGGCGGCGGGTTGAACCCCGGCCTGCCCCGACAACTGGGTATTGAACAGTTGGAAATGCGTGTCGCTCACCGCGATCGCGCCGGTGCGGATACTTCTTCGCGTGGTCCATTCACCGATGGTGTCGATGCTGATCGCATCACCGGCAAGCTGGTTGTACTGCATCGCGCCAGCGTTCGGTGATGCCTTGGTGTTGTCGGTGACAACCAACTGGTGGCCTTCGCGCGAATGGATCCAGAAATGCGCGAAACCCTCCTCGCTGCAAATCCTGAGAAAAAACTCCAGGTCCGTCTCGCGGTACTGGACACAGTAGTTCCTCATGGGAGGAGTCCGGCCCACCTCGATCATGGCCCCGCCGACACCGGAGGCGACCTCGGCCAGGATTTGGGTGGCTGACTTCGACTGGAAAATCCTCGACCTCCTGTTGAGTGACAAAAGCCAAAGGTTGGGGCGCAAAACCAATTCGTACCAGCACATGTCGCGCGCCGGTTCCATTTCCGCGACCTCGGCGACGATGCCGTTGAAAAACCGCTGGCGCCCTGGCCCCGCGTCGCAGGTCACGGTCACGCTTTGGCCCAGAAGCGAACCCGGATCGGGTTCCGGGCGGGCCGGGTTGGCGGGTTTTTTGGTGCCCGCCACCACGATGTACTCAAAAAGCCCCGACAGCTTTTCACGCGCCTTGAATTCAAGGATCACGAAGGCATCGTTGCCCAAGGGTGTCTCAAGGGTGAACGGAACCGTCGGCATCGGACGCTCCTCGATGTGGCTGCCCCTTGACGCGCTCAGGGTCCGATGAAAACCGTGGGCGCACCCGGTCCCACCACGGTTCCGCCATGCTCGCACAGGTCGCCGACTCGGCAGATGGCCATGCCTCCGGCGCTCACGGTGGGGCTACCCATGGCCAGCGAGTTCATCGGGCCCACGCAAACGGCCTCATCCCCCTCGATCACCGCCGGCATGTCGCAAATGAACACGGTCGGGCTGCCCGGCCCGATGATCGTTCCACCCACATGGGGAACCACCCCGGTGACCATCGGACAGACATGAGCGTCGCCGATCATCGCCGCGGGCATGGGCATGGGATAACTCCTGAAGCATATCCAGAAATATATTATTACGGTTATGATATGCCCGTTGCATTGGCAACACCGTGGCAGGTGGGGTCCAAAGGGTTGGCCAATGGGGGAACCCGCTCGCGCGGTCCGTTTTTTCCCTGCTAAAATGAGTAGCATCTTTCAAGCAGGAAGAATTCACGGTCGGCACCCTGAATTATCCTGCCGACGCGGCGAAGAGAATAGCGCGGCCCTTATCTGCCACAATGGAGACTTTCATGCCGTTTGACGCCATCGTCGAGGCCGTTCTCGCGGGAAAAACTGTTCCGGAAGAGTCCAAAACGGAACTTTTCACCGCCGATGCCAACAACCTCGACGGTAAAAGTCACGGCCTATTCGCCAATGTCACCAGCCACCTGATCATGCTCATCTGCAAGGAAAAAGGCATTTCCTTCGAGGGCATCGTTCACCTCGACATGCCCAAGCTGCGCAACGCCCACGCCTACCAGGCCAACTTCCGCGGCAAGGATGGGGGCGAATTCAATTGCATGTGCGTCAGCCAGATTCCCCAGGTGGGCGCCGGCAGCTTTCAGTTTCTTTCCGGTTCGCTCGACCACCTCGCCTCCACCGAGGGGTGCCCCTCGTGCGACTACCTCGCCGGTTGCGAGGCCTGCGACCGCGCGCAAATGGCCAAATTGGCTCCGCCAGGCTCGGGCCTGGGCCTCAAGGAATCTGAAGCCGGGCTGATTCAGTCCATGGGAAGGGAAACCTTTGACTCCCTGATGGACCTCTACCGGTCGTACCACGATTTCCGCCGCGAGGCCCAGAACAGGGCCAAATCGCCATCCGATGGCGAGGCCCCGCTCGACCTGCCCGAACCGGTCCGCCAACTCTACATGTCCGACCTGGCGGTCATCGACTTCGTCATCGGCCTGGTGCGCCGCGCCTCCCGCAAGGCCGCCGACCCCGAAAGCCCGGCGGGGAAAAAACTGGCCGACTGTCACCATGTGGATGAAACCTTCAACATGGTGAAGGCGCAGTTGAAGGGTTTCCGGGCCTTTGTGGCGCGCGTGAAGGCCGACCCCAAGAGCGTCATGGAGCAACTGGGGGAGCAGGAGGAGGAAGACAACGACGATTCCGACGACGAGTGAGCGTTGCGGAATTCTTGGCGGCTGATAAACTTCCTTGCAGGCCGGAGTGGCGGAATGGCAGACGCGCTGGACTCAAAATCCAGTATCCGCGAGGGTGTGTGGGTTCGAGTCCCACCTCCGGCACATCACTTCATGATGTTTACAACCAAACTGAAAACCCCGTTTTCCAATTGGCTTTATTCCATCCCTTGGGCCAACGAACAGTTGAGGCATATCAGAAAGACAGCCTGTTAACTCTCACAGACAACGGGTACTGAACCCATAAAACGCACCAAGCGATTCCATAAGCACTATTTTTTACCCGCCATGGTGACCATGTGAGGCATGGTGGCCTTTGAATTCGGCGCGCACCACGAACAACTTGGCATGATAGATACCTTTGAGCCCGCTCAATTCGCTGGCCAAGTCAAGAATTTCAGCAGCAGGTCCGC
>CAWUNZ010000315.1:0-4015 GCA_963923445.1 uncultured bacterium
GCCAGCCAGCCCCGCAGCACTCCGAGGGCGGCGGCCATCGCCTCCGGCCGGGGCCGTTCACCCGCCTCGCACGCCGAGACCCAGCCCATATAACCAAAGGCGTCCAGGTGGGCCAAAAGCAGCGGCCAAGGGACATCTCCCTCGCCTAATGGAACATCGAGCGCCGCCCGGCTGGGTGACGACTTCCGCGCGTCACGCGCGTGGGCGATCCGCACCCTCGCCGCCACCGCCGAAAGCTCAAGCGACGGGTCGAATCCGTGCGTCATCCAGTTGGCCGGATCAAAGGCCACCCCCAGCACCTCGGGGGCCCAGGGATCCAGCAGCTTGGCCAGCACCTCGCCGCCCTCAAGCCCCGTCACCAACGCCACCGCCAGCCCGTGCCTCTCCGCCAGGGGCGCCAGATGGGAAAGCGACTGGGCCAGCGCCCTTCCACCGGGAGACTCCGGCTTGTCCGGAACCTGCCCGGCCTCCACCACCAGCGTCTTCGCGCCCAGATCGGCGGCAAGCGCCACGGTTTCGCCCAGGTATTCCAGCCGGGCGTCCATCCCCTCGGGTTCCACCAACCCCCGCCGCAGGGGCGCCCGAACCGCGGCGATCTCCAGCCGGAACCCTCCCGCCACGGTCCGCACCTCGCGGCGCGCCGTGGCCCCGAGGTCCCTCGCCCTCAGCGGCCCCCAGGCGTCCAATTCCACGCCGCCGGCCCCCAGCGACGCGGCGCGGTGGAACGCCTCCCGGGGACGCTCATCCAGCGACAGAAGCCTCACGGCCGGTTTCAGCCGATGCATGCCGTTTCACTCCGCACGGGGAAAATCAGGCCGGCAACCCCCACGGGTCGCCCTCGCCGGTGAAGTGGCTCAAGGGGCGCACCACCGACCGGTATGCCGCCGCCGGCAGGTCGACGGTGCCCCACCGCGGACTGCGAACCCGCATGTGGCGCCGGTATTCCGACACGGGCACCGCCAGCACGCGGTAGTCGCGCCCCTCATGCCGGCAGGGGTCGCCCCACGCGCAGGAATCTGCCTCATCCGGATCCACAAGGTAGGGGAACACCAGAAGCCCCTCGCACCCGCCGCCGAAGCGCCTGGCCCAGCGCTCAAGCCCGTCGACATCGTCGAGCGTGGCCCAGCACTCGAGCACCCGGCGCGGCCTGCCCGGGGGTCCCCCGGGGAACCGGCGCCCCTTCACATCGGTGACGAACCACCGACCGTCGTTGGCCAGCACGAGGAAATCGAGGCTTTTGACCGGGGTCCCGTCGATCACCGAACGACGCTTCTCCTCCACGGGGACATGGGTCACGCCCCGTTCTCGAAGCATCGCGGCGAAGGCGCGCTCGTAGTGGTTGTGCGCCAGCATGACCCTCAGCCTCCGGCGAGCAGTTCCGCCACCGCCGCGGGGACCTCCGCGTCGGCCTTCTCAACCTCCAGGCGGTCGGCCAGGCGCTTGATCTTCCACACGCCCCGGGCGCGCTCGTCAGGACCGGCGAGCGCCACCACGCGGAAACCCTTCTTCTCGGCGTGCTGCAGTTGCTGGCCGATCTTCTTCGCCTCGGGAAACACCTCGGCCCCCACGCCCGCGGCGTGCAACCGCCGGGCCAACCCCAGGCAGGCGCCCAGGTGCCCGGGATCGAACTGGGCCACCAGCACCGGCGCCACCGCTCCCGGCGCGCCCAGGGCCTTCAGTTCCTCAAGCGCCGCCAGCAGGCGGTCCACCCCCAGCGAGGCGCCCACGCCCGGCAGCGCCTGCTTCGTGTAAAGCCCGGCCAGGTCGTCGTACCGACCGCCGGAGCAGACGCTGCCGATTCCGGGAAGGTCGCCCAGGAAGGTTTCAAAGATAATACCCGTATAATAATCCAATCCACGGGCGATCGCCAGGTCCAGCCCGATCCTCTCCGGGGGCAGGCCCGCTCCCAGCGCCGCCTCGAACACCTCGCGCAACCGGTTCACCCCGGCCATGCCCCGCTCGCTGCCGGCCAGTTCGCGGGCCAGGTCGGCCAGCACCGCCAGCGGTTCCCCCTGCCGCGCCGCCAGCGCCAGCACGGTGTCGGCCTGCGCCCGCGAGGCTCCCGCCTTTTCCGCCATCTCGGCGGCCACGGCGTCGGCGCCCACCTTGGGAAGCTTGTCGATGGCCCGAAGCACCGCCGTGGCCTGGCCCGCAAGGCCCATGGTTTCCAGGAGGCCGCCCAGCACCTGCCGGTGATTCACCCGCAGCGAGAACCGCTCGATGCCCGCCGCCAGCATCAGGTCGTGCGCCACCAGCACGGCCTCGGCGTCGCTGGCCGCGGCGGTGGTGCCGATGGTGTCGAAGTCGCACTGCCAGAACTCACGGTACCGGCCATGCCCCGTGTTCTCGCCGCGCCAGACCGGTCCCATCGCGTAGCGCTTGAACGGCGTGCCCAGCTTGGGCACATGCATGGCCGCGAAGCGGGCGAACGGCACCGTCAGGTCGAAGCGCAGGGCCACATCGCGGCCCCCGTGGTCCTGAAACCGGTAGACGATCTTGTCCGATTCCTCGCCGCCCTTGCCCAGGAGAATCTCGGCGTATTCGAGCGCCGGGGTGTCGATGGGGGCGAAACCATACCGGCGATAGACGCCGCGCGCGGCCTCGAGCAGGCGTTCGCGCGGGATCATCATCTCGGGAAGATAGTCGCGGAATCCCTTGAGCGTGCGTGGTTCGATCCTGCCCGACATGCGACCCCCGTTCCCGAACTGTCCAATTCCCAGGACCAACTACCGTTCCCGCTGCCGGGGGCGGTACTTGCGCGAGAATTCGCGCATGAAGCGGTGTTCCGCGCCCGTGAGCGCCCCGTTGCCCAACCGGTGGAGTTTGTCCAGAAGCTCGTCCATGCGGCGCTCGGCCTGGGCCCGGTCCGCCGCGGCCCGGCGGTTGCGCTCCTCGGCCCGCCGGGCGCGCCAACGCTTCCACCACGATTCCCGAGGTTCCGGATCCCTTTCAGGGGCCTCGGGCAAACCGTCGTTGTCGTAGGAGGCCCCGTCGGCCAGGTCGCCCAAAATCTCCCGCTCGCGCGCCACGGCGCCCCTGGCCTCCATGTAGACCACCATGGCCAACACCAGGTACAGCACCTCGCCCATGGCGATGCCGGCGATCATCACCCCCACGATCGAGATCATCGTCGCGGTCAGCACCGCCTGCAGCGCCTCGGCGGACTCCGAGCGCCTCCACAGGATGCGCGCCATCAGCCTCGAGGCGTCCAATGGATACGCCGGCAGCAGGTTCGCGAACAAAAGCCAGCCGTTGACGAAAGAAATCCGCGCCAGGAGCGTGGCCCAACCGGCCGTCACCGGTCCGGTGTCGCCATGAAAATCCGACAGCATCAGGGTGCCGGCGGTGGTCGGACCGTAGGGGTTCCAGTTGGCAAGGGACGGGGGGATATACCCCATGGCCAGAAGCCCGAATGCCGAGAAGGCGGCGAAGAACAGCGTGACGCTGGTGCCCGACAGCAGCGACCAGTACGACGCGCCGGCGAATCCTTCAATCCGGCTGAAATGCCCCAGCGGCCAGATGATGGTGTCCTGGTGATCGGCTTCCTCCAGCCTGCGGATCACCAGCGTGCCCATCGCCCGCGCCATCACCGACAACAGGAGGATGGACTGAACCAGCAGGGCCTCGCGCCAGATTCCCGCGGGGGCGCCGTTGCCGAAAACCGTGCGCAGGTAAAGCCCGACGGCCACCACCAGGTAAACCACATGAATCCGCATGGGATCGCCGGCGATGGCGCCCAAGGGCAGACTCCATGCGCTCAGGTGGCGTTCCCGCACGAGCAAGCCCCTCCGACGCCCAATCCAGACCTACCCCATCATCATACCATCGATGGATCGGGGCATGATCAGTTTCCGCCCTCGGCTCCCCGGGAAAGCCTGTCGATCGCCTCGCGCGCCTGCCATGCCAGCGGGTTGTCCTCGTATCCGGTCACCTGACGGTAGTAAGACCGCGCCTTGGCCAATTCCCCCAACTCCTCGTGAGCTTGCCCCAGCTTGAACAGCGTGGCCGCCCCCGA
>CAWUNZ010000316.1:0-4007 GCA_963923445.1 uncultured bacterium
GGGAAAACGGTATCGCCCCGGGAGCGGGAACTGCTGCGCGCATGGATCGCCGCCGGCGCCAAGTTCGAGCGTCATTGGGCCTTCACGCGCGTCGAGCGTCCTCCGGTGCCCGCCGTGGCCGACAAGGCCCGGGTTCGCAACCCGGTGGACGCGTTTGTCCAGGCGCGCCTCCAGCGCGACAAGGTTCTCCCGTCTTCCATGGCGCCGCCCCATGTGCTGGCGCGCAGGTTGTCGCTCGACCTCACGGGCCTGCCCCCTTCCGCCGAACTGGTGCGGCGCCTGTCGGCCGATTCTTCCCACGCCGCCGTGCGCGCCGCGGCATCCGCCCTGATGAACACCGACGCCTTTGCCGAGCGCATGGCGTGGGATTGGCTCGATGCCGCCCGCTACGCCGACACCGACGGATTTCAGGGCGACGCCGAGCGCACCAACTGGCCCTGGCGCGACTGGGTGGTTTCGGCGTACCGGTCGAACATGCCGTTTGACCGCTTCACCCTCGAGCAGTGCGCCGGCGACCTTCTCCCCGGGGCCAAGCCGGAACAGGTTCTCGCCACCGCCTTTCACCGCAACCACATGACCAACGGCGAGGGGGGACGCGATCCCGAGGAGTCGCGCGTCGATTATGTGATCGACCGTGTCAACACTGTCGGCACCGCCTGGCTGGGGCTCACCCTGGGTTGCAGCCAGTGCCACGACCACAAGTACGACCCGATCTCGCAGGCCGACTATTACCGCCTCTCGGCGTTCTTCGATTCGATCGACGAGGACGGCAAGGCGGGCAGGGGTGCCAAGCCGTATCTCAAATATGCCTCGCCATTCGCCGCGCGGGCCGTGGCTGCCGCCGAGGACCTGGTGAAGGCTCGCAAGTCTGTGGAGAGCGCCGCCCGGGTGGCGGCGGCCGGGCCTTTCACCCGCTGGCTGGCCGACCTGCGCGCCAAGGCGGCCATGGGCAAGCGGGCCTGGGAACCGGTGAAGCCGTCACGCGCCGAATCGGTGGAGGGGACAAGGCTCGCGGTGGCGGACGACATGGTTGAGGCCTCCGGCCCCGCGCCCCGGCAGGATGATTACAAAATCAGCTTCACGCCCCCCGTCACTCCCTTGGCCGGAATCCGGCTCGAGGTGTTGGCGGGCGCCGGCGGGGTTGGCCGTGGCCCGGATGGCCATGTCATCCTCACCGACATCAAGGTGACGGTTCGGTCCACCGGCAGCGAGCAGGCGCGCGACATTCTGTTGGTTTCCGCCGTGGCTGATTCCCAGCCCGACACGAAGAAGCACGGTGGCTACGGCAATGCCCGCGACACCTTGGATGACGACCCGCGCAACGGCTGGGCCAGCTTCGACCGCGACAACAAAACTCCCCGTTCGCTGGTTTTCGCCTTGGCCGACCCCCTGACCTTGGCGCCTGCGGAGCGGGTGGTGGTGGAACTGCGTCAACGGTCCACCGAGGGGTACCGCAACCTGTCGCGTTTCCGCCTGCTGGCCACCGATCAGGTCGGTGAGGCGCCGCGCACCACCGGTCCCGCGCCTCTCGACGATCTGGCGAAGGTGGATGGCCCCGATATCCCGGAGGCGCTGCGCAAGCGCCTCTTTGAGCAGTTTTTGGCCGGATACGAACCCTACCTGCCGGCGCGCGAGGCCTTGGCGCGCGCCGAGAGGCAACTGGCCGAGGCCAAGGCGGGCCGGTCGGTGGATGTCATGGTGCTGGCCGAGCGCAAGCAGCCTCGTTCCACCCATGTGCTGCTGCGCGGCGCCTGGGACAAGAAAGGGGCCAAGGTCGAGGCGGATGGCATCGGCGGATTGGCCCGCTGGCCCGAAGGTGTCGCGCGCGACCGCGCCGGCATGGCCCGATGGCTTGTCAGCCGTGACAATCCGCTCACCGCGCGTGTGGTGGTCAACCGGTTGTGGCAGCAGTGCTTCGGGGTCGGCCTGGTGCGCACGCCCGAGGATTTTGGCCTTCAGGGGGAACCGCCCACCCATCCGGAACTTCTCGACTGGCTGGCCGCCGAGTTCATGGATTCGGGCTGGAACCAGCGGCATGTGCTGGAGCTGATCGTTGGTAGCGCCACTTACGCCCAATCATCTTCCGTCACCCCCGCCCTGTTGGCGTCCGATCCGGAGAACCGGTTGCTGGCCCGCCAGTCCCGCTACCGGATGCCGAGTTGGATGATCCGCGATGTCACCTTGGCTGTCTCCGGCCTGCTCAATCCCGCCGTCGGTGGCCCGCCGGTGCGCCCGCCGCAACCCGCCGGCGTGTGGGAGGACATCTCCATGGGCCGCAACAAGTACGAGGTCACCGACGGCCCGGAGCGCCACCGCCGCACTCTCTACGCCTTCTGGCGCCGCGCCGCCGCTCCGGCCTTCCTGTTCGATGTCGCCCAGAGGCGTGTCTGCGAGGTGCGCTCGCCCCGCACCAACACGCCGATGCAGGCGCTGGCGCTCAGGAACGATCCCGGCCGGCTTGAAGCCGCGCGCGCCCTGGCGGCTTTGGAAACCGATACCACCGGCATGTTCCGCCGTGTTCTGGCCCGCGATCCCTCGCCCGCCGAAACCGCCGTGCTCACCCGGGAACTCGATCGCGCCCGCGGGGCTTTTGCGCCCCGGCCAGACGATGCCCGCCGCTATCTGCATGCCGCGGGAGGCGAGATGGCGGACAAGGGCGATCCGGTGGCATGGGCCTCGCGCGCCGTGGTGGCGGCCCTCATCCTCAACCTCGACGAGGCGATCAGCCGTGAGTGACCTGGCCGATGCCCTGTTGATGCCCACCCGCCGCCACTTCCTGGGCCGGGGTTCCGGGGTCAGCCTCGGCGCTGTCGCATGGCACGAACTCGCCATCCGCTCGGGCCGCGCCGACGCCACTCCCGCGCCCAAGCCGGCCAAGGCCAAGCGCGTGATCTTCCTCACCCAGTCGGGCGGCCCTTCGCAAATCGAGCTTTACGACCACAAGCCGGGTCTGGAAAAGCTCGCCGGCACCGAACTCCCCCCTTCGGTGCGCATGGGCCAGCGGCTGACCAGCATGACCGCCAACCAGAAGCAGATCGTCATGCCCAGCCGGGCGCGGTTTTCCCGGCACGGGCAGTCGGGCGCCACGGTGGGCGAGTGGTTGCCGCACATCGGCCGGGTGGCGGACGACATCTGCTTCATCAAGTCGATGACCAGCGAGCATATCAACCACGCCCCGGCAATGACCTTCCTGCAAACAGGGCACCAGTTGCCCGGCCGGCCGAGCATCGGCGCCTGGGTGAGCTACGGCCTCGGCTCCCCCAACCGCGACCTGCCCGACTTCGTGGTGCTGGTTTCCCGCATGCAAAGGCCCAGCGACCAGCCGCTCTACGACTACTACTGGGGCTCGGGCTTTCTGCCGGGCCGGTACCAAGGGGCGCGGTTTCGCAACGCCTCCGAACCGGTGCTTTACCTTCAAGATCCAGCCGGCTTGCCGGCGGAAGTGACCCGAGGGGCGCTCGGTGGCTTGGCCGAACTGAATGCCCTGCATCAGGCGCGAACGGGCGACCCCGAGACCTTGGCCCGGGTGCGGCAGCACGAACTGGCCTACCGCATGCAATCGAGCGTGCCGGAACTGACCGACCTTTCCTCCGAACCGGCGGAGACCTTCGACCTGTACGGCCCCGACAGCCGCCGGCCGGGAAGCTACGCGGCCAACTGCGTGCTGGCGCGCCGATTGGCGGAGCGGGGCGTTCGTTTCATCCAGTTGTTCCATCCCGATTGGGATCATCACAGCCGGTTGCCGTCGTGGTGCGTGGCCCGCTGCCGCGACACCGACCAGGCCACCGCCGGGTTGCTGATCGACCTGAAGAGGCGCGGTCTTCTCGATGACACGCTGGTGGTGTGGGGTGGCGAATTCGGCCGGGGCGTGGCGGGGCAGGGCGACTGGAAGAGTGTCGAGGCCGGCCGCGATCACCATCCCCGCTGCTTCACCATGTGGCTGGCCGGCGCGGGCGTGCGGGCCGGTCACACGCACGGCGCCACCGACGACTTCAGCTACAATGTCG
>CAWUNZ010000317.1:0-3976 GCA_963923445.1 uncultured bacterium
CCCCCCGAATCACTCTGTCTTCAGTTTCGCTCGGGGTTCTTATGGCCGTGAAATCGCTTCTAACGGGCTGTGCCGCCCGAGACATGGCGATCAGGCAGCCTTGCCGGATCTCTTGGGGGCGTGCGCAGTTCGATCAGCCGGCGTTCCGCGGCGGGCCTCGCGGTCGAGATGGCCGTTGCCACACGAACTCGCAGCGCCCACAACTCCTGCGGGAGCAGCTTGGAAAAAGAGATGATTCCCGCGTCTTCCCCACCGGTGAAACCGCTGGCTTGTTTTTCCCCGTTCTGGCGCAGTTGCATGAGCACCCGCTGACCTGTCGCCCAGCGAGGTTCCCCGCTCAGGCGCCCCAACAGGGCAAGGTACTCGACATCCTGCTGCCCGCGCCGGTACGACTTCAGTCGTATCGAAGGAACTGGCCCGGTGCCCCCGGAGGCCGGCGAGGCCGGGTAAAAAAGAGACAGTTCATCGGCCTTGCGCCAACTGTCGGCGTTGCCCACGGTTTGCCACGGTTCGACGCCGTCCGCCCCTCGTGCCCAAGCGTCAACGCACCATCCGGCGGGCTGGACATTGGCTTCCTCGATCTTGTTCGTGCCGGCGTACTCAATCACCACCTGCCCCTCGGCTTCCTTGCGATCGAAGACGATCCGGGGGTAGGTCCGCATCGCGCCCCCCACAACGGCATAATCGAGCAACCCGTCCAGGGAATCGCGTTGCCACTGGGGCCTTGAAATGTCGGCCCTGAAGACAAGTTTGCCCCTGCCGGGCGCCTTCGCCACACCCTCGTGGAACGCGGCGCCGAAGTAACGCAACGCCCAGTAATCCTGATGGTTGGCCGGTTCATCGAGCAGCCAAGGCGACGATCCCCGTGACCACCCCTTGGTCTTGAAGTCGTTCTTGCCGTTGAGGAAGAACTGAAAAAAGGTGTCGTTCCAACCTTTCTGATGGACATGCTCCGCCATCTGCCGCGAGGCTTCGACGAACGCGGTGCGATAATTGCTGGTGAAGGCCCGGTCGGCCCAGTAATCGCCGTTGTAGTTGGGTTCGATGCGTGTGGGCCAGTTCTCGTGCAGCGGAAGGTAGAAACACTCGATCGGCACTGCGCGCCGCGGCAGGTCGCTGAAGGCGGACCCGTCAAAATACGCCCCGAACCGTTTGTCCCAGCCCGACCAGTCGAGTTTGGCCCCGTTCCACCCCGGCGCGCACCCGTCGCGCACCAGGCCGCTTTGGGAGTAGGGGACCTGGTTGAGGACCGTACGGTGCAGGTGCGCGAGCCTGTAGTAGTCGCGTTCGTTGGCGGGCAGGGCGTAGCAGTTCATCTCGGGAAGGAAGCTCAGGTGATCCGGCAGCGTGAAGTCCCAGACTTTCAGGATGACCTGAATCTCGAGTGATTGTCCGCCGGCTCGCAGCTTCAGCGTGCCGCGATGCTCGCCCGCGGCGGCATCGTGGGGGACAAACACCTCGCAATGGTGACACCCATATTTTTGCCCCTCCACGGCCGCTGCGGCAGGGCTGGTGAGGGGAACAATCGGATCCGGCAGCGGTCCGTTTCTTGAATCAACGAGGTGAAGGCGGCCGAACGACGCCCTGGGACTCCCGGTCCGGGCCTCGAATTCAAGGGCCGGCTCCAGCTTTGCCATGGGGGCCCCCCGGGTCACGATCTGGAAGCCGACAAACTCGTTGCGCGCGGCATGGAGGCGGACCGTTTTTTCCCGGGCGCTCCACAGATGATTGGCGGCAAGGTGGGTTTCCTTCTGCCGGGGAATCATCACCCCGGTGACCGGGTGGATTTTGTCGAGTTCGTCGATGATGGCGACCTCGGCGTCTCCCAACTTCGGCAAGGCGGCAGGGTCGGTGAACGGCACGGGCGCCTCGCCGGGAAGGGCGGCGGGCACCCGGCTTGAAACCTGAACGCGCCCCTCCGCCCCCTTGCCGATGTTCCCTGCCGCGTCGATGGCTCGAACAATCACGGTTGCCTCGGCGCCCGGGGCGAGTTTCAAGTCGCGCAGTCGCATTCGCACCCTGTCACCGGGCTTTCCAGCCAAGGGGATCAGGTACCGGGGCAAACTGACCCCGTTGACATCCACCATGAAGCCGATGGTTCCCGCCGCGCCCTCGTCCTTGGGGGTTTCCCACGAGACCCATGCCTCACCCGCCGGCAGGTCGCCGGATTCCCCCAAAAGAGCGCCTGGCGCCGCCGGCGGCGCGCTGTCCTTCGCGCTTACTTTCACCGTCAGGTATGGGGCATTCGCCTTGCCCGATTCCCGGCTGTGGATGAAACGGTTGGGGAAGCGTTGCTGGGTGAATTGCTCGCCGGCCCGCTGCCATTCCGAACCGGTGTCGTCAAACAGGAGAAACCCGTGGCTGATTCCGGCGACGCGCGCGGCGACAATGGCCGGATCGACCGCGACTTTCTGCCAGCCGTTGTCGTCGGGAGGAAGCGCCTCGGCCATCCGCCAAGTCGTGCCGCCTTGCCCCAATATCACGGAACAAAGATCGCTTTCAGGCAGAGTCCAGAAGGTGTCGGGGTGCTTGCGTCTCCTGAAGCTGGAAGCGCCTTCCTGCCTGGCGTAGCCCGTCGCCGTTCCCTCGAACCACTCCGCACCGACGGAGCCGACGGTGACGCGCCGAAGGGGCGGACCAGCCGCATGCCGGACATGCAGGGTCGCCGACTCGATCACCCGGCCCTTGAGCGGCCCGGCATCGATGTCGATCAAGGTCATCTCCTGAATGGATTTCAACTTCAAACGGTGCGCTCCCCCGTTGCCGCCATCGGCCTCGGCGCCGACATTCGAGAGCCAGGTGTCCCTGGTCACGGGAAGGGTGACGAGGTTTTCGGGTGGAACCGGCTTTTCAGTTTGTCGGACTGCCATCTTGTCGATCACGCGGGTTTTCACCTCGGCGATCTTTCGCACCGAGAGCCAGCCCCGGAGAAGATAGCCGCTGTTGGCGAGGTTCTCGGCGGTTGGAGCCGATACCGCGGTGGCACCGCCCTGGCTGGCTGTCGGATGGACATCGCCCCTTGCCAGCAGCGTGCCATTCCAGTTGTCGGGCCGACGCTTGAGGATCTCCCTTTCGTAATCGATCAGCGGCAGCGACTGTTCGCGCGCCAACCTTCGCAAGGCCTCGTTGTAGGCCCTTGCCAGTTCGGGTTGCCCGGGGTGCGGCGGGATTGTTGACAGAACACAGATGGCGTCGCGGCTGAGGATCAGGCTGGTGGCTTTTTCCATGTCGGCCCTGAAGGCACCTGCTGGTCGCTTCGCGTTGGCGTCGTTGGTTCCCAGCATGAGGACCACCACCTGGGGCCTGTATCGGCGCAGGATTTCCGCCAGGGGAGGCATGTTTCGCTTGCCACCGGCCAGGATCTCGTCGGCGCGGATGCCGCTGCACGCGGTATGCGAGCGCCCGCCGTCGGGATGGTCGAATCGGGCGAGGTGCCAGCCATCGGTGTCGTCATGGGCGCCCGCGCGCATCCATTTGAGAACGGCCTTGTCGTTTGCCGTCTGCCCGGCGCCTCCGCGCGCCCATTGGCCATAGGGGCTGGAGTAGGTGATGGAATCGCCGATGTGCAATACGACTCCCGGCGTGCCGTTGAACCTGGCCGCGACCTTGGCCATGGCCGGGGCGTAGTCCCATTCCTGAGGCAGGGGAGTTTCATCCGCGCGAACCGCATGCAGGCTGAAACCCAGCCAGACGATGGCGATCAGACTCCGCGGTGTCCACATGATGCCCCTCGTTTCCGTCGCCTGGTGGCCCATCGCGGCGCTAAGGCGGCCCGCGGGGTAATCGCGGGCATGGGAAGATTCAAACCCGTTCGGCTTGGGCAAATCATGGTCATCGATTTTTCGGGCAGGCGCAACCGGATCCGCGGAGGTCGTTTTCACCAGATGAACAAGGGGAATGGAAAGGCCCGCCTTCTGAATCAGCGGCCTTCCAAAACCGTTCAGCCATGTCTCATGCCATGGGAGGATGGAGCAAC
>CAWUNZ010000318.1:0-3971 GCA_963923445.1 uncultured bacterium
CACCAACAGCACCACCCTATCAACCAATATGAGCCTGGCGGAAGCCACGCGAAGCGCCAATGATTGCGATACAGCCATGGGCAAGCTGGTTGATTCCCTCACCGGCCGCTACGAGGACGACAAGAAGGCGGTCGAGGCCGCCTACTCCATGGCCCTCCTCGAAATCGCTCTTGTCACGGTTCTCGGCATCGTGGTTGGCGGCGTGCTCGGATATGCCATCGAGCGGGGGATCGGCGGTCCGCTCAAGCTCGCCCTGGCCAACCTGAGGCGGATGGCGGATGGCGACTTAAGCCAGCGGCTGAACCTCGAACGGGGTGACGAGATCGGCGAGATCACCAAGGCCCTCGACGGCTTCAGCTTGAACATGTCGGGGCTATTGGGACAAGTCGGACAAGTGGCCGACAACCTGGCCAAGTCGTCCGGTGAACTTCAAAAACTCGCCGGCGACATGATGGCGCAAAGCGAGGAAACCACCACGCAGGCTTCCACCGTGGCCACCGGGACCGAGGAGATGACCGCCACCATTCAGTCGATGGCCGGCGCCTCCGAGCAGCTCAACATGAATGTCACCTCGGTCTCCAGCGCCAGCGAGGAGATCAGCGTGAATGTGAAGGGGATTTCCGAGGCCGCCGAGGGGGCCAGCCAGACAGTGGCCTCGCTCGCCAAGTCGATCGAGGAAATCAACCATTCGCTCCAGATGGTGGCGCGCGAGGCACGCGAGGGATCGGAAATGACCGACAAGGCCCGCGAGTTTGTCGATTCCGCCAACAAGACCCTCACGGCGCTTGACCATGCCGCCGACGAGATCACCAAGGTGACCGACACCATCAAGAGCTTCGCGGTGCAGACCAACCTGCTCGCCCTCAACGCCACCATCGAGGCCACCGCCGCCGGCGATGCCGGCAAGGGCTTCGCCGTGGTGGCCTCGGAGATCAAGGAACTGGCCCAGCAGTCGGCGCGCAGCGCGGGTGAAATCGCCAACCGCATCGACGAGGTGCGCAGGGGTTCCCGCCAGGCGGTCTCGTCCATGCGCGAGGTGATCGTGAAAATCGGCGAGGTGAGCACCTCCGCTGGACGCATTTCCGACTCGGTCGCCAACCAGACGGAAACGGCGCGCGGCATCTCCCGGCATGTGGGCGAAGCCAATCAGAATGTCTCCCGCATCGCCACCGCCATCCGTGAGGTGGCCCGGGGCGCCAACGACACCGCCCGCAACACCAGCGAGGCGGCAACGGGAACCCGCAGCCTGTCGCAGGGTGCGGCTGAGGCGGCGCGCGTGGCCCAGAGCATCGCCAGCAATATCCATGGGGTGAGCGAAGCCAGCAGGCTGGGTGCCCGCAGCGCCACCGCCGTGCATGGCAGCAGCGTGGAATTGGGCGACCTTGCCGAGGCCATGCGCAAGTCAATCCGTCAGTTCAAGCTCAACTGAGCGGGCAGGCCCCGCTAACATGACACCATGGCCGACCCGCTGCGCGTCCTGGTTGTCGACGACTCGCGGATTTTCCGCGCCGCCCTGGTCGAGGCGATTCAATCCATTCCCGAGGCCCGGGTGGTTGAATCCGTATTCTCCGGTGAAAAGGCGCTTCAGGTTCTTGCCGAGCGCCCCGTCGACCTGATCACCCTCGACTTTGAAATGCCCGGCATGGACGGCCTGGCCACGCTTCAAGCCATTGTCCGGTTCAACCGCGACCGCCCTGAACAGCTTCCCGTTGGCGTGGTCATGATCAGTTCGCATACCACCCAAGGCGCCGCAACCACGATCGCCGCCCTGAGAGCAGGCGCCTTCGACTTCATTCCCAAGCCTTCCGGGCCCGATGCGGCGGCCAACAAGGCCCGCCTCTTGGGCGAGCTTCGCGAAAAGGTTTCAGCTTTCCAAACCCACCGCACCAACCGCCTGCTCAGGCTTGGTTTGTCCGGGAAAACGCCCACTGCTTCTTGCCCTGCCATTTCCGCCCAGCCCAAGTCCGCCGATCGCGGTTCACGCGTATCCCCACAAGGTTTGGCAGCCGTGGCGGTCGGGGTTTCCACGGGCGGGCCCAGGGCCTTGGGCGCCGTGTTGCCAGCGCTAGTGGCGAGCGTTTCGTGTCCCATTTTTATTGTTCAGCACATGCCCAAGGGCTTCACCGCCTCGTTGGCCGACAGCCTGGCGCGGCAGGTGCCCGTCAGTGTCGCCGAGGCCGCCGATGGCGAGGAAATCAGCAGCCAGGCGGTGCGCGTGGCGCCCGGGGGAAAGCATCTGGCCGTTCACCGCAAATCCAACGGCACCTTTGTGACCACCCTCACCGAGGATGCCCCCGAGTGCGGTTGCCGGCCCGCCGCCAATGTGCTCTTCCGGTCTCTGGCGACAGCGTGTGGCCCCCAAGTGGCCGCCTTGGTGCTTACAGGCATGGGGCAAGACGGTACCGAGGGAGCCATGGCCGTCAGGCGGGCAGGTGGCCTGGTGCTGGCTCAGGACGAGGCCACAAGCGTGGTGTGGGGCATGCCCGGCAGCGTGGTCGCCGCCGGCTTGGCCGACGCGGTCGCTCCGCTGGAGGACCTGCCAGGCGTTCTGGCCGAACTCGCCAAAAGCCCCCGGAAGCCACTGCCATGAGCCAGGCCTTCGGCAAACCTTTGGCCAAGGAAACCCAAGCCGATATCTCGCGGTGGATCTTCCGCGAATGCGGCGTGGTCTTGGGCCCCGACAAGGCCTACCTGCTGGAACACCGCCTTGCGGGCTTGCTAAAGGATTTCGCCCTGCCTTCCTACGAGGCGCTTCGCGACAGGCTTGTGGACGGCCGACAACCCGGACTGGCCGAACGCGTGGTGGAGGCGATTGTCACCCATGAGACCTCGTTTTTCCGCGACCGCCATCCGTTCGAGGCGCTAAAAACCGCCATCCTGCCTGCCGCCCGCCAACGGTGGTTGGCCGATCGCGGGGCAAGCCTGCTTCCCCCCCGGCCCATCCGCCTCTGGTCGGCAGCCTGCTCCACAGGCCAAGAACCGGTGTCCCTGGCCATCACGGTGCTCGAATGGCTGCGAGCGGGCATGGCGGCCGATCTCAGGGCCACCGACTTTCAGGTGGTGGCCACCGACATCAGCGCCCGCATTCTCAAGCAGGCCCGAGAGGGACGATTCAGCGCAGCGGAACTCGAAAGGGGATTGCCAGCCGAGCTTCGGGCCCGGTATTTCACGGCCGATGGCCCGGGTTGGGTGGTCTCGCCCGAGGTCGCCCGCCTCATCGATTACCGCAGGCTCAATTTCGCCGACCCGGTCCCGCCTTCCGCGGGCATGTTCGACATCGTGTTCTGCCGCAATGTTCTCATCTACTTCGATGAGGCGCTCAAGCGCCGGGTGGTGGAGGAGTTCTGGCGGTCACTCCCCCCCGGAGGCATTCTGGTGCTGGGAAGCGCCGAAAGCCTGTACGGCATCAGCGACCGATTCCTGTCGGTCACCATGGGCGGATCCCCGGTTTACCAGCGGATCTGATGGTTCCACGCGGAACCTTTTTCCCCGGTGTTCCTCGTGGAACATCCCATAGGGCTTGCCCCGGCGGCCCGTTTCGCCGTATGCCCCGCGATGGGCCATCCAGGTCGGACGGCCGGGGAGAACAACGCGATGGAACGAACGGCTGGCAGGTCGGTGATGGGCAAGGGTTTGGACGCCATTCTGGGCGAAGGCGCCGGCGCGGGCACGGCCGGTTCCAGCGTGGCGATCGCGGTGATCGACCAGAACCCCAACCAACCCCGCAAGCATTTCGACCCCGAGCAGCTTGAGAGCCTGAGGGAAACCATCAAGACCCACGGAGTGCTCCAGCCGTTGGTGGTGCGTCCTCGTGGCGACCGCTACGAGCTGATCGCCGGCGAGCGTCGCCTGCGCGCCGCCATCGACGCCGGCCTGGCCGAGGTGCCCGTGCGGGTGGTGGACTTCGACGACCAGCAGGTGATGGAGGCGGCGCTGGTGGAGAACATCCAGCGCACCGACCTCAACCCCAT
>CAWUNZ010000319.1:0-3970 GCA_963923445.1 uncultured bacterium
ACTGTTGCGCGGTTTCGTCTGGTTCGAGCGTGCCGAGCGGCATGTGATCCAGGACAAGCGCTTCGATTACCTGCGCTCGGACGACCCGCTCCTGATCGAGGAGGAACTTCTCTCCAAGTTCGAGCGGATGTATCTGGAAAAGCTCGGCGTCAAGCTCCTCGAGGGAGAACTGAAACCAGAAAAAGCGAATCCGCAATTCGACCTGATCCATGGATTTTTCCAGGAAGTGCGCCGCGGGCTTGCCGAATACAAGCAGTCGCTAAAGCGGGCCGAGGGGATCGCCCAGACCGACTTGGACCGACTTGCCGAGCGGGCCTATGGCCGCCCGTTGCGGGCGGAAGAGACCGCGACCCTGCGAAAGCTGTACCAGGAGTTGCGACAGCAAGGCCAAGGGGTCGAGGATTCGTTAAGGGGGGCATTCCGAGCGGTGCTGATGTCGCCTTACTTCTTCTTTCACATTGCCGCCGCCCCGGCGGGCAAGGGTATTTATCCGCTGAACGACGACGCACTCGCCAGCCGATTGAGCCACTTCCTCTGGTCGTCATTGCCGGACGAGGAATTAATCAAGGCCGCGCGCGCGGGCACACTTCATGACGAACAAGTGCTGCGCGCCCAGGTTCGGCGCATGCTGAAGGATCCAAGGACCGAGGCGTTCGTCCGTGAATTCTTCGGCCAATGGTTGCGGTATCGCGACTATCTCTCGAAGGACTCGATCCCCGCGGGGGCGTTTTCCGGCTACGACGACGCCTTGCGACGGGCGTTTTTCGAGGAACCAACGCGCCTGATCACGGCTTTGATCCGGGAAGACCGGGAGGTGGGGGAACTGCTCCATGGCGACGCGACATTCGTCAATTCGACGCTCGCCCGGTTTTATGGCGGGCCGATTGAAGCCCGGTATCGGCAACTTTCAGCCCGACATGCCGAGGACCTCAAAAGCCGCGGCCTGCCCACTCCCACCGATCCCAACGCCGATTGGCACCGCGTGGAAGGATTGCGAGACCTCGGACGCGGCGGGTTATTTGGAATGCCGATCATCCTGGCGACGAATTCGGCGGGACAGCGAACCAGCCCGGTGAAACGCGGTTTCTGGGTTGTGCATCATTTGCTTGGCGAGCACTTCCCGCCGCCGCCGGCGGATGTGCCCGAATTGCCGAAAACGGAAAAGGAAAGCACGAAGACGATTCGTGAAATGTTGGCCCGGCACACGGAGCACACCCAATGCGCGATGTGCCACATTCATTTCGACGGCCTCGGCCTGACGATGGAAGGCTTCGATGCGATCGGTCGCGCGCGGACCAAGGATCTTGCCGGCCGCCCGGTCCAGTCGATCGGCCCGCTTCCCGGCGGCAAGTCGGTTGACGGACTTGGTGGATTGATCGACTATGTCGAAAGTCAACGGCTGGACGATTTCGAGAGGAATCTCTGCCGAAAATCACTCGGCTATGCCTTGGGGCGATCGGTGGTTTTGTCGGATGAGCCGTTGCTTCAGGAAATGCAAAAGGCCCTGCATGAGAAGCGCCGATTCTCCGTATTGTTTGAAACCATCGTCCTGAGCCCGCAGTTCCGGAACCAACGCGGCCGGGATTATGCGGTAAGCTCTCCTTAGAAGCGCCTTGCGACGGAATCCCCGCACACCGATCAACTTGAGACTTGACACTCCCCCGAGGACCATACGATGAGCACCAGCCAGTTCACCCGCCGAATCGTGTTGAAGGGCCTGGGCGCTTCGGTCGCCCTTCCCTGGCTCGAGTCGATTCCCTCGTTGGCTGCCGAACCCCTGAGGAAAACACCCCCCAAACGGTTCGCTTTCCTGTTCTTCGGCGACGGTGTTCACACCCCGGAATGGTGGTCGAAAGGGCAGGGTGCGAACCTCGAACTCGGGCCGGCCTTCGTCCCGCTGGAGAAGGTCAAGGAGAAGGTGAACTTCATCCACGGGCTTCAGCACCCCGGGGGCGTGTGTGACGGGCACGCCAAGGGGGCGGCGGGAATCCTGAGCGGCACGCATCCCACCGGCGGACGGGAGATCCGCGCCGCGGCCAGCCTTGACCAGTTGCTGGCCAAAAGCGTCGGCGACGCCACGCCTTTGCCAAGCATGGTGCTGGCCTGCGAACGCCCGATCAGCGGATTCCACGAATCGGGCTACTCGATGATGTACGCCTCGCATGTCTCGTGGAGTTCACCCGTCTCCCCGGTGCCGGCCGAACTCTATCCGTCGCTTGCCTTTGACAGCCTTTTCGAATGCAAGGGAAGCCGAACCAGTGTGAGCGTGCTGGACAAGGTTCGCGAGCAACTGGGCGAGGTGAGCCGTGGAGTCTCCAGCTCCGACAAGGCCCGAATCGACGAATACGCCAACAGCATACGCGAGGTTGAGGGGAGACTGGCCAAGCTGAAGGAAATCGAAGGCGTGAGCGACGGCATCAAATCGCAGCGACCCGCCAACGGTCTGCCAAACCGGCTTGACGATCATGCCCGACTCATGTGTGACATGATCGCCTTGGCCTTCCAGACCGATCGCACGCGGATTGCGACACTTCTCCTGACCAACAACCTTTCGGGCCAAGCCTACCCGTTCCTTGGTTTCCAGGGAGTTCATCACGGCTATTCGCATAACCACAAAGGAAAGGAGTTCCAGGCCATCACCCGGTTCTGGGTCCGGCAATACGCCTACCTGCTCGAGAAATTGGCCAGCACCCAGGAGGGCGACGGCACGGTCCTGGACAACTCGTGCGTGATCCTCGCCAACGAGCAATGGACCGCGCACACCACCGAGCGGGTTCCGCTCCTGATGGCGGGCGGGCTAGGCGGGAATATCCGGACCGGGCGCAGCCTGGATTTCGAAACGAGCCGCAACCGCAAATTCTCGAGCCTTCTGATGACGGTCTCGAATCGCATGGGACTCAAGTTCGACCGGTTTGGCAACTCGACCGAGCAACTGGAGATCTGACCGTATCACTCATATTCATCAGGTTCTCCGAGGCGATGCCGCTCCCAAGCGGGACTTATCCACCATGATCACCGTCGCCAAGGATGAACTGGCCATGGCGGTGCGTGAATTGGGTCGCTTGCACTTGGAAAACACCGTTGAAAGCATCTTGTTCAACGGCAGCAGCATGGTTCTCACCGCCGGAGACCCCAGAAAGGGCACATGGCGCACCCGGACAATTCCAGCCAGTGGGCCGATTCCGCGATTCCAATCCTGGACGACCTCGTTTCGGCGCCTAGGCAGAACCCTGAAGAAGATTTCCGGATCAGCGGTGGTGCTTGACTGCGACCGTGAAACGCCCGCGTTGATGGATGCCGATGGAGCAATCCACGACTGGCAGGCCAAGCCCGGCGGTTTCGGGCCGATTGGCAGCAGGTGCGCGCCCGTTGTCGCCCTGCCGTGGGCCACCTTGGCCAAGCAGGTTAAGAAATCAACCTTCCAAGGGCTCAGCAGTGGCCTTCTGTCGGGATCGCGCCATCTCCAGCTTGTCGGGACCAAAAAAACGGTGGAGCTTGTGGGCTCGAACTTCACCAATCGCACCGTCAGGGCCTTGGTGCAAGCCCGCCAAGCCGGGGAAACACCATTCCGCATCAACCTTACCGAGGATGCGGTTCAATGGCTGTCGCGAACGCGCGAGGGGCGCGTGGTGGTGGGCGAGAATGAGTCGTTGGTTTCTCTCTCCATCGAAAACCAAGGCAGGGAAAGCGCGTCGATCCTGCTTCAAAAACCAACGGAAGCCATCCCCGTTTGCAAGGCGATGATGGTGCCACGGACCCATTGGGGCCCAGGCTGCCAAGTCCATGTGAGGGAACTCAAGCGGGCCATGGCCCAGTTGATGGCGCCCATGGGAGAAGGGGTTTCTGGCACCCTTGAGGTGACGGTTCAACCCGGCCGACTGTCGTTGGCCGGCAGCTTTTCAAATGGTTTGTTCAGGTCCAAGGCGTGGATCCCCTGCGAAGCGTCGTTTTCAGCCTCGGCGCGGTTCGA
>CAWUNZ010000320.1:0-3970 GCA_963923445.1 uncultured bacterium
CCGATTGATGAGTTGTTTTGACCTGCCGGTTTTGCAACCATCCCCGCGCGCCCGCCGGTGACTCGCTCGCCTCACCTCACCGCCAACGCTGCCCTGTCGAAGGCGCCGCGGGCCTTGGCGCCGTCGCCGGGGAAACCGGCGTGCTGCACCATCCAAACGGTGATCCGTCCGGTTTTGAAGTGGATCGCCATTCCCGTGGCGTGCGCGCCGCCGTGACCGGCCGAGTCCGGACTCACCGAGAACCCCAAGCCGTAGCTTTCCTTCATGGATTCCGGCGTCTGGCGGGTGGTCAGGGCCTTCACCGATTCCTCCGACAAAATCCGCTTGCCCTCGTGCGTGCCGCGGTTGAGCACCATGCGGCAAAAGCGTCCGCAGTCGGCGGCGGTGGAGAACAGGCCGCCCGCGGGCATCGGGCCGCGTGATTTGTCTGTTAGAGGATAGTGCAACTGGCTGATGGGCATGGGTTCCAGGCCGGTCTTGGCCGCGTCGGGCTTGTACGACAGCGCCAGTCGGGCCACCTGCGCTTCGCTTGGCCAGAAGGTCGTGTCGTTCATCCCCAAGGGCTGAAGGAGGCGCTTGTCGAGGAAGGTTTCAAACGGCATGCCCGAGACCACCTCGACGATTCGCCCGGCCGTGTTGATGCCGGCGTTCGAATACTGGTAGCGGGCGCCGGGTTCGGCCTCCAGCGGCGTCAGGGCATGGCTGCGGACTCCCGTGGCGAGCGACAGGCCGTCGAGCGTGGGTTGCTCCAGAACCGACCTGAACGGCATGCCGCTGGTGTGGTTCAGGCAATCGCGCACGGTGACCAACCGGGCGGGCGCCTTGAGCACGATCCGGTCCTTGGCTTTTTCCGCCACCACCATCTGCCCGTGGAATTCCGGCAGGAACTTCTCGATCGGGTCGTCGAGGCGGATCTTCCCCTCATCCACCAGGATCATCAGCGCCGCGGCCGTGATGGGCTTGGACTGCGAGGCGATCCAGAACATGGAATCAACCTTCATCGGCTTCTTTCCCGCGATGTCGGCGAACCCGACGGTCTCGACGGCCAGGTCGCGGTCCTTGTCGCCCACCAGCATCACCGCGCCAGCCAGCACGCCCCGTTCGGCGAACGGGGCGACAGCGGCGGCAAGGCTTCCCTGCTGGGCCCGGGCTGGAATGAAGGCGGCCAGGGCGAGCGTGAACGCGAGCGCGAAGCGAATCATGAGAACAGCCCTCCGAAATAAAGCCGGGCCCGCGAGGGGCCCGAAGCTCTTGTCTGAATGATCAGCCCTTGATCAGCTTTCCTTCACCCGGCCGGTGTATTCGCCGGTGCGGGTGTCAACGGTGATGAGTTCGCCGATGGCGATGAACGGGGGAACCTGAACCTTGAGGCCCGTCTCCAAGGTGGCCGGCTTGTATTGGGCCGCGGCGGTGGCGCCCTTCAGCGCCGGTTCGGTGTCGGTCACCTTGAGCTGAACCGAGGCGGGCAACTCCAGGCTGATCGGCTTGCCATCGAAGAACACCACATTGCAGTTGTCGTTTTCCTTCAGGTAAAGAATCTGGTCGCCCACCCAGTCCTTGTGCAGGTTCACCGTCTCGAAGGTTTCGGCGTCGGTGAAGACAAAATCCTCGCCATCCTGGTACGAGTAGGTCATGCCACGGTTGTCGAGGTAGGCCTGCTCGACCTTGTCCTCGGGCTTGAACCGGCTGATGGTGACCGCGCCGGTGTTCAGGTTCTTCAGCTTGAGGGTGAGGATGGCGCGCCAGTTGCCCGGGGTGTGCAGGTTGCGGTCCACCACGGCATAAAGCTGCTTGTCCTCGCCGACGATGACCATTCCCTTGCGCACTTCGCTGTATTCGATCGGCACGATGCCACCTCCCAATAGCCAAGACGGGGCTTGAGCCCTTGCATGATGAGTCTACGATAGGGCTCCGGAACGCTTCCGGAAAGCGGAAAATGGCACTCCCGCCGCCCACCCGCGCAAGGAACACCCGATGACCCGATTTTTTCCGACCCGCCGCAACGCCCTCGCCGCCTTGGCGGCTCTCCCCGCAGTCGGGTTGTCCGCCGCGGCTTCAGCCATGGTTCCCGCCTTCAGCCTGTACGGGATGAAGGATGTTCCCCTGCCCAAGGCGCTCGACCACCTTGCGAAAACCGGTTACCGCGCCGTGGAACTGGCCTGCCTGTCCGGATGGGAGATGGACCCGACGGCGATGTCGCCCCAGTCGATCGGCCAACTCCGCAAGGACCTGTCCGCCAGCGGCATGTCGGTCGCTGCCATCATGCTCGACACCCCGCTCGACACGCCCGTGGCAACCTTCGACAAGAACCTGGTTCTTCTGGCCAAGGCCTGCTCCCTGGCCAAGGAAATCAACCCCGCGTCTCCGCCGGTGCTTGAAAGCATCCTTGGCGGCAAGCCCGGCGACCTGCCCGCCAAGATGCCCCTTCATCGCGAGCGGTTGGCCAAGGTCGTGGAGGTGCTGGAACGCGAGGGTGGAACCCTGGCGCTCAAGCCTCACCGCATGCAGGCGTTCGACGATGCTGTGGCGTTGGCTTCGCTCATCTCAGGCGCCAAGTCACGGCGGGTGGTTGCCGCCTTCGACCCGAGCCATTTCCAGCACCGCACTCCCGGAATCGCCGAGGCCTGGCGGGCCTTGGCACCAACCACCCGCTTTGTCCACATCAAGGAAACCGTCATCGATGGCAAGCAGGCCAGGTTTGTGCTGCCTGGAGAAGGTGGCCTCGACCTGGCCATGATGCGGCGCCTCCTGGTTGACGGCGGCTACAACGGGCCGGTGTGCGTGGAAGTGAGCCGGCAGGTCTGGTCCGCGCAGGGGTACGACCCGTTCGCCGCGGCAACCAAGTCATTTCCGGCCATCAAGAAAATCACCCATGGCTGATCCCCGTTGGTGGTGGACGGTCGCGGTGCTGGCCCACGGGTCCATCGCGCGGGCGCATGCCTGGCACCGGCACGGGGCCGATGGTCCGCCGATCGCCACCGATGCCGGTTGGCTTGCGTGGGCGCTGCCGTTGTGGTTTGCCGCGTTGGTCCTTGCCTGTTGCGGGCGCGCGAGGTCGGCCATGCTGGCGGCGACCGCCGGGACGGGTGTTGTCGTATTGGGGTGCGGCGGTCGCGTGCCCGAACAGGAGAAGTCGGCCGTGGAACCCGCGATCGCCAAGCATTTCAAGCCATTCGCGCCCAAGGTGACCGTGGATTGGGATGGCCGCTATCTGCTGGTTTCCTCCAATGGCCTGCCTGACCACCCGATGATGGTGGGCATCCGCGCCTGGCAGCAGCAGGTGCCTTTGCCGCAGCCTTACACAGGCGCCAACGCGTGGCGCATTCCGCTTGATCCCGTCAAGGCCGACAAGCCCGTCTCCGCCCGCCACGCCCTTTACCGCGGCGCGATCGCCCTGGCGGTGAACGGCGTGCCCATTTTCAACGCGCTCAATAATCGGGGCGAGGACGCTTTTCTTGCCGGCGAACTCGATGAATACGGCGGCCACTGCGGGCGGGGCGACGACTACCACTACCACATCGCCCCGGTTCACCTTCAGAAAATCGTCGGCCCGGGCAACCCGATCGCCTACGCCCTCGACGGATATCCCATTTACGGATATGGCGACTCCGATGATGCCGAACCATTGAGGCTCGACGATTTCAATGGCGTGGATGGCCCTGAAGGGTACCGCTACCATGCCACGCGGACTTATCCGTACATCAATGGCGGCATGCGGGGGAAGGTGACCGTGCGCGGCGACCAGGTCGAACCCCAACCGCGTGACAACCCCCTGCGCCCGCCGGGCAGGCCGCTTCCCGGCGCCGTCATCACCGGTTTCAAGGGCGACCCCGCTTCCGGGGAGTGCGAACTGAGCTACACCGTCGGCCGGGAAAACCACCTCTTGCGATACGGATCCGATGGCAGGGTTTGGACCTTCACGCGAACCGGTCCGGACGGTGCGAATAGGGTTGAAACCTTCCGCCGGCGC
>CAWUNZ010000321.1:0-3958 GCA_963923445.1 uncultured bacterium
TCGGGGAACTGCTTGCGGGCTTGCCCTGCCCGTGGTTCGTCGACATCACACAGGGCCACGACCTTGGCTCCCGCGGCGCTGATTCCGGCAAGATTGCTGGCCCCGCGTCCGGCGACTCCAATCACGCCCACCCGGACTTGGGAATTGGCGCCCGCGGTGACAAACCGGGGCAGGGAAATCGCCGCGGCACCTGCGGTGCTGGCGAGCACAAACGAACGACGATTCAGCGGCCTGGTCATGATGATCTCCGGAAGGGAGCCTTGGCGGGAATTTCGAAGACTTCCGCAGGGTACCCAATCGAAAGGCCTGTCTCAAGCGTCTCAACGGGAACGAGTGCGATTCTATCCTCCACCGTCCGATGGTAAGGGTCGCGCCAATTGGTTTTGGTTGCGAACTTTGGCAAGCCTGAGAAAATATTCCTGTATTCTTGACACTAGTGGATTTAGCCGGCAAGGATACATAGGAATGGATTGATCATGAATCATTTTGCGTTCAATAGAAGATATTAATTTGCTTATAGCTAGAGATGCTTAGTTGTATCAAAGCGTGAGGTGATATCGATGGCCGTATCTGCCTTCCTCAAAAAATGGCTGAGTCGTTCCCAAAAGGTTGTCCGAAATCTCAGGGGTAATGGTTTGGCCCTTGAATCGTTGGAAGACCGTGCCGTTCCAGCGGTGGTTTACAATCTAGCCAGTGTTCAAAATCATCCGGAGAACTTCAGCAGCAAATCTGTCTTGGTCACCTTCGCACCCTCATTCAAACCTTCCACCGCTCCCAACGCCTATGCCCCCGGCCTGCAGATTGGTCGAGGGTACAATCTGGTCCCCGGTCTTTATGAGGCCAAGGTTTCGGGTGTTCCTGTCGCCTCGGTTCTCGCTTCCCTGCAAGCTAGCAAGCTTGTGGTTTCGGTTGAGCCTGATGGCATCATTCGCCCTTCACAAGTGATCCCCAATGATCCGGGATTCAATTCCTTGCACGGAATGAACAACACCGGGCAGACCGGCGGAACGCCCGGGGTCGACATCAACGCTCCCGAGGCATGGGACTCATTCACCGGAAACGGAAACACCATCGTCGCGGTGATCGACACCGGGGTGGACTACACGCACCCCGACCTCAAGGACAACATGTGGGTCAACAACGGCGAGATTCCAGGCAACGGCATCGATGACGACAAGAACGGTTATGTTGACGATATTTACGGATACGATTTCGCGAACAATGATTCCGACCCGATGGACGATAACGGGCATGGCACACATTGTGCCGGCACCATCGGCGCCGTTGCGAACAATGGTGTAGGCGTGGCCGGGGTGAATTGGCATGCCAAGATCATGGCGTTGAAAATATTCGACTCCAGCGGCAGCGGTGGAAGCGGGTTCTTTTCGAGTGCGATCCGGGGGATCGACTATGCCGTGGCTAACGGCGCGCGACTATCGAACAACAGTTGGGGTGGGGCAGGGACAAGCCAAGCCCTGAGCAATGCGATTGATCGGGCACGGCAGGCCAACCATATTTTCGTGGCAGCGGCTGGGAACAACTCCAGCAACAACGATGTGACTCCCAACTATCCCGCGAACTTGCCGATTGACAACATCGTTGCCGTCGCGGCTATTGACCATAACGGTAATATTGCCGATTTCTCCAACCGCGGTGTGCAGACGGTGGACATTGGGGCACCAGGGGTGAACATCCTCAGTTGCTTGCCAGGTGGCGGATACCAATATCTTGATGGGACCTCGATGGCCACTCCCCATGTCACGGGGGCTCTCAGCCTGCTTTTGGACAAGTATCCCGCCCTGACCTACAAGCAGGCCATCGATATGTTGTACTCCTCCGCGACCATCAGCCCCAAGCTACAGGCCGTGGTGGGCGGCGGTGGTCGTTACCTGAATGTCGAAGCCCTCATCAATGCTCCCCTTCCGGATCCTTCCATCACCGCCAGTGGCAGCCAGTCCGGAACCGTCACAGCACCTGTGACCACGGTTTCCTGGTTGGCAGCCAACCAAGGCGCCAATGCCGGCGACATCCCGGACGGTGGCACCAAGGTGATCCCCCTGAACTATGCCAATTCCGCTATCATCTCAAATGTGGATCTGCGATTGAGGATCACCCATCCGTTTGTCAGCGACCTGTCCGTGAAGCTGCGTTCCCCCACCGGGAAAGAGGCTCTCATTTTCAATCGGCGCGGCGGTTCGTCCGACAATTTGGCGAACACGCGTTTCAGCGACTCCGCCGCCACGGCAATAGCCTCCGGGGTAGCGCCCTTCTCTGGAGTGTTCCGACCTGAGAGCTTGCTGGCCGCGTTCCGAGGGTCCAATGCCAGGGGTGTTTGGAGCCTTGTGGTCACCGACAATTCCCCGATGGATAGCGGGACGGTGGTTTCATGGGCCCTCGATGTCACCGCGCGCACTCTTCCCGCCTTCAGCGTTTCCAGCAAGACGGCGGTAACCCTTGCCGCTGGCGGCACCATCACCTCAACGATTCAGGTCACTCGTCCCTTGGCCATCAATGACATCAATGTCAGCCTTGGCCTTAATGTGGCCCAGTCGGGCGAAATCAGCATCGTGCTGCGAAACGCCCAAGGCCAATCCGTTGTGTTGTTCAATGGTGTGACCACGGTCAATGCCGGGTTGACTGTGGGGTTCGACGATCAATCGAATTCCAACATTCCCACCATACCGGTGAGCGGCCAACAGGTGGTGCAGCAATCGCGGTTGCTGTCGGGAACCTACCGCCCCGCCAATCTTCTTTCTCGGTTTAACAGCCCGACACAGGTTCCCGCTGGCGCCTGGACCTTGGAGATCACCGACAAGCGCGCAGCCGGTTCCGGCGCCGCAACAACACTCACCGGATGGGGCATGTCCATCATCGGCCTGGCCGGCTGATCGGCGCGGGCGATTCAGGCGAGGATGGCTTTGACCACCTCGCCGTGCACATCGGTCAGGCGCATGTCGCGACCACCATAGCGGAAGGTCAGTCGCGTGTGGTCCACGCCCAAAAGACGCAGCATGGTGGCGTGCAAGTCGTGGATTTCCACCTTGTTTTCCACGGCGCGGTAACCCCATTCGTCCGTGGCCCCGTAAGTTGTTCCACCCTTCACACCTCCACCCGCCATCCAGATGGAGAATCCCTGCGGGTTGTGGTCCCTGCCGTCGCTCCCTTGGGCGAACGGCGTGCGGCCGAACTCCCCGGCAAACACCACCAAAGTGCTGTCGAGCAAACCGCGCGAGGCCAGGTCGGCCAGCAGTCCGGCGATCGGTTGATCCACCGCCTGGCAGTTGCGTTCGTGCCCGCTCTTGAGACCGGAATGCTGGTCCCAGCGATCGGTCCCCACCGATGAGCAGGTGAGTTCCAGAAACCTCGCGCCCCGTTCGACCAACCTGCGGGCCACCAGGCATTGCCGCGCGAAGATCCGCGTGGGTTCGTAAGCGGCATCCAAACCATAGAGGGTTTTGGTTGCGGCTGTTTCACCTTCAATGGCGAGGAGTTCCGGGACCGATGCCTGCATTCGGAACGCCGTTTCCTGATTGGCAATGGCCGCCTCAATGGCGTCGGCGGCGCCATCCCGTTCCAAGGCACTGCGGTCGAGGCGAGCGGCCAAATCGAGGACGGCCCGCTGCTGGCCCGCGCGCTTTTCCACCGGGGTCAGGTTGGGCACGGCCTGTCCGCCCGCCTTAAAAATGGAGCCTTGGTAAGCGGAAGGCAGGAACCCGCTGTTGAAGTTGTCGAGCCCGCCCGGGGGTATCAACCCGCCGTTGAGCACGATGAAGCCAGGCAAGTCCTTGTTGAGGCTTCCCAGGCCGTAGCTGGCCCAGGCTCCCCAACTGGGCCTTCCCTGCAAACCGGATCCTGTGTGAAGAAAATAATTGGCCGATGTGTGTTCTGGAAACTTGCTCACCATGCTGCGGATGACACACAGCTTGTCGGCATGGTTGGCGACATAAGGGAACAGGCT
>CAWUNZ010000322.1:0-3952 GCA_963923445.1 uncultured bacterium
TCCGGACAGATGGTAACCGTCGTGTCTGAGCCTTACGGTTTCCGATTGGTTACCTGGTCTTCGGTCTCTTCAGAATTCCAGATTGCGGTGAATCGCCTGGCCGAAAAATTAGTTTCCAACGGTGGCGGATCTGTGGAAATCCACTCATAGCTTCATTTGGCTGCCGTGGATTTACCCGCTATGACCAGTTTGAGTGGCAAGACCGCCATACCGGCAGGTGTTTCAACGGGAAACGCATAGTCAATCGCCCATATTCCACTTTGAATTTGAGCTATTCGCAAGGATTTTGCTTGAGTTCCGGGGAGTATCGGCATGACCACAGGGTGTTTACTGGTGATCATGGTGGATTGTTTGAAAAGTTTTTCCTGATTTGGCTTAGGATCGAAATGGTTGGATTCGATTGGCACAAAGATGGCGAAATGGCGCGTTGGAGCTGTCTCAGCGTGATCATCGCTTACTGGTTGCAAACCGAAATGAAGCGAGTACGAACCGGCAGGGATGGTTTGCCCCCGAAAATCCCCGTGATTCTGATCCAAAACCATGCAACCGATCAGGGTGCCAACCTCAAGGGAATCAGGCAGCAAACCGTTGTTGATTTGTTCTTTTTCGGCCATGGCCCTGCTTTTTCGGACCGAAAAAAACCATGCATGCTCCCGATTTTTCAATTCGATTTGTCGGCCAGTCTCAGTCACTGATTCCTTTAAAAGCATTGGCCAGGAATCAGGGGCGCTTTTTGTTTCTTGTTGAATCACTGGTTGGATTGGTAGCGATATTCCAACCGATGTTACAAGCAAAGCGATCATGTGCTTTCACTCGCTCCCTGTGAAGATTTTCTGGCCCAACGAAGTTTCGCTGATCTGCTGCGTGGGTTGCCTTTTTTTTCATAGTCCGTTGGGCAAACCGGTTCTTCTGAAATCATGTCAAAATGACCATGCCGAAGGCCTTCACGAAACGCCTGTTTTATCAGCCGATCTTCACCTGAATGAAAGCTGATGAGACAGGCCTTGCCCCCCGGGTTCAGAATCGTTGGCAGCAATCTCAGCAAGTGCTTGAGATTGGAAATTTCTCGGTTGACCAACAATCGCAATGCTTGGAAAAGTCGTGCTGCTGGGTGAGTCACCCAATGCTGGCCTTGGCGCAACTGCCACCCATCTTTTGAATTTCCGAGGGTTTTTTCACAAAAAGCTGCTAACTGGTTCGTTGTTTCGAACGGTGTGATAGCTCTTTGAATGACAATCATCCGCGCCAAATGCCGGGCTCTTGGTTCGTCTGCCAGTTCCTGCAATGCATCTGACAGTTCATCCTCACTTATCCTCGCGATGAGATCCTTGGCTGTTTCACCACGAGTTTGGTCCATTCGCATATCCAAGGGACCTTCACGCCGGTAAGAAAACCCTCTTTCAGGGTCATCGATCTGCATGCTGGAAACGCCAAGGTCTGCTAAAAGGCCGTCCAAGCCGGAAATACCAACTTCCGCGATCACTTGGGTAATTCCGGCGAAATTGCCTTGGCGAGCGACCACCCTGCAGCCTTTCGAATCCAAGGAATCTGCTGTTCTTTTGAGTTCCTGGCCATCAAGATCCATCACCACCAATGTTCCAACGCCATTAAGCCGTTCAAGGATGAGGCGCGAGTGCCCTCCTCGACCCAAGGTGACATCAGCCAAGGTTTTACCGGGTGCGGGGCCAAGATGGTCGAGTACTTCCCGCAGCAGCACTGGGATGTGGGAACCTGCGGGAGTTGATCTCCGTGGGGAGCGCCGTTGGTTGTTTCGGTTCGGACACATAAAACACTTTCATAGGATTCAGCTATGCGCACTAAGCGGTTGCCGAGAGCGGTTTTGTTCGATCTTGATGGTACGCTCATTGACAGCTACGACGCCATCACATCCAGCGTTAATGAGGTTCGCCGTTCGAGAAACCTCCAACCACTCAATGTCTCACAAGTACGCCCGCGGGTTGGCCGTGGGGTGGAAAGTCTGCTCCTATCAACGGTGGAAGGGACCGATCTTTCCGTTGATATCCCACTTTATAAGGCGCACCATGGTCGCGCTTGCATCGAGCAAACACGATTGCTCCCAGGTGCCCGTGAACTTGTGCAATCACTAATTCGAGCCGGTGTATGGGTTGGCATTTGTAGCAACAAGCCAAAGGCATTCACTCAGTTGATTCTCAAATCGCTCGACCTGTCCGACATATTTAATGTGGTTTGTGGGCCGGAAGATGCCCCTAACCCTAAACCAGATCCGGCAATGTTGAAAGTGGCGATGGGTGTTCTAGGGGTTTCGGCGGCGGATACCCTTTATGTGGGAGACATGACGGTTGATGTGCTTGCTGGTAGGGCTGCCGAATGCGGGGTATGGGTTGTTTCGACGGGGTCAGACTCGGCGGAAACCTTGAGAAACGGCCACCCTGATGCCCTTTTTGAAGACCTTTGGGAAATGGCGGCCGATCTTGGTCTCCCTGATTCTGTTTCTTATGGGCAGGAGATCTGAATCATGCCGCGGCTCATCGTCACCCGCGGAGCCGATGAAGGCAAGCAATTCAATCTCAATGGCCCAGTCCTGCTTATTGGCCGTGACAGTGGGGCAAAAATAAAGCTACTGGATACGGAAATTTCCCGCCGCCACGCTGAATTAACCGAAACTACAGACGGTTACAGGATTCGTGACCTTGGCAGTGTCAATGGAACCTTTGTCAACGGTCGGGCGGTTCAGGATGCGCTCTTGAGGTCGGGTGACAGGATTCAGGTGGGGCAAACAATTTTGGTGATAGTGGCCGAAGGCCCGCGCAAGGGCGCGATCTCGACCCTTGCTGAAAAAATAAACCTGATAACTGGACAGACTGGGGGTTCACTCGGAGGCACAGTCGTCAGCCGTCTTGGTGAAGCCGAAGGCGACAAGCTGCTGGCTCGGGGAGGGCAGGGTGAGGGTGAGTGGCTGAAGCGGGCGCTTGGCAACCTGGCGGTGATGTATGAGACAGCTACAGCGATAAGCAACATTTATGAAATAGACAAATTGTTATCCCGAATGTTGGAGTTGGTTTTCCGCAGCATTGATGCCGACAGGGGTTGTATTCTTCTCGATGAAAGGGAGCAAGGCGGGGAACCGGATGCGGCGGCATTCTTGCCAAGGGCTGTTTATTGGAGGGGAGGACTCCATGGCGCTCCCCCGCCGGGCGTTGAGGCCATTCATGTCAGCCGCACGTTGATTGAGCATGTTCTTCGGCGCCGGGAAGGAGTGCTGGTTTCCGATGCCAAGGCGGATGAGCGATTTCAGACGGCCCCAAGTATTGTCCGCTCGCATGTCCGGGAAATCCTTTGCGTACCCCTTCGGGGCCGCGACCAAACTGTAGGTCTTTTATATCTTGAGACCACCCGTGAAACCTCAGCGATGGATCTTCTCAGTCCCGCAAACGACATCCCTTCGTTTCAGGAAGATCACCTTAAGCTTGCCATGGCTATCGCCCATTTTGCCGGATTGGCCGTTGAGGAAAACAGGCATTATCAGGCCCTAGTGCAGGCTGAGCGGTTGGCTGCTGTTGGTACCGCCATGACTTCCTTGTCCCACGACATCAAAAACATTCTTCAGGGACTCAGGAGCGGAACCGACATTGTGAACATGGGCCTGGATGACCAATCCTGGGACACTGTTCGACAGGGTTGGCGTATTGTTGATCGAAACCAGAAGCGCATCTACGATTTGGTTCTGGACATGCTTAGTTTTTCAAAGGAGCGGGAACCGATCCGGGAATTTTGCGACACCACGAAGATTACCACCGAGTGCGTGGAATTGTTCAAGGCTCGCGCCCGTGAGAATGGTGTTCAGCTTATTCATCGTGTCGGACCGGAATCTGGAACTGTTCTGGCTGAACCCGAGGCAATACACAGGATCATTTTAAATCTCATCAGTAATTCGCTCGATGCCGTTGTGCCCGGAGAAGGGGTGATCGTT
>CAWUNZ010000323.1:0-3951 GCA_963923445.1 uncultured bacterium
GGAGTGATCTCGGGCAGGGCGATCGTTGTCGGCAAAAAATCGGTCAGGGCCCTCGATGTGGATGCAGGCGGCAAGGTGGCATGGACCTTGGCCACCGGCATACCCTCCGGCTTGGGCACATCGAGCGACAACCAGTTTTACTTGCCTCTGCGCGAAGCGGGTGCCGGCAAGGAACCGGAGGTGTGTGTCATCGATGTCCCCCGGGGAGAGATCGTCTCGCACACCAAATCGAGGAAAAAAGCCCTGCCGGGCAACCTGATCTTCCATGACGGGGAAATGGTTTCCCAAACATCGACGGCGATTGCCGTTTACCCCCAATTGTCCGCCAAGCTGGCCCAAATTGACGACCTGATCCGCAAGAATCCCGCCGACCCCGTCGGCCTCACGGAACGGGGTGACCTGAGACTGGATAAGGGCGACTGGGCCGGAGCCGTGAGCGACCTGGCGACAGCGCTGCGAAATAAACCTCCCGCGGAAATCCTTGAACGCACCCGGGAAAAACTGTTCGACGCGATGTGTGAGTTCGCCCGCCGGGACTTTGCCCGCGCCGAGGCTTACCTCACGGAATTCAAGTCTGTGTGTGATGTGCCCCCCGCTCCCTCCGCCACCCCGGCGCAAATTGAGGATGCCCGCAAGGAAAGCCGAAGGCGCAAATCGGCTTACCTCTGCCTTTTCGCCGCCGGCAGGGAATCACAGGGGAAACTGGCGGAGGCGTTTGATGCCTACCTCGAGGTGGCCAGCGTTCTTGGTGGTGGAGAACTTCAGGCGGTGCTGGAGGAACCATCGCTCAGAGCCGCGAGCGACACCTGGGCCCAGGGCAGAGTCTCGGCAATGGTCGCCAAGGCCAATGCGGCCAACCGTGACATGCTCGAGTCCAAGGTGGCTTCCAGGCTGACTCAGGCCAAGTCCCCCGCCACCCCCATGGAGGAACTGCGCGCACTTGTGGCTGTTTTCGGCCACATGTCGAGTTCGGGACAGGAAATCAGGCTGCTCCTGGCCGAAAGGCTGGCCTCGGAGGGCAGCGCCGAAGCCATGGCCCAGGCGGAGCAGCAACTGGAACTGGTCCGACCACCGTTGGCCACGCGGGAACAGCATGCCCGCGCCCTGGTCAGGTTGGCCAGCTTGAACCTTTCCCGGCAACTGCCCGACGACGCGGCGGCCTGCCTTGGCAGATTGGCCTCGGAATACCCGGATATCGCCGTGGAGGGAAAAACCGGCAAGGCTCGCATGGCCGAGGCCGCGACCGATCACCGACTGCTCGCTTTCCTCGATGGCCCCGGTTCCTCCTTCCCCCAAGGCAAGCTCAAGGTCTCCGACAAGCCTTCGGGCAACCGCTACCAGCAGGCCCATGTGCTGTCCCCGGTGGGAGATGTGCTGCCGTTCTTCCGCAGACACCTGGTCCAGCTTCAGTTCAGCCAGCAAAACCAGGGATACAACACCCTGTCGCTGGTTGATCGGTCCACGGGCGAGGAGCGCATGGCGGAATCGCTCGCGCGACGAAACCTGCTTTCAACCACATTCAATTCCGGCGCCGGCTACAACCCCCAGACCATTTTTCCAAAGTTCACCTATCAGGCCGTGGGGCACCTGATGCTGGTATCAGCCGGGAACATCGTTTACGCGGTGGACCCCGTGCGACGGCGCGTGCTGTGGGACCTGAACCTGGCCTACCCCGGTGAATCAGCCTCGACCAATTCACCCCTGCAGGGAAACCTGATCATGGATGGCGGGACCATGTGGGTCGCCCACAACGACGGTTACCGTCAAAGAACCGGCCAGACGGGCCCCCTTTTACCGCATGCGGCGATCCTGCTGACACGGGAAGGCATGATGGCGATTGATCCGATCAACGGGAGAACGCTTTGGATTCGGCAGGACATCCCCTCCGATTCCCAACTGCTCACCGACGGGTTGACGATTTCGGTGATCACAATGGATCCGGCCACGGGCAAGCCTTCCAGCGTTCGGGGAGTGAGAACAGTTGACGGCGCATCGGTGCCGGTGGCCGATTGCTCGGTTCCCCTGGCCAACAAGATCCGCCAGCAGGGAAGCATGATCCTTTGGGTTGAGGAATCGATGGCGGGCAGGAAACTCCGCTTGACCGAGGCGGTAACCATGCGCGACTTGTGGATCCGGGACCTACCAGCCGAAAGCCTTCTGGTGTCCGCCGATGGCGAATCATTCACCGCGGTCATCGAGCCCGATGGAACCCTCCGGGTGCTGGACCTCGCCAGCGGCAAGGAAACCATGGTTTCCCGTCTTGATCCCAGGCACGCCAAGGGCACATCCCCGTTCGCCGTTTCCGACGATTCCAAGATTTACCTGGGCCTCCACAGGCAGCCGGAACCGATCGCTGGAATCCAATCGGCGTTCGTTCCGGCATCGGGAATCGGCTCGAAGCCGATTCACGGCGAACTCTATGCCTTGGACAAATCCTCCGGGAAGGTCGCCTGGCGGACAAACTGCCTGCAACAGAGCCTTGTGCTGGAAAATATCGGGATGATTCCGGTGGTGATCCTGGCAAGCAGGTCGAACAAGCCGATGCCCAACAATCCGGCGACCCGGATCGTGCAACCCGCCATCCGCTCCTACGACAAACGGACCGGGAAACTGCTTTTCGAGAAGGAAACCCCGAGCCAGCAACCCCTGCTCGCCATGGCGATCGACACCCGCAAGGGAACGGTTGACCTGATCTCGCCGCAAAACACGATCACTCACCAGGTGGCTGACGAACCCGGGGCGGTGACTCCGCCCATCCGCGACCAAGCCCTGCCGGGCGGAGGACCAGGCCGATGAGATGGATCACAGCTTTGGGCGCGGCCATGGCCCTCTCCATGTTCGTTCGCGGGGAAGACCTGCCGCAGGAATACCGTGAGTCGGTCCGCAAGGGCCTTGAATGGCTGGCAAGGAACCAGGCCCGGGACGGCCATCTGGAAGCCACGGGCGGCCAGTATCCCATCACCATGACCTCCCTGGGCGGCATGGCGTTCCTGATGGAGGGAAGCACGCTCCGCGAAGGCAAGTACCGCGACAACATCCGCCGGGCCGCCGACTTCCTGATGTCGCGGGCCCAGAAAGGCGGGATGAACGATGGCATGATCGGAAACCCGAACATCCCGGGTGAATCCGGCCGTTACATGTATGGCCATGGCTTTTCCATGCTTTTCCTTGCCTGCATCTACGGCGACGAGGAGGACAACGACCGCCGCAAGCGCCTGGAGGACATTCTCGCGCGCGCCGCCAAGTTTTCGTTCAACGCCCAGACCGTCCGCGAGACCAACCGGGGCGGCAAGAACATCAAGTTTGGCGGGTGGGGCTATGTCTCCGCCAAGGAAGGCAGCAATTTCGACGAGGGTTCCGTCACGATCACCCAGGTTCAGGCTCTCCGGGCGGTTCGCAACGCCGGAATCGAGGTACCGCCCGAGGCGATCCAGCGCGCGGTTGTTTACTTGGAGGAATGCACCAACGGCGAAGGTGGCATCATCTACCAATACGGCGGCGGTGGCGGAGGCGACGGGCGCCCCGCGCTGACAGCCGCGGCCATCGCCTGCGGCATCTCCGCCGGCGACTACTTCAAGGAACCATCGGTGCAATTCGTGCGCAAGTGGTTCCAGTTCTGCCAAAAAAGGTTGGGGACGCTGGGCGGCAACCGCACCGGCCACGACGAGTACACCCACTATTATTTCGCCCAGGCGGTCTACATGCTGGGAGATGATGGCTACATGAAGTTGTTTCCGGGCGCCAAGGAGGCCGACACCCTCACTTGGACCAAGTACCGCAAGGAAGCCTTTGACAATCTTGTCCGGACCCAAAGCGCCGACGGTTCTTGGTCTGGCGGCCATGTCGGTCCCGTGTTCATCACCTCGGTTCATGTCTGCATCATGCAACTCGACAAAGCATGCCTTCCCATCTATCAACGCTAGGAAGGCATTGAGTTTCAACTTCTTCAGG
>CAWUNZ010000324.1:0-3944 GCA_963923445.1 uncultured bacterium
ACACCTAAGCCTTCGTCGGCAGCGTCAGATGTGTATAAGAGACAGGTCTTGTTTTGCAACGGCAAGTCACTTTTTGACCCGCCTTATCTGCGCTATCTGGAAAAGTCGATTCGGGACCACCTTGGATTCGCCGATGTGGCCATCAACCTGGTCGTGCAGGGCAAGAATCAAAAGGGAGCCGGAAAACGGGAGGCTCAGGATGCCGAGGAGGCTGAGGCCACCCGGATCCATCCTCCCTCCCGCTCAACCGGCACAGGTCCCAAGCCAAGGAAAGCCTCACCGGAGGAGGCACCTAAATCCCGGGGTAAGAAACGCCAGGGACCAAAGCCGTCGCCCGGGACTTGGGATATCTAGGCAGGATCATGCCCGCCGGCCTTTCCCGGCCGACAACGGGCGATGCGACAAATTCCTAAAAACGCACCTCGCACTCCTCCATGCTTGTTGATGCTGTCAAGCATGTATTGGCTGCAGGAGGGCGTGAAGCGGCATCCCCCCAAAGGCAGCAATGGATGGACCACCAATCGGTGAAACGCGACCGCTCCCCTGACAGCCGACTTGGCAATGAGGTCGAGGAGGTAAAGCATCATTCCCCAGCGGCGCCCCCGATGTCACCCGACTTCCTCCGGTTAACCTTCAGGATCACCTGGGCGAACAGCTCCAAGGCCATTGAATCCAGCATGTTTCCTACTGGCAATTTGGCGGACCGAACAGATATCACAAAATCAAAACCCGTGGGCAAGGCCGGGCGGTTTTTGCGGAATACCTCACGCAATCGCCTGCGAATTCGGTTGCGCATCACGCCCCCTCCCGCCACGCGCTTGGAAACACTTAGCCCTATTCGGCTTATTCCAATCGTGTTTGGAGCGGCGTGCACGGCCATCAATTGGTTGGATCGCGAGCAGCGAAATCCAAAAACCGATTCAAACTGGGCTGTGGACCGCAGTTTCATCGTCGGCCGAAGAACGAATGTTTTTCGGTTAAAATGCCCGTTTCGCTCCGTTTCCCCAGTCACGATCAGGAGCCCCAAGCAAGTCCGGCCCGGGGTTGCTGCGGATGGATTTTGGCCAATTCCTCCAGCAGCGCCCGACCCTTGTCATCGGTGACCGCGGGGGCAACGATTTTCACTTCAATGTGCATATCGCCGCCGGCTAGTCCCCTCCCCTTGAGCCTGAGCCTCTGTCCACTCGAGGCGCCCGGCGGAATTTTTACCGTGAGCCGCTCCCCATCCAGAGTGGGTATATCGACCTTGGCCCCCAAGGCTGCTTCATTGATGCTGATCGGCGTTTCAAGCACCAGGTCGTTTCCATCTCTTTTCAGATAAAGGTGTTGGCTGTACCGGATTGTCACAAGCAGGTCAGCGCCACCCTCTCCCTGGCCGGCCAGCTTGAGCTTCATACCCTCGGCAATCCCCGCGGGTATGGTCAGTTCCAAGTCTTTCCCATTGAAACGGAAAGAGCGCTTGCCGCCGGTATGGGCCAATTCCAATGGAATGGGCATTTCCACAACCGTGGGTTCCACGGACGGGCGCCCCCGCCTTGTCCGGCCCGCTCCCCTTCCCCGTCCTCCAAACATTCCGCCCAGAATGTCCCCAAGGTCGATGTCCGCCCCCTCAAACCCTTGCCCAAATGGCGAACCATGACCGAATGGTGATCCTTGCTGGGGGCCGGCGAATCCGAATTGGTCGAACTGGGCCTTTTTCTGGTCATCTCCAAGAATGTCGTAGGCGTCTTGAACTTCCTTGAACCGCGCCTCAGCGGCTTTGTCACCGGGATTTCTGTCGGGGTGGCATTCCCTTGCCAGTTTCCTATATGCTTTCTTGATATCATCTTGGGTGGCGGTGCGATTGACACCGAGCACCTCGTAGGGATCACGAGGCATGGGTGGAAAGTCCTTTTCGCGCTGGATTGGCCATGCGCGCATTCTAACCGGAGGCTGTTCCACGCGCATGGTCGTCTGGTGCATATCAAAGGCCGGGCTAACGCAGTGATGTCACTTGAAACCCGGGGAACAACCCTTCGCCAATCGGTTGTCCTTAAACCAATGTCGTGCGAGTGGGAGATCGCCTGCCACGGTTCCTCCGACATTGATTCCGGGGAAATCCAGCCATTGCGTCGGCAATTTGCCGAATCTTGGACAGGCCCCGGAAGGGGGTCGATGCGGCACATGGAAGACCAGACGGTTGCCGCCATGGAAGCGGTCCGCTTGGCGCGCGCCATGAATCCTCAACTGGCTTTTGGAAACTGGGCTGTCCTCGCATGCCCGTTGCTTCCAGGCAGGGCGACTTTCCGAGAGAATCTCAAACGCTACGCCGAGGAGGGGGCTTTCGCCATTTCCCCCCAAGTGATCCCCCAGTGCTCCCTTCATTCCCTGCCAGGGCAATTATCCATCGTGCTTGGTGCGCACGGACCAAATCTGGGCGTTGGAGGTTGGCCCGGTACCGAAGATCAGGTCTGGTCAACAGCATGGGCGATTGAAAAGGCAATTGAACCAGACGGTCTTTGGCTTGTTTGGACTTGCCAGGAGTCGGACTTGCCCGGTGCTCCCAATACTCAGCGAATCAAGGCGTTTGCGTTGGCGATCAGGCGTGGTGATTCCGGGATCGTCAGTCGGTGGAGGGCTTCTCTGGAAAGCCATTCCGGCGAGGGCATCGCCTGGTGTCCTTGGAATACCTCTGAAATATTATCGGGCGTTGCCCCAAGCAGCACCTTCCAAGTGGGCGGCGGTTCCCTCGCATTGCGTTTCCTTCCGCCGGACGAACATTCATGAGGCCTGTAAGCGAAATCTGGATCACCGGAATTGGCGCGGCCTCTCCGATGGGTGTGGGTATCGAATCCATCACCGACCAGGTTCTCGCTGGTAAAACTTCCATCAGCCAGATCGAGCACTTCGACACTTCAACCCACGCGAGTCGCATTTCCAGCCATTTGGCACAAATCCCCGCATGCCCGTGGCCGGCACACCATGAACTACCTCCCACCGGAAAGCTGATTGAGGCCTGCTCCTGGCTGGCTCTGGAAGATGCCGGTTGGAAGCCCGGCAACGGAAAACTGGGGGTTGCCCTTGGTTTGGGCCCGGACTGGATGCTGTCATGGGAATCCACCTGGGGGCCCAATCCCACCGGTACTCTCCATCGGGCCGGTCCTCCGTTTCCTTCCTACACACAACTTATTTCCAACCACTGGGCTGGTGAAATCGGGCCTTGCATGCAGGTTTCGAGCGCTTGCGCGAGTGGCAATCACGCGTTGGTGCTTGGCGCGTCATTGCTTTTGGGCGGCGCTGCTGACGCGGTTTTGGCAGGCGCGGCCGCGGTCAACACAACGCCTCTCACCATGTCGGTGTTTGGCAACCTCCGCGCAACCTCCCGCCGCAATGATGAGCCGGCTCGCGCTTGCAGGCCTTTCGACCGCGACCGGGACGGCTTTGTGATGGGTGACGGAGGCGCCATGTTCGTTCTGGAAACCGCTAACCGGGCAAGGGCACGCGGTGCGCGTCCCTTGGCCATCTTGGCGGGTTGGGGCATGACCAGCGACGCTCACCACCTGGTCATGCCCTCCACCGATCAAACCCATGTGATCAGCGCCATGCGCCAAGCGATTGAGACGGCTGGTATCACACCCGGGGAACCGGGCTATATCAACGCTCATGCTCCGGGAACCCCTGCCGGAGATGCCATGGAAGCCCAAGCCATCCGGCAGGTTGCGGAAGAAACCGGGGTTTCAGCCCCTGTCAGTTCAACCAAAGGCGCCACCGGGCATCTTCTCGCGGCAGCAGCATCGTTGGAACTCGCCATGGGTGTGGCTTGCCTTGGTCGCCAGGCGATACCTCCGACACTCAACTTGGAAACCATCGATCCAGCATGCGATGGGATCGACCATGTTCATGGTCAATATCGGTCCACACCAATCCGGTGGGTCCTGTCCAATGCCTTTGGTTTCGGTGGTAGC
>CAWUNZ010000325.1:0-3942 GCA_963923445.1 uncultured bacterium
AGGACTACAGCGTGAAGGTCATCAACAACTGTGCCTCGACCTCTCCAACGAGAGGGCCTCCGCCAAGTACGACTGCCACATGCGCGAGTATTTGGGGATTGAGTGAGTGGGGGGTTAATTTCCAAAATAGCTTCATAAATTCCACAAATCAGATACTACATAGAAAATAATATCAGCCTCCTAGCCCGGGCAATCTACTAACCACTCGTGAAATCATACCTGATTGTCCTGATGAATGCGCAGTGAACTGTTCCCATTTGCTGAAATCAGACTTAGAGATAGCCTCACAAAGTGAAAGTACACAATCCAACTGTTGGTTTGTTGGAGCATCAGAGATGCCGTGAAGCAACGAGTATTTATGAGGAAATCCATATTCGAGTTTAATAACAGACATATGCATCTTGTTGATATCAAACCCAGAAATCATTTGGCAGGCAATAATATTCGAAACAACATATCCAAATAAAAATACCAAGATTGCGAAAATATTTAAAATTGGAATAAAAATCAAAGCGGCTACTATCGAAATGATTATAAAAACCAACCAAGTAACAAAAACAGGAAATATTTTGTTCCACTTGACAGACTGCTCAAGTTTTATTTTTATATATTCTGTTCTTCCAAATGGTAGAAAATGCCAAGCGGAAATAGTAGATTTAATTACAGACAAAATATAAAGCCAGGATACTATTGCTGCGACAATTGTTCCGGAAAATGTACTCAAGGGTTTGAGATCTAATCCAATGCGAGTTCTACCGCCAAAATAATTTGAATGAAGAATGATCGCCGGTTGACTGCCATTGCTATCATCGCCACTCAAGACATCTGATGAAGCCGCACTTATTTGGTTAGCCACTTTCCCGACATTTTGCCATAATTTTTTAGCTGAAAATTGTTCAGGAGGTTGTGGAGCCATTGGAGCAGAGTTAAAAAGTGCTTTGAACAAATTGGCCGACTTCCATTCCGCCATACCCTCCTTCCACAACATATCAGTTGGCTTGATCTCACCAGATTCCGCCAACTGCTTTAATTGTAGATCGGTTATTGGTCCGCATTTTTCTCCATTTTTCGTGTAATACCACTGCGAGCTCATATTTGATCTACTCATTTAAAAACGGCTGAAAGGAAATTTTTTCAGCCAAACCGAAATACTACTCAATGTTTTGTAAAGCGATTTCCACGCTTTAAACGGGCCAAAATTTCCAACTTATTTGGCCTTATTCTTTGCCTGCAATCGCAAAGAATTTGTGGAAACTTTGAGCGGCAATACCACGCCTTATCCCGTTATAAAAGGTTGAGAAGATAACTTCTCCCTTACGGGATTTGGCCATGTCCCAGCGCCCGACCGTGGGTTATGAAACCCAACTTAAAAACCTGATCGATCTCGCCCTCAAGGGAGATGCCTCATCCAAGGAAGCACTCATCACCCATGCCAGCGATCGCCTGCTGCGACTCACCCGCACCATGTTTCGCCGATTTCCATCGCTCAGGCGCTGGGAAGAGACCGACGATGTGTTCCAAAACAGCATGATCCGCCTGCACCGGGCGCTGGGGGAGGTTGAAATTGAATCGGTCAGGCATTTCTTCAACCTGGCGGCGGTTCAGGTGCGGCGCGAACTGCTCGACATGGCCAAAAAACATTTTGGCCCCGAAGGGATCGGCGCCAACCACCACACCGACGGGATACCCGCCGATGACAAGGGTGGCGCGCTCGAGGAACGGGCACAGGAACCTTCGGATCTGGAAGGCTGGACCGAGTTCCACCAACAGGTGGAAAAACTTCCCGAGGACGAACGCGAGGTATTCAACCTCCTTTATTACGAGGGATTGACTCAGGAAGAGGCGGCAGGGTTGCTCAGTCTCTCGTTGAGAACGCTCAAGCGACGATGGCAATCAGCCAGGGTCAGGCTGCATGAGGAACTGAACCGTGACGGAAGGCGATGAGGAACTGATTGCCAACTATCTGTTCGAATGGGATGAACTCTGGAAAGAAGGACGGGACATACCCCCCGCCGAATTGTGCCAAAACCATCCCCACCTTGCCGATGAACTCGCGCGCCGCATCAAGGCCCTCAAGGCCACGGCCTGGCTTGAAAAGACGCCCGGCCCGGAAGCCGACATGGCGAATGATCCCGTCGGCTCCCATCCCCGAACACTCGCCGGCCGTTACCGGCTAGAGCAGTTGTTCGCCGAGGGCGGATTTGCCCATGTGTGGAAGGCCTTCGATCAGGAACTTCAAAGGCTTGTGGCGGTCAAGTTCCCGAAGTCGGGCCGGGTGAATTCCACGGAAACCTTCATGGCCGAGGCGCGCCGGGTGGCCCGTCTGAAACATCCGGGCATTGTCCCGGTGCACGATGTGGGCAGGGACAATGCCGCCTGCTTCATCGTTTCGGAATTCGTGGAGGGAGGAAACCTGCGCGAGCAGATCGCCCGCAAGCCGGATCCCGCCCGCGCCGTGCGTTGGGTCGCCGAGGTGGCCGAGGCGCTTCACTACGCGCACCAGTCGGGGATCATCCACCGCGACATCAAGCCGGCCAACATCCTCATCGACCATCACGACCGGGCGCTCCTGGCCGACTTCGGCATCGCGCGGTCGCCCACCAAGTCGACGGCATGGGCGCCATCCGTCGGCACCCTTCCCTACATGCCCCGCGAACAACTCGAGGGGAACGATCCCGAGGCCAGCAGCGACATCTACAGCCTGGGAGTCGTGCTGCACGAACTGCTCACCGGCAAACTTCCCTACTCGTCGGACGACCCCGTCCAGTTGCGCAAGGAAATTATCGCGGGGGCGAAAATCGGCAACCTTCCCGCCGGAGTGGGCCCGATTGTCTCCAAGGCGCTGCAACCCGATCCCAAGGCGCGCTACACCAGCGCGGGCCAACTGGCCACCGACCTGAGGAAGTGCCGTTTCGGGCAAGCGAGCAGATGGCCCCTGGCGGGCGCCTTGGCTGCCTGTTCGCTGCTCATCGGCATCGCGGGGTTCTCGCTCTGGCCCAGAAGCGATGCGGTTCACCCAAGGCCGCTGGGCAAAGTGACAGATACCTGGTTCAAGGCCACCGCCGCCTTGGAGGCCGGGGAACAAGCAAGGGCGGTGGGCGAGAAATTGAAGGAACTGAATCCCGGCTTCGACGGCGAGGTGAAGGCGACCGTTGAAAACGGGGTGGTGGTGGGACTGGAATTCCTTACGGACAAGGTCTTCGATATCCAGCCGGTGCGGGCCTTGGCCGGGTTGAAGGCGCTGGTGTGCGCGGGAACCTTCACCAGACAATCGAACGGGATTCTGGCTGATTTATCACCACTGAAAGGCATGAACCTGAGCAGGCTTGAGGTTTACTACAACGATGGGATTCGTGACCTGTCCCCCCTCGAGGGCATGCCCTTGGAGAAGTTCCATTGCGGTCGCACGGGTGTGGCCGACCTGGGCCCGCTTGCGGGAACGCCGTTGAAGGTGTTGATTTGCGGGGCAACACCCATTTCGGACCTTTCGCCCTTGCGAGGCATGAAGCTTCGGGAATTGCGATGCAACCACACCAAGGTGGCGAACCTCTCACCGCTTGAGGGAATGCCGCTTGAGGATCTGCGTTGCCACGACTTGGCCGTGAGCAGCCTCGAACCGCTGGCGGGAATGCCGCTTCAAGCATTGGAATGCCACCGGACCGAGGTGACCAGCATTGAGCCTCTTGCCGGCATGAACCAGCTAGTCGCGCTGAACATCCACGCCACCCGGGTGAAGGATCTTTTGCCGCTGAAGAGTGTCCCCGGCCTCAAGCTGCTTTGGTGCGATTATGTCCCTGAAAGGGATGCCGACTTGTTGCGGGATGTGAAGTCGCTGGAACGAATCAATGACAGGCCCGCCGCAGAGTTGCTGAAGGGTTCCAACGGAGGGAAGTGACAAACACGACCGTGTCCTCAATGAGCGGCACCCTGCCAGACAAGCCT
>CAWUNZ010000326.1:0-3922 GCA_963923445.1 uncultured bacterium
GGCTGGTAGTAGTAGGACAGCCGATAGCTCGTAACAGGCTGCTGGTAGCAACGCTCAACATAAGAAGTGACCGGGCATTGCTGCGCCTTGAGAGCGTAGGTGGTCTCTTGTGTGGTCACCGGCTTGTAGCCGCAGGAGCATGGATCGTAGTAGTAGCTGGTCCGGCACTGGGTGACCGGTTCGTAGTAGTAGCTGGTCCGGTAGGTGGTCACCGGCTCGTAGTAACTTTTGCGCTCGTAGCTGGTCACCGGCTCGTAATAGCTACGCTGGACATAGCTGGTGTTGCATTGCTGCGAGCTTCCTTCCGCGGCCACGGGTGCTGGAGTGGCGGCGATGGGAGGCTGGTAGTACGAGGTGCGTGCCTGCTGGGAACGGCAGTTCCAACAGGTGACCTGAAACACATTGTTCCAAGCGGCGCTGGCGTCCGCAGCGGCCCCCAAGGCCAGCGCGCACGCCAGAAACGGGGTGAAGGCGCGGAAAGTCATGATGTGGTGCTCCGTGACAGGCGCAACGAAAGAATTCGGGCGGGTCAACCGGCGAATGCTTTTCGTGGCTCTCCCTCCACGGTAAAACCAGACTTCCCTCTTAGACAATCGGTGCAAGCACAAAAAAAATGGCCAATTCAGGGGTGGGCCGGCATAACCGGACCAATTTGCCGCCCAAACCCCCTCGTCAAACCCAATTTGTAAATTTTACCTCAAGCCCCAGCAGCTTTCTTGAGGGCCCCGATGGCTGCTTCGTAGTTGGGGTGGTTGGTCACCTCAGAAACATATTCAACATGAGCAATCTTTCCATCCGGGCCTACCACGAACACCGCGCGGGTGAGCAGGGGAAGTGGCAATCCCTCGATCAAAACTCCAAAAGCCTTGCCGAATGAATGATTGTGGGTGTCCGAGAGGGTCGTGGTGTTGGTGATGCCCTCGGCGGTGCAGAAACGACCCATGGCAAAGGGAAGATCGAGGGAAACCGTGTAGCTGGCAACCTTGTCGCCCAGGGATTTCAGTTCCTCGGCAAATCGCTTGGTTTGCTGGCTGCAAACGCCGGTGTCCAGTGATGGAACAACACTGAAGATCCGGGCCTTGGCGGGGGTGTCGGCCAAGGTCACCTTGTCCAAACCCTTGAGGCAGGCGAAATCAGGCGCCGACTGCCCCACCGCAAGCTTGGGGCCCACGAGGTTGATCGGGTTGCCTTTGAAAGTCACTTCTCCAGCGCGAATCTGGGCCATGGCAGGGTCTCCTGGGAGATTTCCGGAATGAACCCTGATGATTTAGGGATTCAACCGGCTCTCCACACCCCCGCATGCGACAGAATCAGGTTTATCGGCGCGAAATGTGGGCAATTTCAGCGTCCACCTCGGGGCATCGGCACACGGGGTGGCTTGAGATCATGCGCCTGAGGAGTTGACCCAAGGTCATTCCATGGCGCTGAGCCTTGCGTTCCAGCATCTCGGCCTGGGCTTGGGGCACCAGAAGCGACAACTCCGTCACCTCGGTGCCACATTCGCAATGCAATTGGTCGGCTTCCTGCAACATGCTCGGCTCCCCTGCTTGGAGGAACGGGTCGCCTTGGGTACTGAGGGAAAGAACCGATCGAAAGAGATGCCGGCGACTGTTCCGTGACAAAGACTAACCCGAAATCGACATGGTTGCAAGGAATTCTGAATGCGACAATTCTACCAATTATGACAGTTTTTCCGGCGCGAAACCTCTCCGGGAATACCCTTGGGCATCGATCACCCCGCCCCAGCGGGCGCAAATCTCGCGCCCTAAATTCTCACCCAATTCCTTGAACCGATTGGGTTTGTAACCCGCGCGCTTGGCAAGCACCTCGACCAGACGCGGCTCAATCTCGGCAAACGAACCCAAATCCAGCCCGTCATAAAGCCCCCGCATGGTTTCCAACGGATCGGCCACAAGCCGCTCGTAGCGGCATTCCGCCCATTGCCCCTTGGGAACCATGGCACGCGTGGCGTCCAGGCGGCGGTGCATGTGGCAAAACACATCGAAAACCCGATCCTCCAGCAATTCCTGACGGGGTTTCTGCAGGCCATGGGCGCGAGACAGCGCCCTCCACAAATGGACGGTGGAGGGGTAGACCTCGAAAGGATCGCGAATCACATGGATGAACCTTGCGCGAGGAAACAGTCGCAGGATTGTGGGAATGCGCCAGGTGTGCGTCGGTGATTTCAAAATCAACCGGCCGGGCATCGCCCTTTGGCTATGGGACAAGAATCTGATGAACAGGCTTTCCCACCGGCGACGCAAGCGATCGGGAAGCGGATCAATCTCCAACTCCGCGGGATCCCACGAAGCCTCGTTGGGAAAGGCGATCGTCCGGTAAGGGGAAGGCGCCCCGAGCATCAGCAGGGCGAATTCGTCCTCCTGGGGCTTCTCCCAACCGGTTTCCATGCCGTCCATGGGGCGCTTTTCGGGAAGCATCCAGCCCACATAGGGCTTGCACCAGCGTTCGGTCAGCAGGAAATGATTGGGGTCCATGCACCGGTAGGTGGTGGGGTACGAATGGGCGGGATCCTCAATCAGCAGTTCATGGAGCAGGGTGGTCCCGGTCCGCCAGTGGCCGATGATGAAGACCGGATCGTGGTCGAGGACGGGCGTGACCGGTTCAACCCAGGCATCCTGCAGGTAGCCAAGCACTGAATGACAGCAGCTGACAGTGCTGGCCACGAGGGAGATTCCCAGGTACTTGGGGTGGACGCGCCACCGGGCGCGCGCCAGCATCCCCCACCAAGCCGGGGCGTTGCATCCATGCCACATGCGCGGGGCGTAAGGCCGGGAATCGTTTTCCGGTGGTGGCACACGGGGTGGTGGACAGGACATGGAGAAAATCAGCCCGCCGGAAATGGAAATGCCGCCGCGATGAATTCACCCTCGGGAGTCCTTGTCCAAGAGTGGATCCTAAGTTAACATAATGGAACATGACGCGGCGTGGAGCAGAGGCAGCTCGCCAGGCTCATAACCTGGAGGTCGTAGGTTCGAATCCTGCCGCCGCAACTTGTCAAGGGGAGCTCCAAACGGCGCTCCCCTTTCCTTTGGTTGGTTGTGATCATTGAACCAAACCGGCGTCACAGCGATTGAATCGACTTCGCGAACATATCCGTGGAATCTTCACACTCCTCTTTTAACTTCAATGTGAGGCAGCACATGGGGCGAATCATCAGGAGCGGGTTCACGCTGATCGAACTGCTTGTGGTTATCGCGATTATCGCCGTGTTGATCGGCCTGCTGGTGCCCGCGGTTCAAAAGGTGCGCGAAGCAGCGGCGCGCATGCAATCGGCGAACAATTTGAAGCAGATCGGCCTGGCAACTCACAGCATGCATGACGCCAACGGGAAATACCCACCTCAGTACGGGTATTATTCCGGCACCGGCAGCATGACCGCCACACCCGCCCAGTATGGTAGTTTTTTCTACCATCTTCTGCCTTATATCGAGCAGAACGCGATCTATCAGGCCACGGTGAACCGGTCTTACACCAACACCACCGTGATCAAGACTTTTCAGGCCCCGCTCGACCCTTCCTTGTCGACGGATGGCAAGGCCCTTAACAGCCAAGGTGTCTCCGCGGGCTTGTGCAGCTATGTCCTCAACGGATATGTGCTCACGGGGAGCAGCAACGCGCTCTCCTACTACCTGACGGGAACCTCGGCGAACGGCAACACCGCCGACGGCACAACGCGCAACGCGCGCATCTCTGAAATCACCGACGGCACATCCAACACGGTGCTTGCCGCCGAGCGTTATGCCAACGACTGCCTTTACAGCGGAAGCGGCGCCTCCGCCGTGAAGGGAAATCGAACCTGGGGCGAGGACGCCTCGGGCCCTTCCCGATGGGCGCCCGTGCTGATCCATTCCGATCCGATCGAATTCAGCCCGGTCATCGGATCTTCATCGTGCTATGTTCC
>CAWUNZ010000327.1:0-3921 GCA_963923445.1 uncultured bacterium
GCTGGTTCTGATTCCTCGGCGTGGGAACGCTTTATGAGGTTGTATGGCCCTTTGCTGGTTCGCTGGAACAAGGCCTTTGGCCTTCAACAGGCCGATGCCGAGGATGTCGCGCAGGAAATCTCCGCGCAGGTTTATCGCAGCATTCATCGCTTCGAGCATCGCCATGCCGGCAGTTTCCGTGGCTGGTTGAGGGGAATCGCTTACAACAAAATCCGCCGCCTGCGGGAACGAACATCCCGGCGGACTGCTCAATCGCTGGAAACGGCGGTGCCTTTGATGGCTTCCCGGGGCAGGGATTGGGGTGATGGTGGCGCTGAGGAAATTTTTTCCCGTGCCTTGAACCTCATCAAGGGGGAATTTTCGCCTAATACTTGGAGCGCTTTCCTTCGAGTTTATCTTGGCGGGAAAGATCCAGCCGCTGTCGGCCTTGAGATTGGTATCTCCCGCAATGCCGTGTATCTGGCTTCTGGCAGGGTCCTTGGCCGGTTGCGGGAAGTGCTGGAAGGTTTTCTCGAGAATGAGGTCTTGTAATCGAGGCCCTGTTCTAGCTCGGGGCGGGGCATGATCGCCTTGCCGGTTCCCCGGGGCATGGATGCTTGTGACATCACTGGATGACCTATCCCGGTCGTCCCGCGAGTACAAGGCATGTGCCTCAGTCTTTGTCTTGATGATGAATGCCTGCGCGCCATTCACACCGGGCGTGTTGATTCCGACAGCATGACGGAAATCGAAAGTCACCTCCAATCGTGTCCTTCCTGCAGTGATCGTTTAAACGCCCTGTGGAACCATGCGGAGCGTGGCAAACCTGTTGAATTCCTTTCCGTTCCCTGCTCCACTCCCCGCTGGGTCAACGACTGGCTGACACGGGGTGCTCCCGTGCTTTCCCCCAAGCTGAAACCGGCGGTTCGCGAAGGCGACATCGGGCGGCTTGGAAAATACCGACTGCTATACCAGTTGGGCGAAGGTGCCTCGAGTGTCGTGTACCACGGCTTGGACATGATTCTGAACCGGCATGTCACCCTCAAGGTTTTTCGACCGGGTTACGGCCATGGGCGCCGCCGCAAATCACCGGTGCGAACCGAAGCCAAGGCCATCGCTTCCATCGACAGCGACCTGGTGGTGCGGATCATCGATATCGGCAGGGATGGGCCAACCCGATTCCTGGTTCATCCGTTCACCGACGGTCAAAACCTGCATCAATTCCTCGCCTCGGTGCGTGGTTCCCTCGATAGGTCGGAATCCCTGAGGCTGGCGCGGGAGATCACACTCGGGCTTTTCAGCGTGCACGATTCGGGCCTATGCCACGGCGACCTGAAACCATCGAACATCCTGATCCACCGCGATTCTCATGGTGAGTTGCATTCGCGCCTGATCGACCTGGGACTTGCCGGTCGGAAAGCAAATGGTGCCGGCACCAAGGGCTACATGGCGCCGGAGGTGGAGCGGGGTGGCAAGCCGAGCATGGCGGCGGACGCCTATGCCCTGGGCCAAGTGCTTGGGGAATTGCGGGCGGCTTCCCGTGAACCATGGCCCTCGGGGCTTGCGCGCGTGGTGGAGGCGCTTGTCGATCCCGATCCGGCGCGCAGGCCGCTGCCCCGGCGGGTGGTCGGATTTTGGGAGTCCGAATCCCTGCCGAGGCCGGGATATTTGTCGATGGGATTGCTGTCTGTCATGTCGTTGGTCGCAGCTGTTACAGGATATTTCATTTATCGTCTAATTCTTAATTGATAAATGTTTTCCCGCGGGACAGATCAAACCCCCGAGGCGGATGTAGAGGGTGCGACAGCCACCCGGACACCGCGGGGGATTCGAGATGCAAACCACCGTTTATTTCAGTGATGGCGACATCCGGCCCGGCCGGGGCGCCTCCATGGTGCCGGCCCTCATGCGCGGCCTGGCACGGCTGCTGAGCCCATGCCCCACCTGCGGCCATTGCAGTTGCACCCGCCACGGCAACACCGGCTTGTCCGGTTTCCCGGGCGTGCTTCGCGATGTCGAGGAATGGTGCGACCTCGAGGCGGGAGGCATTCCCGGCGAGACGCCACCCGCCCTCGTGGTACCCGATGACGACCGCACCCTGGAGGTGATGTTCCGGGTGGAGGCCGGCTGCGACGGTCGGGCCACGGTGCGCCTGTGCGTGCGCGAGACCACCGGCGCCCATGATGAACCGGCGATGGAAGCCATCCCATGGGGGTGAAAAATTCCCCTTTTCCCCGGGGGTGCAGGTCGCCCCCATCTTGGTGTGACATCGCCCCCATGGACAACCCCGGCCGGCGTTCCCTCCCGAGGGAACCAGCCAAACCCGACCCCATGCACCACACCGAATTCAAAAGGAGACGAGCCATGACCACGCAGATCGCGCCACGAAAGACCAGCAGGGAAGAAACCGCGCTGTTTCCGTTCACGCCATTCCGCTTCGGCGGGATCTCGAGCCTGATCGACCGGATGCGCTCCGACTTCGACCGCATGCTCAACCGGTTCGACACGGGTTGGGGACAAACATGGGAGGAGAACGGCGCGTCATGGGGGATGGACATCCGCGACGAGGAGGACGCCGTGGTCGTGGTGGCCGAGACGCCGGGATTCGCCGCCGCGGACTTTGACCTTCGCATTCAGGAAAACCAACTGATCCTGCGCGCCGCCCACAAGGCCGAGCAGAAGGAAAAGGGCGCCCAAGCGGTGCAGGACCGCCAGTACTACGAGTCGGTGCTGCTGCCTTCGGGCCTGGACAAGGAGAAGGTCGAGGCGAGCTACCAAAACGGCGTGCTGACCGTGCGCCTGCCGAAGACGGCCGAGGGCAAGCCCCGGAAGATCGCCATCAAGGCGCTGTGAGCCACGGCCGGGCCCGGCCGTGGCCCGCCGGCGAAGCGGTTGGCTCCCGAAGGATGCCGCCGCGACCGCCGGCGACCCGGGCCCGGCCGTCATTTTTGAATTGGTTCGAATTCGCGATGGAGGTTGGTGACATGTGTGTGACAGGCATGGAGGCCGTGACGGCGGTTGCCAGGACTCAGGCATGCCCCGCGGGGGAGATCGCCGAGTTCTCGTTCCTGCTCCCCATGGCGCAGGCGAGTGCCATCGAACGGGCGGCCACGCGGCACGGGATGACCGTCGGCCAATTCATGAGGCTGGTGTTGAAGCTGCACCTCGAATTGGCCCGGGACGAACTCCCCGCCCAACTCCCGGCCTGATGCGTTCCTCAAAGGCATGGAGCAAGGCCATGATTGCCGCCATCCATCCCGCGGATCATCCTGTCGAGATCCACTTGCCCGATGCCCGGGTCATCGGCCACCTCCAGGCGGACAGCGATTCCAGGGGGATCGTGATCTTCGCCAACGGCGTGGGTGCCGGGCGCTTCATCCGCCGCGACGAGCAGATCGCGTGCCTCCTCCACCGCCATGGCCTGGCGACGCTTGTGCTCAAGCTAGTCTCGCCCGAGGAGGAGGGGCAGCCGGAGGTGATTTTTGACATCGGCATGCTGGCGGAAAGGCTGGCGCGCGCGATCGACTGGATCGCCGAATCGGAATGGATGTCCCGATGGCCGGTGGGCCTGATCGGGGCCGGCACGGGCGCCGGCGCGGCGTTGGTCGCCGCGGCGCTGCGCCCTGGGCAGGTGGACGCCGTGGTTTGCCGCGGCGGTCGCCCCGACCTGGCCTTGGCCTGGTTGGACCAGGTGGAGGCGGCCACGCTGCTGATCGTGGGCGGCGCGGATGCCCATGTGGCCGGGCTGAATCAGATGGCCATGGAACGGTTGTCGGGCTGCACCCGCGAATTGGTGGTGATACCCGGGGCGTCGCATTTGTTCCCCGAACCGGGGGCGATCGACGCCGTGGCGCGTTTGGCGAAGGACTGGTTCGTGAGGCATCTCAATGGAGGGGGATCAGGCAATGAGCAATGCGGAAGCCATGGATGAAGGCAAGAGGG
>CAWUNZ010000328.1:0-3865 GCA_963923445.1 uncultured bacterium
CCCCTCCTTGCCGTCGCCCGCAAGGACCTGACACTCATGGTCCGCGACAGGCGCTCGCTCGTGCTGCTCCTGGTTATGCCGGCGCTCTTCATCGGCGTGCTCGGCGCCCTTCTGGGCGAGGGGTTCGGGGCCAAGGCCGACGACCGCGTCCGCGTCAGCATCGTCGACCTTGACCAAGGCACGGGCATCCTCAATGCCTCCTTCGCCAAGCTGGTGCGCGACGACCTGCTGGAGACACCGGGCATCCGCGTCGAGGTGCTTCCCGACAGGGAAACCGCGCGGCGCCTGGTCGCCAGGCACGAACGCGCCGCTGTCATCGTGCTGGGACCGGAGTTTTCCGATCGCCTGAAGGCCTGCAGCTTCCTGCCCGATGGCATCAACCCGTTCCACCGCGAGGGGATCCACCTCGACCGGGTCGGCGTCGAGGTGATTCGCGATCCCCGCCAGATCGCGACGGCAAGCCTGGTGGAACAGGTCGGGCAGGTCAGCCTGCTGCGGGTGGTGCTGCCCTACATGATCGGCAAGGCCTTCGAAAGGCTCAGCGACCCTGACTTCATCGAGATCCTCGCCCGCAATGTGGTTCTGCCGGTGCCACCGGTGTTCCGCGCGGTGTTCCCCGGCGGCAAGGTGAACCTGAGCGAATTGCTTCGGCTGGGCGCCGGGGGCAACGCGCAGCTTGAACGACAATACCGGGCGCGCGCCGGCGAGGGCGTGCAGGGCGCCATCAGCGAGCAGTTCGCCCGCTACGACCTGCTGGGCAAAACCTGGGCGGCGCTCACCCGCAGCAAGGCCCAAGGCAACGCCACCGAGGTCGAATACGCCGACGCCTCGGGCAAAGGCTGGCTCAACAGGGGAGCGGCGCGGTACCAGATTTTGGTCCCGGCCCAAAGCGTTTTGTTCGCCTTTCTCATCGTGTTGCTCACAGGTTCAATCCTGGTCACTGAACGCGCCAGCGGCACCCTCACCCGGCTTAGGCTGTCACCCCTGGGGCCCGGCGGACTCGTCATCGGCAAGTTCATCCCGGTGCTCGCCGTGAGCTTGATTCAAAACACGCTCCTTTTTATCGCTGGGTGGGCCGTCTTCGGCATGCGCTTCGGGCCTGAATCGTGGAGCGCCCCGGCACGCCTGGCCGCGTTGGCACCGCTGCTGGGCTGCGTCTCAGTCGCCGCGGCGGGGCTGGCCGTGCTGGTGGCCGCCTTGGCCCGCGGAGAGATGCAGGTCGCCCTGCTGGGGGCAGTGCCAGCCTTGGTTGGGGCTGTGCTGGGTGGGTGCGTGCTCCCTCGCGAGCTGTTCCCCGAAAGCACCCGCTGGCTGGCATACCTCACCCCCCATGGATGGGCGCTCAACGCCTATCTGGAATTGCTGGATCCCGATCCGACGAGCATTCCCAACATGGGGCAAGTCGCGGCCTCGTGCTGGGTTCTGGGATTCACGGGGCTGGCGTCACTGGCGGGCGCCTGGCTATCCCTGGCCCGGGAATGGAGGCGTTGATGCGCGCCCGACTGACACGCGATCCGCTCACGGGCGCCCGGGTGGTCATCGCGCCCGGACGCGCGGGCAGGCCCGGCGCCTTCAGCCTTCCCGCGCCGCTGGCCGACATCGGCGAATGCCCGTTCTGCCCCGGTCGCGAACACGAGACGCCGCCGGAATCGCTCGCGTTGCGTCCAGGCGCCGTCGCTCCCGACACGCCTGGATGGTCGGTGCGCGTGGTGCCCAACCGGTATCCGGCCGTCTCGGCTCACGGTTTTGGCGTTCACGGTGCCGCCGCGGGAATCCACGAGGTCATCATCGAAACCCCCGGCCACCTCGCGCGCATGGCGCAGTTTGATCAAGCGGCCATGGCCTCGGTGTTGGGGGTTTATTTTCAACGGCTGGAACACCTGCTGGAACAGCCAGGTATCAGACGGGCGCTCATCTTCAAGAACTCGGGTGCGCAGGCAGGCGCCAGCCTGATTCATGAGCATGCCCAGGCTATCGGCATGAACTTCGTGCCCCCGGAACTGGCGCGCGAGGAACGCCGCCGGGCGCGCCACCAACAACGAACCGACCGCTGCCTGGCCTGCGACCTCCTAGCCAAAGCGTCGGCATCGGGCCGACGGGTGGTGCTGGATGCCGGCCTAGCAGTCGCCTTCTGTCCCCCGGCGCCCCGGTTCGCGCACGAGACATGGATCATGCCGCGTAGTCATGGCATGCCGGATGCCCCCACATTGGACTCCATGGCCACGGCCTTATTGAAAGTCCTGCGAGGGCTCGAGGGCATCGCGCCGGGGTCGGCGTTCAATCTGGTATTGGCGGGTCCGGAAAAGGCTTTTTCAAGCCTCCATCATTATATTCTCAAAGTTTTGCCCCGGCTCACGGGCATCGCTGGGCTTGAATGGGGTGGGGGCCTGTTCGTCAACCCGGTGGCACCCGCGACCTCCGCCCGAATCCTGCGCGGGTAACCTCAGGGCCCAAGCATGCGGCGGGCGGTTAGCACCGTGGCGGCGTGGATCGCGGCGGTGTCGTTCACATCCCGCGCGTATCCGCCAGCCATGCTCACGGCGACCGGGCAGGAATAACGGCGACAATAGGAATAGACCATTTCGTCGCGCCCGACCAAGCCCTCCTTGCTGAGGGCCAGCTTGCCGATGCGGTCGTCATGGTACGGGTCGGCTCCCGAGACATGGATCACCAGGTCGGGCGCCGACCTGCCGAACGCCTCGTCGAGGCCGCGTTCCAGCGCCAACAGATAATCAGCGTCGCCGGTGCCATCGGGCAACGCGATATCGAGGTCGCTCGTCTCCTTTCGAAGCGGAAAATTCCTTGCCCCGTGGATGGAAAAGGTGAACGCCCTCGGCTCATCCCGCAGAATGCTTGCGGTGCCGTTGCCTTGGTGGACATCGGTGTCCACCACCAGAACGCGGCGCACCCTTCCCCCATCCAGCAAGGCCAGGGCAGCCACGGCGGAGTCGTTGAACAGGCAGTAGCCCTCGGCGGCGTCGCGGAAGGCGTGGTGGGTTCCCCCCGCCAGGTTCACGCCCAAGCCTTCACGCAAGGCTGCGCTGCAAGCATGGAGCGTGGCGCCGCTGGAACGGAGTGAACGCTCCACCAGCGCTTCCGACCATGGGAATCCCAAGCGCCGGATTTCAGCCTCCGACATGGCGCCACCCAACACGCGTTCGACATACCCGGGATCGTGTGCCAGCAGCAATTCCTCGAGGGCAATCCGGGGAGGATCGGTCCAGGTGACATCCGAGGGAAGGGTCATCAGCCGTTCCCGCAGCAGGCGGTACTTGGCCATGGGAAAGAAATGTCCTGAGGGAAGCGGAAGGTCGTAGTGGTCGCTGTAAAAGATCTCCATGAAGTTCGGCCTTCATCGACTTTTCACAGTACCGCGGCCCCAAGACTCTATTCTAACAACACCGAAGGGAGCAGCCCCATGCCACGGATCGCCGCGATTCTGTTCGTTGCCGGAATCGTCGGGTGCGGGGAATTCGAGAAACTGGAATTACACCCGCTCAGGGGCAAAATCAGCCGTTTGGGGGCACCCGTCAAGGATGGCGGCTTGATATTCCTTGCAGAAAACCCCGGCGGGAAAACATTCACCGTCAATGCCTCCGTGAGGGATGGCGCGTTTGAAGCCTGCACGGATCGGACCAGCGCCTCGGGAAAAACCCTGATTGAAAAAGGAGTCCCAAGTGGAAGGTACAGCGTTGTTTACCATCCGGCCTCTGATGGCTCCAAATCCGGCCTCGAAGTGCGCCTGAATACCATCGAAGTGCCTCGAGGCGGAACATCCATCACTCTGGAACTGCCCGAGAACATGCCAACGGGCAAGGGGGAACCTCGCGACGATGTGCCAGCTGGCCAAGCAACCCAAGGAACG
>CAWUNZ010000329.1:0-3855 GCA_963923445.1 uncultured bacterium
CGCGATTCGACACGCCCACCGTCTGCAATGTGATCGAACTGGCGGGGCTTCGGTCCAAGGCCGATGGTTACGCCGATTCGCGGCTCAAGGCTTGCTATCCCGGCTTGCCTTCCATGGTCGGTTACGCCACCACCGCCACTTTCCGGTCCGCCATGCCCCCGGCGGATGGGGTGGCTTATGGCGGCATCGAGGAGCAGCTTGAAACTTTCAACCGCCTTCCCGGCCCGGCGGTGGTGGTGTTCCAGGATTTGGATGATCCCCCCGCCGCGGCGACATTTGGTGAGATTCTCTGCACCACATACCAACGATTTGGTGCCGCAGGCCTGGTGACCTCGGGCACTGGCCGCGACCTGCAAATGGTTGAACCGCTCAGATTTCCTTGTTTTGTCACCGGCACCCAGGGCGCTCACGGGTATTGCCATTTTCCGCAAATCGGCATTCCGGTGAGGGTTTGTGGCCTGGTGATTCGTTCCGGCGACCTCTTGCACGGCGATCTTAACGGGCTGACGGTCATCCCCCCGGAAATCGCACCCGTGCTCGAGCGGGAGTGCGACGCGTTCATGGCCGCCGAGGCGGTGATCCTGAACTACCTGAAAGGTACCGACAAGCCGAAAATCGCCGAATTCGCGGCCGCGCGGAAGGAATGCCAGCGGCAGTTTCGTGAAATCGAGGCGCGGTTGAAGGCTGTAGTAGTGTCCCACCGGGCTTGACCTTCCGGCGGGCAGGCATCAGCCTAGACCTGTCACCTCTCCCAGCCCAGGAAGGCGCCGCCATGGCCCACGAACGCCGCACGCGCATTGTCGCCACCGTTGGCCCTGCCAGTCGTGACCCGGAAATGCTGGCCGCCCTGGTGGAAGCCGGGGTCAATGTTTTTCGTCTGAACCTGTCGCACGGCACCCACGAGCAGCATCTTGAGGTGATCGAGCGCATTCGTGGATTGGGCGCCTCAATCAAGCGCCATATCGCCATCTTGGGGGACCTTTGCGGACCCAAGATCCGGGTCGGGTTGTTCCCCGGCGGTTCCGTCATGCTGGAAACGGGAGCCGAAGTGGTGGTCACCACCCGGGATGTACCCGGCAGTCCCACGGTCATTCCCTCCCAGTACGCGTCGCTGCACCAGGATGTCCGCCCCGATGCGCGGATCCTTCTCGATGATGGGTTGTTGGAACTCCGGGTTGTCAGGATTGATGGAACCGAAGTTCACTGCAAGGTGATCCACGGCGGGGTTCTGGGTGACAAGAAGGGAATGAACCTTCCCGGGTCGAACCTGTCGACTCCGGCCCTCACCGCCAAGGACAGGGACGACGCTGATTTCCTCCTGAAGCAGGGTGTCGATTTGCTGGCGTTGTCTTTCGTGCGCCGTCCCGGCGACATCGATGACCTGAGGAAGGTGATCAACGCCGCTGGCCGCAGCACACCTATCATCGCCAAGATCGAGAAGCCCGAGGCTATCGACTCCCTCGACGGAATCCTGGAAGCCGCCGATGGCGTGATGGTGGCGCGCGGAGACCTCGGAGTGGAAATGCCGCTGGAATCGGTGCCGATCATTCAGGCCGACATCATCGAGAGGGCGCGCAACAAGGCCAAGCCGGTGATCGTTGCCACACAGATGCTCGAATCGATGGTTTCCCAACCTCGGCCCACCCGGGCCGAGGCCTCGGATGTCTCAACGGCGGTGTTCGCGGGTGCCGACGCGGTGATGCTTTCGGCGGAAACTGCTAAGGGCAAGTATCCTGTCGAGACCGTCCGCACCATGAACCGGATCTGCCGCAAGGTGGAGGGCTGGCAATCGCTCGAGACCGGTTTCCGCCAACCCGCGGCGCGCGGGGAGCATCCGGACCGCCCGCATTCCATCTCGTTGCGCCGCGCCCTGGGGCGTTGTACCGCCCAGATGAGCAACGACCTTCGGGTGAGGGCCATCGTGGTCCGAAGCAAGGGTGGAACCTCCGCCGCCATTGTCAGCAGCACGCGCCCATCGGCGCCCATCGTCGCCCTCACCACCGACGAGCGTGTCGCGCGCCGCATGAGCCTGCTTTGGGGAGTCATTCCCCGGGTGATCACCGCGGAGGAATTCGACCGGCCCAAGAGCGCGGCCCGAAACCAAGCCAGCGCCCTCGGGCTGGCTGAACCGGGGCAGCACCTTCTGCTACTGTCGGGCCTTGGAAAGCAGGAACCTTCCCTGACGGTGTTGCCGCTGTGAGTCCCGGTCGATCCAACTGGAGGCAGGTCACCGTGGTGGTCAGGCCATTCCGCGCCGAGTCCGTGCTCAACGCGATCGCGGACAAGCTGGGTCCCGGCGGCCTGACGGGGTGCGTGGTCCGCGAGGTGAAAGGCTACAGCCGGCAAAAGGGCTATCTCGACCGCTACCTCGGAGGGGAGTACAGCATGGCCTTCCTCCCCAAGGTGGAGATCTCTTTCGCGGTGCCTTTGGACATTGTTGAGGACATGACGGCACGGGTGGCGCGCACCGCGAGAACGGGGCGGATCGGTGACGGCAAGGTTTTCGTGGTTCCCACTGTGTGGGAAGGTGAATTTTAACCTGCCGGATTTCCCTTCCGTGGGGAATCCGGCAGGATTGGCCGTTTACTGTCCGGCGGCCACGAGGGGGGCCTCGGCGTCGAGCTTGTCGACCTTTTCTCCACCGGCGATGGTGCACAGGGCACGGAAGGTCTCGGGCTTCATCGTCGCTGGAATGAACCGGATCCGGCCGTCGGCCATGATCGCCATCGTGCCCTTTTCCTTTTTCTTGGTTGCCGGGTTCTCGAACTCCCCGGAAACAAAGCCGTCAAGCGGGTTGGCGCCATCCGGCACGCCGCGTACGGTGCTGCCGCCCCCGGCGGCCCATGGCCCCTGCGTGTTGCTGGGAACCTGGATCACCGCGATGGTGTTCTCGGGGCCGTCCTTGATGTCCGCGACTTTCGTGGCGCGGTCGTAACCAAAGACCCCGAGCTTGGCGGCATCGGCTCCGGTCGCCAGCGACGGGCTGTCGAGTCCGAGGCCCGCCATGCCGACGAAGTGGGTCGCCCCAAGGGCTTCGCGGATGCTTGTCCATTGCACGCGCGGGGAATTGTTGGCCGTCGCGGTGTTCACAAACGCGGGAATATGCAGCGCCGCGACGGTTTCAAATTCCTTGTCCCGCCAGGAAAGTCCCTTTTGCACAAGCGGCTTGGCCAAGCCCGCGTAATCGGTTCCGGTCAGATAGGGAAGGACTTCAACAAGCCAACTGGCCCTCATGTCGGGACGGTCGCTTCCCAGGGTCCCCTTGGGGAAAGCCTGCTTTTCGCCCGTGTAGCGGCGCAGGGCGTTGGCCAACTCCATAATCCCGTTCCTGGGCTGGAAGGTCTCGGCCATGCCCCGGCCTTGAACGATTACTCCCCTCAGGTACTCGATCATGCCGTTGAAGGCTTCGTTGGGAACCTGCTTGAGTTCCACGCGGACTTCTCCACCGGTTTTCTGGGGAATGAAGCTGACCGTGCCATTGCGCGCGCCACCGGCCGATCCATCCCCGGCGCCGCCGCCAGACCCTGAACCGCCGGGAGCGACAAAGCCGCCCAAGCCTCCGTCTGATCCGGGTGAGGCATCGCCGGGGGGTGGGAATCCCGCTCCGGGGCCTCCCTTGGGGCCACCCGGACCACTCATTCCACCACCCGCTCCTCCCGCTGCACCGCCAGAGGCAACGCTGACATCCATCTTCGCGTTCTTGAGAACAAACTTGAGCGCGGCGGACAAGATTCCTCCAAACACCTGCGGGGGATTTTCCATTCCGGCGAAGACGGCCATGCTGACGGCATCGGGCTGGAACTGGTGCAGGCTTCCGGCCAGCATCAGGGTTTCCGGCTTGAGAACGCCGAGGAT
>CAWUNZ010000330.1:0-3850 GCA_963923445.1 uncultured bacterium
TTCCCATGGCTTGCATCTTGAAAACATTGAGCTTTTGGCGACGCACATCCTCCTCACCCATGTAAACCGTGCACGGCAGTCCAAAGAGAGCGCAAGCGGTGGCGGTGGCCACACCGTGCTGTCCGGCGCCTGTTTCAGCAATGATTCGCGGTTTTCCCATCCGGCGGGCCAACAAAACTTGTCCTATCGAGTTGTTGATTTTGTGGGCGCCCGTGTGATTCAGGTCTTCACGCTTGAAATAAATCCGCGCACCCCCGGCCTTGGCTGTCAGTCGCGAGGCGAAATAAAGCGGTGAGGGCCTGCCAACAAACGATTTGAGGTGGTAATCGAATTCGGCCAGAAAGGCGGGGTCCGCGATTGCCTTCAGATAGGCCTCGGAAAGCTGATCCAGCGCAGCAACCAAGGTCTCGGGGACATACCTTCCCCCGAAGGCGCCGAAGCGCCCCGCGGCGTCGGGCACCGTGGAAAGGACCGAGACCATGGACCAAACCTCCGCCCTTTTTTCGGGCTCAAAAACTCAAGCTAGATCCGGGTGGTGGCACGGTCAAGAAGGCCGGACCAAGCAAGTCCACAAGATCCATTATGATTGTAACCAAGTGATCTTGGGAATAAGCGCCAATGCCCGAATTACCGGAAGTCGAAACCGTGGTGCGCGACCTCAGGCCTGCCCTGGCGGGGAGGCGAGTGACTGATGTCGAGCATGGCGACAAGCGTTTGCGGCATCCTTGGGATCCGTCCTGGGACGGAAAAATCAAAGGCAGGAATATCGGGACTGTGGGAAGGCTGGCAAAATGGATTGCCATCTGTTTCAACCCCGGCGGTACTCTCCTTGTCCACTTGGGAATGACTGGTCAACTGACAGTTCAGCCATCTTGCTCCCCGTTGGCGGACCATGTTCACCTCCGGTTTCTCATGGACGGAGGTTTGGACCTGCGATTCCGGGACATACGCCGTTTTGGGGGGGCGGAATATCTTGCCGAGGGCCGTTCCTGGACGGAAAGGCTGCTGGAATCGGGGCTTGGGCCCGAACCATGGGACATGCCGGAAGATATTTGGATACAAAAGATAAATAAATCCTCGAGGCCTGTGAAATCGATTCTTCTGGACCAGAAAACCATTTCTGGAATTGGAAATATTTACGCGGATGAAGCCCTGTACTGCGCGGGTATCCACCCGCAAACACCAGGGAAAAGCCTGAAGAAAGCCGAAGCGGTTGGCTTGCTCCTTTCAGCCCGAACTGTGCTGGAGGAGGCAATCGAGGGCAGGGGGACTACACTGCGAGACTATGTTGGTGGGAGTGGGCTGAAGGGAAGTCACCAATTCCGGTTGGCGGTTTATGGAAGGGAAGGGGAACCTTGCCCAAGTTGTGGTGAAAATGTCCAACGGATTTTGATTTCTGGGCGATCGTCCCATTACTGCCCACAATGTCAGCCAGTTGCGACTCGTAAGCGCGGGGGCAATCGTGTCATACCGTAGCTTCAAGCGTTTGCTCGGTGAAACAAGCCTGGAGAGGAAGTGCCGATTCCTTCTGGGCGGTTTTTCTCTCTTGCTGATCACCGGAAGTTTTTGGATTTATGCGGCCCAGACCGAGCACTTGGCCTATGAGCAGATCCCTAGCGTATGCCGCTTGCTTGTCCAACAGGTTGTTGACGAGAAAATTCTGACCGTCTGCAGGCAGGATGGGATAGGAAACAAGAATTTGGAGGAATTCCACAAGGAGCAGGAGAACAACTGGCCACCAGGGCTGAGGGATTACTCCTACCGGATCATCGTGCCTGGCTCAGCCCGTGAAGAAAACAGCCCCGGTGACCTTTACAGTGCCGACCGGCTCAGGGAGTTTGTGGCGGATCCTGATTTGTCGGAGCACAACAAACTGCTACTCAGCATGTCGCGGAACTGGTTCTACGGCGCCGTGCGGGCCACAACCTCCTGCGTTCAATGCCATGCCGCTCAAAGGGCAGGACTGGGAGAGGGGGACCTGCTCGCCCTGGTGAAGATCGACTTGCGCGTGCCACCCGAATCGCTGGAATCGAAAGTGCATTTCAATCGGGCGATACTTATCAGCTCGGCACTTTTGACAGCGCTTCTCACCATGGCCGGGACTTACCTCATTATTAGATATGTCATTGTCAAGCCTGTAAAACACCTCAAGGATGTGAGCGACGCCATCACGCAAGGCCGACTCAATGTCCGCAGCGAGATTCATTCGGGAGATGAATTTGAAGCGTTGAGCCTCGCATTCAACACCATGCTCCGGAACCTCACGGCAACGAGGGAAAACCTTGAGTTCAGCAACGGTGAATTGGACGCGAAGGTGGAGGAGTTGGCCCGCGCGAACCTCGCGCTCTACGAATCGAACAAGCTCAAGGATGATTTTCTTGCGACGATGAGCCATGAACTGCGCACGCCGCTGAATTCCATCCTGGGTTTTTCGGATGTGCTTTCCCAGTCCGAGGGCTTGACTGACAAGCAGATGCGTTGGGTCGGCAACATCCGTGTAAGCGGCCAAAAGCTGCTTGAACAAGTCCGCGATATTCTCGATCTGGCAAAAATGGAATCGGGGAAGATGGATGTGAGGCCTTCTGAATTCGGCCTTGAGGAGGCGTGCGAGTCGGCGTTGTCCATGTTCCGCCCCCTGGCCGAAAGGCAGCAGGTCGAGCTTAGGGGCGCCTGGTCGGACCATTTGCCGAAAATCAGGCAGGATATGCCAAAATTTCAGCGAATCCTCCAGAACCTCCTTAGCAATGCCATCAAGTTCACTCCTGGTGGCGGCGTTGTGGTCCTCCATGCCGAAGTGGTGGGCGACCAACTTGAAGTCACGGTTGAGGACACGGGAATCGGCGTCGCCAAGTCGGAGCAGGATCTTATTTTCGAGAAATTCCGGCAGGCTGGAAACCCACTGACCAGGGAGACTTCGGGAACCGGCCTGGGGCTTTCGATCGTCAGGGAACTTTGTCTTCTCCTGGGTGGCGACATTTATCTGGAAAGCGAGCTGGGCAAGGGCAGTCGATTCACCGTTGTCCTACCCGTCAGGCTCAACACGGCACAGGTTCGCGATGAGCCTGAGGCGGGGGCGGTGATTCACCGCCCCCGATACACGCCTCCCGGGATCCGTCCAGCCTAATCCAAATAAAGGAACGCGTTTGAGTTGAAAAGAGCCAAGGCCAGGTCCGACATTCCGTCCTTGGCCGTGATTGCCGCTGACGCCAGCTTTTGCTCATGGCTTGTGGGGGGGCGGTTGAGCACCGCCTTGAACAACGCGACGACCTGTTTTTCCGAATCATTCGAGGAGGCAATAGCTTTCATGGCGGCCTTGGCCGCGCGTTCGCGCATCCACGGGCTGTTCCACATCACGAGCGATTGGGGCGCATGTGTGCTGTCTGGCCGTCTGCCACATGGATTAAGAAGGTCCGGTTGGTCAAAGGATTCCAAAAGCGGAACCTTGACATTTCGCTTGGCCAGCAGGTAGATCGATCGGCGGTATTCATCCGTTTTTTTTGATGGAGTGATCCACAAACCATCTGGTTCGCCTTCCGTGAAAATCAGGTCAAGAACCTCCGGTTCCAAGGTGATATGAACTCCCGGGCCGCCCATCCGATTATTGAGCTCTCCCGAAACCTCCAACGAGGCGTCGCGGATTTCCTCGGCGGTCAAGCGGCGTCGACGGACTTCCTGATTCGGGAAGTGGAGCGACCGGTAGGTGGCAGATGTCGCTATCAGGCGATGGATTGATTTTGTTGACCATTGCTGCCGGATGAGTTCAGTCGCCAAAAAATCGAGCAAGGGCTGGTTCACGGCCTTGGACCGTGCCCCGAAATCGTCCTCCGGTTGCACCAGGCCGGCTCCAAAA
>CAWUNZ010000331.1:0-3849 GCA_963923445.1 uncultured bacterium
CTAGGACTCCCGCCCGGATCCCGTTTTCAGCCAAACGAACCTTGCTTTCGAAAGGAATGACCTGTTCATCAACCATTTCCCAAAGAGCAGCGTGGATATACGGGTCGTTGATCGGGCGTTCAACAACTGCGAGACAAACAATGATGGCGTCGTCTCCCTCAACGCCTTTCAGTCCCAACGCTTTTTGACCTAATAACCAATGTCTGGTATCCAAAGCGTCTTGGTGCATGCACCCCTGCGTTCCACAGAAAGTGGCAAGCAAGAGCACAAGCTTCAGGGGGCCAATCCGCATGAACATAAGTCCGAACACCTGCTTGCCCAGCTTGAGATGCCTGAGCAATTCAAAACCGTGCTGGCGAATGCCTTTGCGGGTAGCATCATGTCAAGCGGAAGAAACTCATTCCTTGTCTTAAGCGGCGATTGCTTGATTGGAGATCGAACCATGAGTCTTACCCAATTTCAGCTGGAAGGTAAGGTGGCTTTGGTGACTGGGGGGAGCAAGGGGCTTGGGGCAGCCATGTCGCGGGCTTTGGCTTTGGCAGGTGCCGATGTTTTGATTTCCAGTCGCCATGAAGATGAATTGGCAAGAGCCGCTGCGCAGATTACGGCTGGTACCCAGCGGCGGTGCGCTTGGTATGTGGCGGATATGGGTGATCGTCAAGCTGTCCGTGGTTTGGGGGAATGGGCCAAAAGCCGTTTTGGAAAAGTAGACATTTTGGTAAACAATGCTGGAACAAACAAGCCTCAAGCCATTGATTCGATTGATGACGAAACTTGGGATTCGGTGATGGAGATCAACCTGAATTCTGTCATGGCTCTGACGCGGGCCCTTGTACCTGAAATGAAAAAAAGGCAATGGGGCAGGGTTATTCACATCTCATCCATCATGGGGGTCCTTAGCAAGGAAAAGCGGAACGTTTATTCAGCCACCAAATCCGCACTATTGGGGCTATGCAGGGCAAGTGCCTTGGATTTGGGCGCTTTTGGGATTACGGTTAATTGCCTATCCCCAGGCCCATTCCTGACAGATTTACCTGCTTCGGTTTTGAGCGAGGCTGAGAAAAAAGCTTTTTCAGATCACACCGCCTTGGGCCGCTGGGGAAATCCCGAGGAATTGACCGGCCCTTTGTTACTTCTGGCAAGCGACGCTGGTCGTTACATCACCGGATGCAATCTTTTGGTTGATGGGGGATTCACCATTCGTTGATTTGTCGGTTATTCCGAATATTTCATGCTGATCAGGAATGATGGTGACGGCTTTCGTTAGCTTGCCATGAATGTTGATCTGGCTGTATGATAATTAAGCAGAGTGTTCACTTTCCCCGGTTAAAGGTTCTTGCCATGGACCTGCCGACCCGCACAGCTTCCATACACGACGACTGCCGTGTGGAAGAGGATGCTTTCAAATGGATTGAAAGCGAGAAGGTGGGTCATGATTTGGGTGACACTGCCATCAGGCGCTGGGTCCAAGTTCATTGGTGGGGATATCTTCGCGCCCGTTGGCTGGAACACCTTCAGGGCACATGTTTTTGGGTCGAACTGGATCGAGGTGATTTCGGTCTTCTTCCTCGACTGTTTGTGGAGCATGGCAAGCTACTCTCGACAATTATCGACAAACTTAAAACCGGGGAAGAAAATCTGGATGTGATCAACTGGGCCATCGATGAAAACATACCGATGGAGCATGTTCGAGATATTTTGGAAAAGTTGGATATTAACTCCCGAAGACTTGCGCATCGATTTGATCTTTAACAGAGCTTTCAGACCTGTTTAGTGAATTAGCGAACTGCTCCCCCATTGACGCGAATGATTTGTCCAGTGATCCAATCGGCTCCTGGCCCGCATAAAAATCTCGCACATGCCGCTATGTCTTTGGGTGCTCCCCATCTTTTTCTCAAGGTTTCTGACAGAACTCTTTCATGCCATGCAAGGGGGGCGGACTCTCCCCATGCCGTCCTGACCCAACCCGGGGCAATTCCATTGACCCTAACCTTTGGCGCCAAATCCACGGCAAGTGCCTTGGTAAAGGCCATAACCCCTCCTTTGATGGCGCCAAAGAGTTGGCCGCTATCACCCTCCATACCTGTTGTGGCTTGGTCCCAGCCCACGGTGATGATTGTTCCACCGGATCGCCTCATGAATTCTTTGCCAATCGCTCTACATGAGTCCATGCATGCCAAAAGGTCCACCCGCGTCAAGTGGTCAAGCTTTTCATCGAAAGATAACTGACGACCTTTTCCGGTGAGGATATCTCCACCCGCATTTTGTACCCAGATATCAATATCCGGAGCCAATTCCAGTGCCTTTTCAACAAGGCGATTTCCAGCACCGATTTCCGCCAGGTCCATGCGAAGGAACGCATGGCGTGGCCCCAGCGAAGACGCCCCGATTTGCAGTAGTTCAGCTCGTCGGCCGTGAAGAATGACACGGGCACCTGCCATCATTAACTCCTCGGCGATGGCCAGCCCAATACCGGATGTCGACCCGGCCACAAATGCCGTGCGCCCTAAAAGCTCTCGCCCTGGTATAGGGCCGGATGGGCTCATGCCGTCCAACAATGCCAATAGTTCCGTGTTGGTTTTGCCCAACAATGGATGGACCCAATCGGGAGCGATTTCCGCACAGGGGGCCAGCACAAATCTGCGCTCTGCCATCCGAGGATGTGGGACATTGAGGTCGATGCTTTCGATAATGAGATTTCCTAATAACAGCAGGTCCAAATCCAAGGTTCTTGGACCGTCCTTGACGGTCCTCAACCGTCCGTGTGCTTGCTCACATTCGAGAAGAAGGTTCATGATCCCATGAGCATCTAAATTCGTCTCCAGAACCGCCGCGCCGTTGATGAAGGAAGATTGTCCTATGGGGCCTCCAACTGGCTCAGTTTCATGCCATGAGGAGTACCTTGAAACCTTGGCCTTTCCCGAAGATCCGATCCAATTCAAAGCAGATTCCAGCGTTTCTTTGCGGTTTCCAAGGTTCGCTCCCAAGCCAATCAACGCATGCCTGAGGTTTGCCGTTGGCTGGAGGACGGGTGAAAACACGGGTAAACTCCTCACGCAATAAAAGTCATTGGACTCGTGACATTCATCATGCTGCTGATGATTCTCAAGATACTCGCTGTCATTTGGGCCTTGCCCACATCAATGGTGGGATTATTGATCCTGATTCCTTTTGGCGCAGGAGCCAGGATTCGATGGATTCAAGGGGCTTTGGAGGTTTGGGGCCCGGGAATTCAACACATGTTCAAACGACTCAGCCCGATTGGTGCCCAGGCCATGGTTCTTGGGCATTTTGTCGTTGGTACCAGTCCGGCTTTTTTGGCGGCTGTCAGGCGACATGAGAGGGTCCATGTCAGGCAGGTGGAATGCTGGGGGCCGTTTTTTCTGCCCGCGTATTTGGTCGCTTCCCTTTGGCTTTTTTTCCGGGGTATGGACTGGTATCGATCCAATCCTTTTGAAGTGCAAGCTTATTCACTTGGTGGCGATGGGGACTGGCGAATAAAAATCAATGAAAAGGAAAATCAGGGAAGTCCATTTTGGCCATGGAGGTTGGCTGCTTCGCTTTTGTTGTTGATTCTTGCCTTTGCGCTTTCGATCCGGTGGTTTTCATGCATGTTGCAAAACTGACTGAAAAACTGATGGAAATTGCGCATACTTGTTCTCAATTGAAAATCATCGTTCACAATCCAATCTCGGGCTTTGGTTTTTTTCATGCGTGCCAACAGTGCATGAGTCGTTGCCTTTGCCATTCGCCTGCTTCACAATCGGGATTTGTTGAATCGCGCGGTAATCACCGGGGCGTTGAAACTTTCGGGGGATGGTCAGGGCAAACTCGAGAGCGTTTCTGAAT
>CAWUNZ010000332.1:0-3826 GCA_963923445.1 uncultured bacterium
GGGCGGCGCCACCCAAGGCGGTTTCCCAGTCGCCACCTCCCCAGTCCACCGAGGCATTCAAAAGCGCGGGTTCCTTCGCGAGAAGCTCTTCCACCATTTTGAGGTCGGAATGGGCATAAATGACGAAGTCCTGGGCCAGGCCCCGGTTCACCTGGGGCTTTTTCCAGGCGGGCTTGAACTTGGGGGGCGCGTACCCGCCCGGGCTTGGCGCCTCCACCGGGCCCGCGGGCGGGGCATCCGCGGCCATGGCGGAACCACCGGCGGCCAAGGCGATGCCTCCCGCCGCCACGGGGAATTCCCTGCGGGTGACACCGTGCTCGTTGGCCCCGACCTGCCGCTGCTCGCCTTCCATGTCGCCTGCCTCCATTGTCGCCTTAGCGCGGTGCGAGCACGGTGCCGGTCGGCCCCACGCCCGTTTCCTGGTATTCGGCGTCGCCATCGCGCGCCCAGACAAAGTGCGTGGTTCCCGCGGGCACCACCAGCACGGCGCCAGCGGGAATTTCCACCATGCGCCCCTCGTCGAAACGGTCGCCGAACCCGACGCGAATCGACCCCGAAAGCACCGTGGTCTGCCGCTCATCCGGGTGACTGTGCGGTTCCAGCCTCGATCCCTTCGCTGCCCTCACCCTTAAAATATAGGGTCCCTTGGCCTTCTCACCACCCAGAACCCACGCGGCGCGGAATCCCTTGGCCACGGGCGAATCGGCCCATTTCATCTCGCCCGGCAGCACCGGGCGGGGAACCGCTGGTTCCTGTCGGGCAGTCATGGCCGTGACCATGACCGCGGCAACCAGAAGAGCAAACAACCCTTTCATTAAAACGACTCCCCATCAGGCTACGCTTGAAACTCGTTCAGGCCAGCAATTCCCCCACCAGCTTGGCATGGGTCACGCCGGCGTCGGTGAGGGTGTCCTCGCGTCCCTCGTGCGGAAAACCAAGCAGGGCATGATCCAGCCCCATGGCGTGAAGCAGGGTCGCGTGCAAATCGGCGACGCGCACCACCTTCTCGGTGGAAGCGTACCCGAAGTCATCCGTCGCGCCATGGACATGCCCGCGCCGGAACCCGCCACCGGCAAGCCACAACGAAAAGGCGTGCCGGTTGTGGTCGCGGCCATCGGTGCCCTGCGAGATCGGCAAGCGACCAAATTCACCGGTCCAAAGAACGATCGTCGAATCCAGAAGGCCCCGCCTTTTGAGATCGGCCACCAGACCCGCGCTCGGCTGGTCGGTACGGGCGCACAGGTTGCGAAGGTTCTCGGCGTTCTTGCTGTGCGTGTCCCAAGGTTGGCCGCTGAGAAAAATCTGCACGAAGCGCACGCCCCGTTCCACCAACCGGCGCGCCAGCAGGCACCTCTTGCCGTACTCGGCGGACTTGGGGTTGTCGATGCCGTAAAGCCTCAGGGTTTCCTGGGACTCACCCGAGATGTCCGACACCTCCGGAACCGCCGCCTGCATCTTCGCCGCCAATTCGTAGTGGGAAAGGCGGGCCTCCAATTCGGCGTTGCCCGGATGCCGGGACAGGTGGGCCGCGTTCAGGCCGTTGAGCAGGTCGAGTTGGTTGCGGCGCGCCTTGGGCGAAACACCCGCGGGCGATTCCAGGTGCGCCACCGGGGCGCCGGTGGCCCGGAAAGGGGTGCCCTGGTACACCGCCGGAAGGAAACCGGAGGACCAGTTGTTGGTGCCGTCCACCGGCAGGCCGCCGGGGTCTGAAAGAACCACATAGGCTGGAAGGTCGCGCCGCTCCGATCCCAGCCCGTAAAGCACCCATGAACCCAGTACGGGCCGGCCGGGGAAGATCTTTCCCGTGTGGATCACCCGCAGCGCGGCCTCGTGGTCCACCGAGTCGGTGCGCATGGAACGCACCAGCGTGATGTCGTCCGCAATCCCTCCGATGGCCGGAAGTAGTTCGGACAACTCCATGCCCGCCCTTCCGCGAGGCTGAAACCGGAACGGTGAGGCGAGAAGCTTTCCCTGCTGGGTGTGGAAGTGAACCTCAAGCTTGTCGGGGTGGGCCTGGCCGTGCCGGCGGGTCAACTCGGGCTTGGGATCAAACAGGTCCATCTGGCTGGGACCGCCATGCTGGAACAGGCAAATGATCGCCTTGGCCTTGGAAAACTGGTGCCCGGAACGGGGAGCCAAGGGGTCGGCACCCGCCGCCTCGGCTTCCAGGTGCGCCAAGGCCATGGCGCCCAGGGCACCGGCTTGGCCGCCCAGGAACGACCTTCTGTTCAGGGAGAAATGGCCGCCTGTCATGCCGTCACTCCACATGAAGGAAAGCGTTGCTTGCCAATATCATTTGGCAGAGGTCCGCCCAGGCGCGCGCTTGCGAATCCTTCATGCCCGCGTAAGCCTCCGCCTGGGTGGCGATGAATTTCACGCAGGCGCCGAGTTCCTCCGCGCTGGGCGCTCTTGCGCAGGCCAGCCTGTAGGCCATCAAGATCCTGCCCTCGATCGATTCCCCCGCCTCCCTGGCGATTCGGCCAGCGAATGCCGAGGCCCTGTTTTTGGCGAATTCAGAATTGAGCAGGGCCAGCGATTGGAGAGGCACGGTGGAGGTCGAACGCTTGCCACAGGTGGAAACGATGGACGGCGCGTCGAACAACTGGAGGAAGGTCTCGACCTGCGTGCGTCGCTGCTGCAGGTAGATGGATCGCCTCCGGGCGCCCGATGTTGATTCAGCCACCGAAACGGTACCGTCGCCGGCGCGCTGGGTGGGCACATAAGGGCCGCCCATGGCCGGTTCCAATTCGCCCGAGACAAACAGCATGGAGTCGCGAATGGCCTCCGCGTCGATCCTGCGCAGGGGGAAACGCGACAGCAGGCGGTTGTCGGGATCGATCGTCCGCGTGCCGTTACCGTTGCCCGACTCGGATGATTGCATCGCGACCGCGGAACCAAGGATCAACCTGTGGATGGCCTTGACGCTCCAGCCGGAACGAATGAATTCCAGCGCCAAATAATCGAGCAGTTCGGGATGGGAGGCCTTCGCCCCGGATGCGCCCAGGTTATCCGCTGTCGCCACCAGGCCCGTTCCGAAATGGTGCTGCCAAATCCGGTTCACCATCACGCGCGCGAAAAGGGGATGCCGCGGAGAGGTGATCCATCGGGCCAGGGCCGTTCTCCTTCCCGTGGAGGCGCCTCCGCCAGGCGGCGGTTCCATTGTGAACCGGTTGCCGGGCGACTCCAGCGCGGCGATCACCCCCGGGGTGACCGGTTCACCGGGATTGGTGTGGATGCCGCGCTTGAGCAGGCGGTGCGCCGGCGGATTGGCATCGTTTTCCACAAATGCCGCGATCTTGTCCAACGGGACCGGCCTGCCGGCCTCGAGCCGCGATATTTCCTTCCGGGAAGCCTCGCGATCAGCATGGAACGGCGCGAACCGCTTGGCCAAGGCCTCGTCGTTGATTTCGACCAGGGACGCGTTCGCCTTCAGCAGGGCCGCCTGTTCCTTGGTTCGTTGGGCCGGCGGGGTCGCGAAGGCGGCGCGGAGGGAGTCGCGAACCGGTTCCTTCAAGGAGGCCGTCTTTTCCTCCACAACCTTGATCCGCCAAGGTGCCGCCTTTTCGGCCAGTTGTTCCCTGGCCTTGGCAATGAGCCGATCGACGGCGTCGTTCGCCTTTTTCCACTGCTCGCGTTCACGCGCCGTACCCGCGACCACCACCCGGTCGTTCGGCTTGGACCACTTGGCCGGGTTGTAAACCGGAAACAGGATGGCCTGCATCCGGTAATACTCGACTTGGGTGATCGGCTCGAACTTGTGGTCGTGGCAGCGGGCGCACTGGATGGTGAGGCCCATGAGGGCGTTGGCCAGGTTCTGGATGTTGCC
>CAWUNZ010000333.1:0-3821 GCA_963923445.1 uncultured bacterium
GCCGAGTGCAACGAGGGCCAGGTGTGGGAGGCGGCGCAGTTCGCGGCGCACCACGGACTGAGCCATTTGACGGCCATCATCGACCTCAATGGCTCGCAGGCCCTGGGTCCCACCCGCGAGGTGATCAACCTCTCCCCCATGGCGGAGCGTTGGGAAGCGTTCGGCTGGGAAGCGGTGGAGGTGGATGGCCACGACAACGCCCAACTGGCCCAAGCGCTCGCGCCACGCGGCATCGGCAAGCCGCGGGTGGTGGTGGCGCGCACGGTGCTGGGCAAGGGCGTGAAATACATGGAAGGCCAGGTCGCCTGGCATTACCTGTCGATGTCGGCCCAGCAGTTCGATGAGGCCATCGGCGGGCTGGAGGCGGCATGAGAAACGCGCTGGTGGAACAACTGCGGCAACTGGCCCGCGAAGACGCGCGCATCTTCCTGTTGACTGCCGACCTGGGCTGGAGCGTGGTCGAGGCGTTCGCCCGCGAGTTCCCCGACCGGTTTCTCAATGTCGGCGTCGCCGAGCAGAACATGGCGGGCATCGCCACCGGCTTGGCGATGGTGGGTTACCGACCGTTCATCTACTCCATCGCCAACTTCGCGGCGCTGCGCTGCTACGAGCAGATTCGCAACGGACCGGTGCTGCACCGGTTGCCGGTGTGCGTGGTGGGCATCGGGGGCGGATATGCGTATGGCGCCGCGGGCCCCAGCCATCATGCCTTGGAAGATCTTGGCGCCCTGCGGGCCCTTCCGGGCATGCGGGTCGTGGCACCGGCCGACCCGGCCCAGACCCGCGCGGTGGTGGCCTCGGTGCTCAAGCAGGAAGACCCGGTTTATCTTCGGGTGGGCAAGGGTGGCAACGCGACCGTGCCCGGGCTTGAAGGCCGGTTTTCGTGGAACGAACCGGCAATGGTTCGCGAGGGAACCGACATCCTGATCCTCGCCACCGGCGCCATGGCGGTGGAGGCCTGCGTCGCCGCGGAACAACTGGCCAGCCACCAAATCTGTGCCGCCGTGGGCGTGATGGCCCACCTGCCGGCGGAGGCCACCTCGGAGCTTGTGGAGGTATTATCCCGTTACCGCGTGGTGCTCACCGCCGAGGAAGGCACACTCACCGGCGGCCTGTCATCGCTGGTGGGACAGGCGATCGCCCGCGAGGGCATCCCGTGCCGAATGGTTTCCGCCGGGGTCTCGGGCCGCCTGGCGGGGCCGGTCGGTTCACGCGGCCACATGCTGGCGCGGCAAGGTCTCGATCCAGCCAGCTTGGCGGACAAGGCTTTGCGAAACCTGAAGCCGGCCCGGGCGCTTGCCGCCTGAACCGCTTGGCCGCCAAGGCCTCCGGCGCCATAATCCACATACGATCGAATTCTTGCCGGCAAGGCGCACCAGCGGGGCCCATCCGTGTCCAAGTCCAGTCCCCAGGATCGGATCAAGTCGCTGCGCGCCGAGATCGAGCGCCACAACCGCCTTTACTACATCGACGCCAAGCCGGAAATCAGCGACCGCGAATTCGACCGCCTCATGGCCGAGTTGGTCGATCTGGAAAAGGCTCATCCGGAACTCGACAGCCCCGACAGCCCCAGCCACAAGGTCGGCGGGGCGCCCATCGAGGGTTTCGTCACGGTCCGCCACCGCCTGCCGATGCTCTCGATCGACAACACCTATGAGCCCGCGCAGGTGCGCGAGTTCGACACCCGGTTGCGCAAACTCATTCCCGGACAGGCGGTGGCCTATTCGGTGGAACCCAAGATCGACGGCGTGGCCATCTCCCTCACCTACGAGAACGGCGTGTTCACCCGGGGACTCACCCGGGGCGACGGCGAGAAAGGGGACGATGTCACCGCCAACCTGCGCACGGTCCGCGACCTGCCGCTCCGGCTGATGTGCGAGCATCCGCCCGCGTTGGTGGAGGTGCGCGGCGAGGTCTACATGCGCCGCGATGATTTCGCCCGCCTCAATGAGTCGAGAAAAGCCGAGGGTCTCGACCCGTTCGCCAACCCCCGCAATTCCACCGCCGGTTCGCTCAAGCTCCTCGATCCCTCGCAATGCGGCAGGCGCAAGCTGCGGCTGTTCGCCTATGGAGTGGGAACACTCGAAGGGATCAGTTTCCCCACCCACATGGAGGCCTTGGCGCGGTTCCGCGAATGGGGATTGCCGGTCAACAGCCATATCCGCCTGGCCGCGAACATCGACGAGGTGCTTGGACTCATCGCCGAGTGGGACGAGCGGCGGGCCAGCCTGCCCTACGATACCGACGGCCTGGTGATCAAGCTCGACGACCTGGCGGCGCGGGAGAAGGCGGGGGTCACTTCCAAGGCGCCGCGCTGGGTGGTGGCGTACAAGTTCGCCGCCGAGCAGGCGGTGACCAAGCTGAAGTCCATCGACATCCAGGTTGGCAAGACAGGCGCGCTCACCCCGGTGGCCAACCTCGAACCGGTGCATTTGTCGGGCACGACGGTATCGCGCGCCACGCTGCACAACGCCGACTACATCGCGGAAAAGGACATCCGTGTCGGCGACATGGTGGTGGTGGAAAAGGCGGGTGAGATCATCCCCTACATCTCCCGCGCCGAGCATGACCGTCGCTCGGGCGACGAGATGCCGTTCGTGTTTCCCTCGGAATGCCCCGTTTGCGGATCTCCCGTCTCACGCGATGCCGAGGGCGCGGTCTGGCGTTGCCAGGGGCGCGGTTGCGTGGCGGTGCTCAAGCGGCGCCTGCGCGCCTTCGGCGCCCGAGCGGCCATGGATGTCGAGGGCCTCGGCGAGGAGATGGTGGAACAACTGGTGGACTCGGGGTTGGTGAAGCACCTGCCCGATCTCTACAGGCTTGGCGCCGACCAGCTTGAGGCGCTCGACCGCATGGGCGAAACCTCCGCTCGGAACCTTCTGGAGGGCATCGAGGCCAGCAAGGGCCGCGGCTTGGCCCGCCTTCTGGGAGGACTGGGAATCCGCCATGTGGGCGAGACCGTCGCCGAGGTGCTGGCCGCCGCTTTCGGCGACCTCGACGCCTTGATGGCGGCGGATGAGGGTGCGCTGGCTTCCGTCGAGGGGATCGGCCCCGAGCGCGCCGCAAGCCTGCGGGCCTGGCTCACCGACCCTGAGAATTTGAAGATGCTTCAGGAACTGCGCGACCTGGGCGTGCGCGTCACCGCCGATGGCCCGAGGCGCCAAACCGTCGCCGCCATCGCCGGCAAAACCTTCGTGGTCACCGGCACGCTCACCCGCTTTGATCGTCTGGGCATCGAACGGACCATCAAGGACCTGGGCGGGAAGGTGTCCGGCAGCGTGTCGAAAAAAACCGACTTCGTGCTGGCGGGTGATAACGCCGGCAGCAAGCTCGACAAGGCGCGCGACCTGGGCGTGAAGGTGATCACCGAGGCTGAGTTTGTTGAATTGGCAGGCCTGTAGTCACTGGCCCTTCCCGAGGTGTTTCCAGATCCGCCGGTGAGGCGCGCTCATCGGCAGGCCGGGCATCTCGGCGTCGGAAACCCATCGGCCGACATCCGGATTCAGCGGTCGCGCGAGATCGGCCACGAACAGGTTAATGCTCACCCGGTAGCGGGTGATCGAATGATCGTGCTTTCCGGCCGGGCGGAGTTCGGCATCGTGCCCGGTGATTTCCCGGATGAAAGCGCGGGCGCCCGTTTCCGGAACATCGTCTTGGCCGATCGCCTTGTGGGGAAATTCCCACAGGCCTTCCCGGCGCCCACCCTTGGGGCATTGCCGCAACAGCCACGCCCCGCCGTGCCGGAGCGCCAAGCCGACTTCCACCACCCTGGTGACCGTGGGGCGGGGAGCCTTGAGGGGAATGCGGTCCGCCTCTCCCGCCGC
>CAWUNZ010000334.1:0-3812 GCA_963923445.1 uncultured bacterium
CACCTAAGCCTTCGTCGGCAGCGTCAGATGTGTATAAGAGACAGGTCATAAGTAGTGATGATAGGCCTCCTCCTGCCTCTAATCGGCTTTGTCCAAACCCAGCCAAATTCCGCTGAGACCCACTTTGAAACCAAGGTTCGCCCACTCTTAGCTAACCATTGCTGGAAATGTCATGGTGCCGATTCGGCCCGGGGAAACCTTCGCTTGGATTCCGCGGCAGGAATTTCCAAGGGAGGAAACCGCGGCCCGGTAGTGAACACGAGCCAACCGGAGACATCGCTTCTTGTTCAAGCCATTCGCCGTAAAGGCGAATTGAAGATGCCCCCAGACGGCTCCCTTTCCGATCTTCAGGTATCTGATCTTGTCCGGTGGATCAAGGATGGTGCCAAATTTCCCGCCAATAGCGCCATCAAATCGCCGGAGCAGGGGCACTGGGCTTTTCAACCCATCAAGCCTGTGGGGCCCATCTCAGGGAACCCGATCGATCACCTGGTCAAAAATAAGCTGGCAAAAGAAGGAATTTCTCCGGCACCGCCGGCGGATTCCTTGTCTCTTCTCCGAAGAATCACTCTCGACCTCACAGGATTACCACCCACAATTGCGGAAGTTGATTCATTTCTGAATGACAAATCGACCAATGCTTGGAACAAAGTTGTAGATCGCCTTCTCGCCAGCCCTGCCTATGGAGAAAGGTGGGGGCGCCATTGGCTCGATGTGGCCCGCTATGCCGACTCCAACGGACTCGATGAGAATGTCGCCCATGGAAACGCTTGGCGTTACCGCGACTATGTGGTGAATGCGTTCAACTCCGACATGCCGTTTGACCAGTTCATTCGGGAACAGGTTGCCGGGGACCTATTGGAAGCAGGCACAGCGGCAGACAAGCACCGCATGCTGATCGCCACCGGTTTTTTGGCCATGGGCCCCAAGGTGCTGGCCGAAGTTGACAAGAAAAAGCTTGAGATGGACATCATCGACGAGCAGATCGACACCATGGGGAAGGCTTTCCTCGGCATGACTTTGGGCTGCGCGCGCTGCCACGACCACAAATTCGATCCGATCACCTCCGCCGACTATTACGGTCTCGCCGGGATCTTCAAAAGCACCAAGACGATGGATGACCTGAAAACGGTCGCCAAGTGGCATGAAAATCAGATTGCCAACACATCGGAACTCACCAGGCTGGCGGATCATCAGGCCAAGGTCACCAAGGCAAAACTTGAGGTGGATGGATTCATCGAGTCGCGCAAAAAACTCCTTGTCAAAGAAGGCAAGCTCGTTTCAGACCCGAAACTCTCAGGCAAGGATGTCGAGGCCAAACTGACACAACAAGACGCTGCTGAACTGAAAAAGTTGAAAAGTTCGGTATCGGACTTGGAAAAACAAGCCCCGGATCTACCGAGCGCCATGGGGGTGGCGGAATCCACTCCGGTCAGCCTCGCCATTCATCTTCGCGGCAGCACCGAACGCTTGGGCCCGGTTGTTTCCAGGGGCGTGCCCAAGGTTTTATCCACCGGAATCAACCCGGCATTTCCTGAAAAATCGAGCGGCAGGAAAGAGCTTGCCCTTTGGCTTTCGTCGGACAGGAATCCGTTGACTGCCCGAGTCATCGTCAACCGTGTCTGGCGATGGCATTTCGGTACCGGAATTGTTCCCTCAGTGGACAACTTCGGCTTGCTTGGCGACAAACCCACCAACCCCGAACTTCTTGATTGGCTGGCTTCCGAGTTCATCCGGACCGGCTGGTCCCTGAAAAAGCTTCACAGGCTGATCCTCCAAAGCGAAACCTACAGGCAATCAACATCGCAGTCGCAGGAAGCAGCACTGAAGGATCCATCGGGAAAACTCTTTTCACGATGGATTCCAAGGCGAATGGAAGCGGAAACCATCCGCGACTCGATGCTTGATGTCTCGGGAAAATTGGACAAGACCATGGGCGGGTCTCTCCTGACCGTGAAGAACCGCGAATATTTTTTCAACCACACATCCACCGACCTCACCCGCTACGATTCGAATCGACGAACTATCTACCTGCCGGTCGTCAGGAACAACCTCTATGAGGTTGTCCAATTGTTTGACGGAACAGACGCAAGTGTCTCCAACGGTGACCGGTCTGGCACGACCGTCGCCACCCAGGCACTCTTTTTCCTGAACAGCCCGCTTGCGATGGAATGCTCCAAATCGCTGGCTGAAAGCGTGACGCGAAATACCAGTGTTCCTGAGAAACACCAGTTGGAAATGATGTACAGGATTGCCTTGGGACGCAGACCAACGGCCACAGAATCGCAGCGGGCCCTTTCGTTCATGCGAAATGCCGGCGCGGTGGAAGGCATTGACCAACGGAAGGCTTTTGCCGCCTTGGCCCAAGTGCTGCTTTGCTCCAATGAATTCGTGACCATCCGGTAGTGGTGCCATCATGATTCACCCAACCCGCCGTCAGGCCCTTGCGGATTCCGCCGCTGGTTTCGGTTCCGTCGCCTTGGCCGGCCTTCTTGGTCGGGAATCACTGGCAAGCACTCAACCACTGGACCCGCTTCAACCGAAGCCTGGGCACTTTGAGCCAAAGGCCAAGCGCGTGGTTTTTTTGTTCATGAAAGGTGGCCCATCCCAGGTGGACACCTTCGAGCACAAACCAATGCTTGAGCGGGACCACGGCAAGCCGTACCCCCACGAAAAACCCAAGGTTCAATTCGCCCCGACAAACAACCTGCTCAGGTCGCCTTGGAAATTCATGCCGCAGGGCCAGTGTGGCCACATGGTGAGCGAACTGTTTCCGAATGTGGGTCGATTCGTTGACGACATCTGCTTCGTCCACGGCATGCACGGAACCAACGCCGCGCACGGCGGGGCCGTCATGAAGATTCACACCGGAAGCGATAGCTTTGTCAGGCCATCTGTTGGTTCATGGGTGAGCTACGGCTTAGGGTCGGAGAACGATTCTTTACCAGGGTTTGTCACCATCTGCCCGACGCTGGCCCACGGTGGGGTCACGAACTGGAGCAGCGCTTTCCTCCCGGCGGCTTATCAAGGCACTCCTCTGGGAAACGCGGCGGTCCCAGCCACCAAGGCCGCTGTCAAATTCATCCGCAATGCGGACTCACCCGCCGCGTTGCAAAAACTTCAGCTTGCCGCCCTCAGGGAATCAAATGCGGAGTACGGTAAGCTGACCGGCCCTGAACAGGCCCTGGAAGGTCGGATTGCCTCGTTTGAACTTGCCTTCCGCATGCAGGCGGAAATGCCACGCGTTCAAGATATTTCAGGTGAGTCGGCATCTACCTTAGCCCGTTATGGGATCAACAACCCTGTGACCGAAAACTTCGGCAGGCAATGCCTTCTGGCCCGGAGGTTCCTCGAAAACGGGGTCCGGTTCGTTCAGGTCACGCACAGCGATGCCTTTGTTCAATGGGACCAGCACGGCGACCTCAAGCGAGGGCACGAAAAGAATGCCCGGGAAGTCGACCAGCCGATTGCCGCCCTCTTATGGGACCTGAAAAACCGTGGCCTTTTGGACGACACCCTGGTCTGGTGGGGAGGGGAATTCGGGCGTACCCCCACAGCTCAGGGCTCGGATGGTCGCGACCACAATCCCGACGGGTTCACGATGTGGCTCGCAGGTGGTGGTGTTAAGGGTGGCACATCCCACGGCGCCACGGATGAATATGGTTTCTTCGCGCGGGAGGGCAAGGTTCACATCCACGACCTTCACGCCACAATCCTTCATCTGCTGGGAATGGATCACGAACGACTGACCTTCCGTCACGCTGGACGGGACTTCCGTTTGACCGATATTCATGGCAAAGTGGTGCATGAAT
>CAWUNZ010000335.1:0-3803 GCA_963923445.1 uncultured bacterium
GATCAAGAGCGGCACCATCAGTTTCAACAACGAAAACAGCCCCTTCAACTGGGTGGACCTTTTCGCCGCCGGGCCGGCCACCGTCGTGTCGTGGACGAGCAGCTATTCCGACACGGGCGTGCTGGGCGACGCCGAGTTGGCCACCCCGGAAAAGGGTCGCGAAGCCTATGAGGAAGCGGTCAAGCAACTGGTGGCCTTCACTTCCTGGTACAAGGAACGGCCCGCCGATGTTCGGCGCGACCTCCACCGCAAACCGCCCACCATGCCCCTGCCTTGGGGCCAACGCCCGCTCCACGGGAGATCATCGACATGAAAATTGCCGACATTCGCGTCACCGGTCTCTGCGGCGGAACCGTCGAGGGTGGATGGGCCGAGGAACTGACGCCCGAGGATAATGTTCATTCCATCGTCGAGGTGATCACCGATCAGGGCCTCACGGGCATCGGCAGCGTGTTCACCAGCAGCCACCTGGTGGAGGCGTCGGTCCGCCTGCTTAGGCCTTTTTTGATCGGGGAAAGGGCTGACGAGCCCGCCCGAGTCAGCGAGAAACTGCGGCAAAACACCTTCTGGCAAGGCCGCGGGGGAAGCGTCGAGCACGCCATCAGCGGCATCGACATCGCCTTGTGGGACCTGTTCGGGAAGATCACCCGCCAGCCCGTCGCCCGGTTGTTGGGCGGCATTTACCGCACCCGGATCAAGCCCTACGGTTCCCTTCTGTTCGCCGAACCGGACGCCCTGCGCGAAAAACTGAAGGTCGCGGTCTCCAAGGGCTTCAAAGCCATCAAGCTGGGGTGGAAGCCTTTCGGCAGGGTCAGCGCCCGCATGGACGAGATTCTGGTGCGGACGGCGCGCGAGACGGTCGGGCCCGACATCGAGTTGATGGTGGACGCGGGAGGCAGCGACGCCTACTGGCCGCATGGCTACAAGTGGGCTCTTAAAACAGCCCACATGCTGGCCGAATACGATATCACCTGGTTCGAGGAGGCCCTCAGGCCGGACGATTTCGAGGGCTTCGCCGAACTTCGCCGGCATTCCCCCGTGCCCATCGCCACCGGGGAGGTGCTCACCCGTCGGCAAAGCTTCGCCCCGCTGCTCCAACGGCAGGCGGTGGACATCGTCCAGCCCGACTGCACCAAGTGCGGCGGCCTCACGGAGGCCTGGCGCATCGCCTGGACCGCTCATGAGAACCATGTCCAGTGGGTTCCGCACGGCTGGAACACCGCCATCGGCCTCGCCGCGGACATTCACCTGTCATGCGCGATGCCCGTGGCCCGTTATGTCGAGTTCCTCACTCCATCGCCCTACATGGACGACCTGGTGAAGGTTCCCTTCCGGCCGGACGCCGAGGGATATTTGGCATTGCCGGAAGGACCCGGACTGGGGATCGAACTCAACCCGGCGGCGATGGAGCGCTTTCGGGCCGGTTAGGTTCACTGGTTTCGGCAAGCGGCGACAATCGGAACGACCACCACGCCACCGCGTTGAGTAGCAGCACCAGTCCGTAGAGATCAAACATCGGGTCCCATTGTTGCCGAGGCGACAAATCCAAGCCCGACCTCCAGTCGGTGAACGCCCCGACAAACCATTGCGAGGCCAACGCTCCCACGATGCCGACCCCGTTGAGCAAACCGAGGATGGCGCCGACATGCACCCCGGCCTGGCGCGTGGCGACGACCCACCAGTTCGGCAGGGTGACATGCATGACCATGAACGAGGCGCACCACCAGGCTGAAAGGGAAAGCGGGTCGGGCATGCGCGCCCCAATCACAAGGCAAAGGGCCGAAATCGCGTAGCAGGCGGCGGCCACTCTTTTCTGCGACAGGATCGGATCCGCGGCGCGCCTTGAGATCCGGTCGGCAAGCCAACCGCCCGCCAACATGCCCACAGCCGAACCGCCGATCACCATCGAGGCGAAGTTCCCCGCCGCCTGGTTGCCCAGCCCATGGGCCGAGATCAGGTACTTGGGGAACCAAGAGTAAAAATAATAAGTATAAAAGGCAGCGAATATAGCGATAAAACCAAGGGAAAGCATTCCCCTGTTGGCAAGCACGGCCCCCCAGGGCACGGGTGCGTGGGGGGTTGATGCGGGAGGCGAATCGCCGCGGATCGCGTCCAGTTCCTCCTTGTTGACGGCGGAGTGGGTGCCCGGGTTGTCGCGGAACCACCACCAGAACCCGGCGGCCCATGCGAAGCCGGCGAAGGCGAAAACGGAAAAGGCCAATCTCCACCCGGTCTTGTCAATCAGCCAGGCGGTGGCGACAGGCGCCAGAACTCCCCCCACCTGGGCCGAGGCCAGCATCAACCCTTGCATTCTTCCCCGCTCCGACGCGGGAAACCATGAGGCGATCACGCGTCCGGCGTTGGGCAGCGCGCCCGCCTCGCCGGCGCCGAAAAGGAAACGCACGAGCAGCAGGCTGTAAAAGCCGGTGCAGGCCCCGGTCAGCATGGTGAACGCCGACCACCAGGCCACGATCCTCACGAGGACCAGGCGAGGCCCCATCAGGTCGCCCATGCGCCCGGCCGGAACCTCGCAAATGCCATAGGCCAGCGTGAAGGCCATCATCACATAGCTGATGGCGCGGTTGTCGAGGTTGAATTCCCTTTGGATCGGCACGATCGCCTGCGCCATGCAAATGCGGTCGAGGTACAGCACACCGGCCAATCCGCACAACCAAAAGGCGGTGATCCACCTGGCGCGGGTGGGATTTTGCCTTGGATTCGGGGAATTGACTGACATCGCATCGGTGGCCCATGAACGGAAGTCTTGAACCAGTGTCGTTTCCGGGAATTTTCCGATCAACAAAAAAGACACGCCCGGCGGGTTACCCGCCGGGCGTGTCCTGGATTCAGTCGCTGTTTCAAACCACCAGGCCGACAGGAATCTTGCGTGAACCGGGTTCGGGTTTCTTCGGCAGCCTCACCGTGAGAACGCCCGATGCCAGATTCGCCGAGATCCCTTCGACATCGACATCATCCAACAGCTTGAAGGCGCGCTCATGGGGCAGCCTTGTCCTTTCCCGCAGCAGGACTTTCCTGCCCGACGGCGCTTCCGCTGACGGACCTGGAGTTGCCGTGATGAACAGCACCCTCTTGTCGACGCTCAGTTCGATTTCGCCTTCCTGAAATCCGGGAAGGTCGACCATCAGCGTCAGCTCGCTGGCCCCTTCCAGGATGTCGGCCCGGGGAATCCTCTTGGCCGGCGCGTGGGACCGCAGGATCAATCCCCTTTCCAATGTTTCGGGAAACATGATTCACCTCCTTGGTAATTGAATTGGCCTTTGATCACGAAAGGTTTGTTTGCCCGACCGGAATCCGCCGAGGCAGGGACGACGCCAAACGGGGCAACCGCACGGTCAGGATTCCCGAGGTCAGTTTTGCCTCGACCTTGTCGGCGTCCACCGGGAACGGAAGGCTCAGCCTTCGCTCGAACCTTCCCTCGGGCCTTTCACGACGAAGGTAGGCGGCCTTCTCCTCCCGGGCCGGAAGGGTTGCCGCGATCACAAGCGATGTACCCTTGGTCAGTTCAACCTCCACCTGATCCTGATGAATCCCGGGGGCATTCATTTCCACCACCACGGTCTGGTCATCGAGATACACATCCAATGCGCCGACAGCGTCGGCGGCGTATTCGGTTCCGGAAGTTCCTTGGAATGGCAAGGCGGCAGACCAAGCATCCAGAAGCACTTTTTTCAATTCAGCAGACATATCATCCTCCATCAAAAATATTGGATCCCCATGACTGGCAATCCAATGCCACTCTTGATTAACACTGAAGAAATCAAAGCATCCATCGTGCCAATCCA
>CAWUNZ010000336.1:0-3792 GCA_963923445.1 uncultured bacterium
AAAATATCGAGGAGAATATTCTCAGGCAATTGGCTGACAGCCCGCTTTTTGCGGTCCGTTTCAGACAAAACGCCTCAAGGGCCTTGCTGCTCCCACGGGCGCTCCCAGGCAAGCGATCTCCCCTTTGGCTTCAGCGATTGCGCGGGAAAGACCTTCTTCAAGTCGCGCGCCGCCATCCCGACTTTCCCATCATCGCAGAAACCTATCGGGAATGCCTTCAAGACCACCTTGAAGTCAGTGCGCTTGCGGAAATTATCCAGGCAGCGCGCCGCGGAGAAATCCGTGTCGTCACGAGGCGGGCGGAGGCCCCTTGCCCGTTCGCCGCCGACATCCTGTTCGATTTCACCGCTGCCTACATGTACCAGCAGGACAGTGTTGAGGCCGAATCAAAAACTTGGCAACAGTTCGACAAAAACTTGCTGGATGAGGTCCTCCCGTCACAAGGAACAACTCGCCTTATCGATCCTCGCGCCGTGGCGATGGTCGACCGCCGGCTGCGACGGCAAGGTTTCCCTCCGCGCACGGGGCCGGAAATGCTGGACTTGCTGATCCGATTGGGAGATCTGCTCGAATCAGAACTCGAAGGTCCCACGCGCGTTTTGATTGAAGAACTGGCAAACCAGGGAACGGCCAAACGGTTTAGCAAGCTGGAAGCCCCCGCATGGATAGCTTCCGAACAATGGAATGACTATGACCTGGCCTTCGGGGCTGATGGTTGCAGCCCTTCGGATCAACAGGTGGCGGCCAGCAAAATCCTCGCGCGATTTCTCGAAACCAGGGCCTTGGTTGGATTGGACGATGTGCTCACGCGCTATCCCTTTGACCCGGACTGGGCAGGGAGAAGACTTCAAGAATGGGCCAATGAGGGTCGGGTTTTGCCTGTTATTGGCAGGTTGATTCCGGAAACGGTCGAATACTCGGCACCCGCGAATTGGGACCAAATTCGCCAAGGAACCCTGGGTTTTCTTAGGCGGGATGTCGTATCAGTTCCACCACAGCAGTTCGCCTCGTTTCTGGTTTCTTGGCAGGGAGCCCATCCGCGCCGATTAACGGCAGCGCCCGATGGCCTCCGCAAGGTCCTCGACCGAATGGCATACCATGCGGCGCCGATTGATGCCTGGGAGCAAGGCATCCTTCCAGCGCGCCTCGCCGGGTTCTCGAAGCAATTATTGGACGCATGGTGCCTGGAGGGAGAGGGATGCTGGAGCGGACCGCCGGAATCCGTTTCGTTTCTCCCTCGTGAGGTGCTCAGCCATTGGAAAGAGCCTGAATATGTTATCGAATCGGATGAAACGCAAATTCTTGGAATCCTTCGCCTCAGCGGAGCGGCATTTGTCGAAGATTTGGCGCTTCGGGCCAATTTGGCACCCTCAGTAATTCGAAGCAGGCTGTGGCACCTGGTAGATTTGGGGCTAGTCTCCAACGACCGCATCGATACATGCCGGGCTGGTGAACCCAAGACACCCGAGATGAATCAGGAACCTATTCCCGCCCACAAGCGCGCGCGCATGGCTTTGCGAGAAGGGTTCGCCTCTCCCAACCGGCATCGTGGCGAAGGCCGTTGGTTTGCCCTCTCTTTTGGAAACTGTAGCCCCGAAGAACATGCCGTGGCTTCCGCGACATTGCTACTGAGAAGGTACGGGATGGTATGCCGCGATTTGGCCCAAATGTGCCGCGCCATGCCTCCTTGGAAGCACTTGCTCGAGGTTTTGAATCGAATGGAACTTTGTGGAGAAATTCGCCGAGGATACTTTGTCGAAGGATTCCATGGGGCGCAGTTCGCGCTGCCGGAGGCCTTGAGCGCGTTGCATGAGGAGGCAATCGCGACTCCGGGAACTGAACCTGTGATCGTCCTGCACTCCATGGACCCGGCAAACCTTTATGGCTCCGGCGCTCCATTGGATTTGGCATTACTAGATGGTGGAATTCGTCCGTTTCCGCGCAAGGCTGGCAGTTGGATCGCCCTGAAGGCTGGATTGCCCCGCTTATTGGTTGAAAAGGATGGCAGAAAAATAACATTGTTGCCAACAGCCAGTCCGACGGATGTGGCGGAAGCCATCGAAGCTTTGAAACGGCCGATGCTGACAATTGGCAAAGGCCGCTGGACCGTTGAAAGCATCAATGAAAAGCCTGCATGCGGCACCGAACGATCGCACTTGGAAGGTGCCGGTTTTGTCAGCGATCACTTGTTCATGACCCTTTATGGAACCATCCAATCATGAAAGACTGGGTTCGATTATTGGAATTATTGCCTCCCCCGGGATTAGCTATTGGTGATCCCCAAACTCAGGCTGTGGCGCCGCTGAAAGATTTGACCAATAACCTCGCCTTGCTGGGCGGACCTATCCAAGACAAGCAAGCCGCACTGGCATGCCTGTCCGCCCTCTGGCTCAGGTTTGATCATTTCGACAAGGCCCATTCCATCTGCCAGGACTTGGACACGCAGGACGGCTCCTACTGGCATGGCATCGCCCATCGCCGGGAGGGGGACTTCGGGAACGCGTGCTACTGGTTCAGGCGGGCGGGAACACATCCCGTACAAAACGCCATTTCCGACGGGTTGACAGACATAAAAGAAGTTTTGGAAGGCGCCCAATTCTCCCCGACGGCATTCACCCGAATGGTGGAAAGGGGAGGGAAAGAAAGCACCATGCTTGAAATCCAAGAACTGGAATGGCGCGCTCTGTTCCAGGATTGCATGGGGCGGGCGCTCGGGCGGGCTACCTGATCGCTTCGACGAACCATGCGGGCGGCTCCGGCACATCCCCTTTTTGCCACCTCAATTGCGATGGAATCCCTTTGGACGATTTCCCCCAAATACCTTCGGTTCCCACGGCCTGGCGGGCGGGTCCCTGCCAGATTGCCAGGTCCTTGTCTCCATGAACCAGCACGACCAAGCAAGGTTCTCCGGGAAACCAGGCAAGCCTGGCGTCTGCTGCGGCGCGAAACGTGATCAGCCAGCCTCCGTTTCTTTTCTCCTTTTTTGCCTGAGCCAGTCGAACAGTCGCTTCGGAACGGTTTGTGTTTGCCAATACCAGCACCATTTCCCCGGGGGGCATTTCTGGAAACTCGACAAGGGCTTCACAAGGGTACAACGATTGATTGGCTGTTTTCAAATACCGCTCGAGAGCCTCCAAAGGAGGAACCTCGGGGCCAGCCATCCGGCAGAGCAGACCCACCAATTGATCCCAACCGTTCACCACGGGAAAATCACGGCTTCTGCCAACCGATTCCCGCCAGGCGCCGATGCCCCCAGCCAACGGTCGGATCGACTCCAGCACTTGCTTACCGCCCCCCGCCAGCCAACCTGTGCGGCTTCGATCAACCTGATTCCGTATGGCACCGATGAAGACCGATGGCAAACCGGCAGCACAGAGATCAGGCAAAGCCGCGCCAGCCATATCACGAATTATTGACATCCGGTGTGAAGCCGTTACAGCGTCAGCTCCCGAGTCGGGAGGAACCAACAGGGCCATCCCCGGACCTGCGAGCCCAAGAATTTCCACCATTTTCCTGGATCGGGACAGGTCCGCGATAGATTCCTTCTCCAAAAACAACGCTTTCCTGACCTCTCGCAGCAGCAGCACAGGAGAATCAGAGGGGACTACCGCTGTTTCACTCAGGAACAAGTTGGAATCGTGGTACCAACGGGACCAATCAGGCTCCGCGGCGGAGCGGTACTTGGTCAATGCGAGCAGTTCCCTTCTCGATTCAATCCGCTCTGTGGTGATTTGGATCTGCCGGTTGGCATCTGCGACGGCCTGAAGGATCTCATCTCGGCGCGCCATCGCC